>JAFXFF010000018.1 GCA_017520705.1 Clostridia bacterium | reverse complement strand
TGTGTAAGGGCAGTGATGTCTTTAGCTTGACAGTACTAATCGATCGAGGGCTTGACCTACAAATTCGAACAGATGTAAACGAACACATTTTTGGCGAGGAAGCGGTGAAGATGCACCGCGACCCGCAGCTGGTTCTTTCCAATTCTTCTCAATGTTATCTTTATTCAGTTCTCAGGGCTCCTGAAACCGAGACCGTAGACATCGCGTCTACGGTCTTTTTTGTTTTATTCGTCCTTACCGTACCGTGGTGGGATAGGATTGTAGGGGCGGTCTGTGACCGCCCGCGGGCGAACGCAGTTCGCCCCTACGGTGCCACCGCAAGGTTAGATAGAATCTGTAGGGGCGGCAATCTGCCGCCCGTCACTATCACTGTGGTTGAGAAACTCAACCAAAACTCAACAGCGCGGTTATTGTAATTTTCTCCTTTTCTGCGTACAATGTGGTTGTGGCCACAACTCAAATAAAAGGAGTGAATAATATGACAAAACGATTTGCAGATAACATCAAGCATTTGCGTGAAGCGAAGAACGTGTCACAGGAAAAGATGGCACAGGCACTAAACGTGTCCTATCAGGCGGTGAGCAAGTGGGAAACGGGAAAATCCCTACCCGATATCACCTTGTTGCCGCTCATCTCCCGCTATTTCGGCATCACCATTGACGAACTGTTAATGGCGGAACAATTGGACGAAAAACTGTTGTTGGAAAAGTATGAGGCAGAGGCAGAGCATCACCAACGCGAAGGAAAGAATGCAGCAAACATTTCGCTATGGCAAGAAGCATTACAACGGATGCCCAACAATGAGCAGGTAAAGGTGCATTTGATGGCAGCCTATTATGACACCGATAAGGTGGGGTACAGCAAAGAAATCGTTGAACTGTGCTCCGAGATCTATCGCACCGCAAGCAATAGTTACTGTCGCGGACGGGCGATTCAGTTGATTGCTTGCACATATGCCGCCGTGGGTAATAGCAACAAAGCCTTTGAGTGGGCGAGTAAGGCGCATTCGATTCTCAATGCGGCAGAGTTTTTAGAGATTGACATCGACACAGACATTGAAATGATGTGGGCCAATCTCCGATTTGCTAACTATTGGTTCCAAATGCATCTGTTTTACGCGGCGATGAAAATGGGCGATTATATGGATGAGCAAGAGAGGCAAAGCCTGTATCGCTCCGTGGCGGATACCTTTGATGCTTTGGCGCCGTTGTCCAGGCAGGATGAGGACTTGCAGTATAAGCGGCGTCTTTTGGACGGCTTGATGGAACAGTAAACGCGACAAACGGCAAAAAATATGCTATACTATCTCCAAAACACCTAACCAACCTCTCATTTTGCCGACTATATAGGCGAATCGATCATGATTGAATCAAAGGTGCGCTATGAAAACAAACGAAATCTTACAACTTATCGGCGAGCAAGTCTTCCTCGACAAGGTCTATCAATACGCCTATCGGCGGTGCAACACCTCCCACGAGGCGGAGGATCTGTGCTCCGACATCATTTTGGCAGTGATTTCTGCCGTACATAAGCAGGAACACATCGACAATTTCTATGCCTTTGTGTGGACGATTGCACGGCGTGTGTATGCCGATTTTTCCGAAAAGAGAAGTCGGGCACAGCAGACGGTGAGTATCGAAAACGAGGAACTGTCCCTGCCTGCTAAGGCGAATGAAATCGATCAATTCATCGAGGAGACCGCCCAGAGAGAAGAACTGCGGCGTATCTTCCGAGAGATTGCCTTCCTCTCCAAAGCCAATCGCGAGGTGATGGTGCTCTACTATTTGGACGAGATGAAGGTGGCGGATATTGCCTGCAAACTCGGCATCAGCGAATCCGCCGTCAAGCAGCGTTTGTTTTCTGCACGAAATACGGTAAGAAAAGAGGTTGAAACTATGAGTGAACGAAATTTGTCTTTGAAGCCCGTTGTAATGGGTTTTATCGGAACTGGTAACCCTACGGGTAACGACCCCTCTAAAAAAGCGGAACGCATCCTTTCTCAAAATCTCGTCTATGCCTGCAAGGACAAGGCAAAAAGTGCCAAGGAGCTGTCCGAGGAGCTGTGCGTGCCGATGCCGTACATTGAGAATGAACTGGATATTCAGGTGAAAGGCAAAAACGGCACCTACGGTATGCTCCGCAAAGTGGGCGACAAGTATATCACCAACGTTCTCGTGGTGGACGAAAAGGAGTTTGATGAGATCAATGATGTGTACTGTAGGTACGCGGATGTGCTCTGCGCTCGATTGAAGCAGTATCTGGAGAAAAACAAACAGCGGTTCTTGGATTTTCCCTATTTGAGCGCCCAAACCGACCTACGCTTTATCCTGTGGACGCTGATCAGCGAGTCGGTGTGGTTTACCAGAGGCAAGGTGGCGAAAATCCTTGAAGAAGAGTATTTCAAGGACGCACAACAGCCTGACCGGCCTTTTACGGTGGTGGCGGTCGCCAACGATATGGACGCGTCGGAGGACGAAATGTTCTACGGCTGTGACGGCAATGCCACCAAGGATTTTTGTGGTTATCCCTACGTGTTTATCCGCAGCATCTACGGCAAGCGTGTGGAAAAACAATATAGTTGCGGCGATCTTATCACCAACGATGAGAAATTGCGCCTAACCCTCAAAGCCATCGGTGGCTTGTCGGTCGCTGACTTGTCCGATGAACAAAAAGAGGTTGCCGCCAAAGCCATCCAGTGCGGATTTTTACGCAAAGTGGGGGACGTGCTGGAGCCTCGCATCGTTGCCATCGAGAAAAAGGATTGGGACGCTTTCGGGAAATTGTTGCAGGGCTATTACGATTCCCTGGACGACCTGTGCCGTCAGATCGCAGAGGAACTCCACGGCTACATCCGCTCCCACATTCAAAAGCATCTGCTGGAGGAGTGGAAATCCTATGCGCAATTGATTGCCGGCGCCCACGTGACAAACGCTTTGATTGAAAAGTGCATCGAAGAGGATCTACTGACCATTCCCGAAAACCGTATCGGTCCCGAGGGTGTATTGCTGGTGGTGGAAAAGTAAATACAACTCGGTTTTTGCGTGACGAAACGCCTCACCCGATTGGGTGGGGCGCTTCTTGCTTTTCCGGGCGGCAATCTGCCGCCCGTGGGATGGAATAGGCAACAACTACCCATAAAAATCGCATTCCCCGTTGCATTTCGTCGCAAAAGTGGTATAATAAACACGATTTCATTATACTGGGGGCATATGTTATGCGTAAAACCAAAATCGTCTGCACCATCGGTCCAGCCACCGACTCCGAAGAGGTAATGATCGGCCTGTGCAAGGCCGGTATGAACGTGGCGCGCCTTAACTTTTCTCACAGCACCTATGACGAGCACCAGCGCCGCATCGATCTGGTGAAAAAGGTGCGGGAGGACCTGAATCTGCCCATCGCCATTATGCTGGACACCAAGGGCCCCGAATACCGCATCCGCACCTTCAAGGAGGGTAAGATCTACCTCAACGAGGGCGACATCTTTACCTTTACCACCGACGAGGTGGAGGGCGACGAGCGCATCGTCTCGGTCAGCTACGCCAACCTGCCTCGGGAGCTGGAGGTGGGGGACACCATCCTGCTGAATAACGGCCTCTTATCTTTTGAGGTCACCGCCATCGAGGGTGCGGACATCCACACCATTGTCACCGACGGCGGCGAGTTGTCCAACCGCAAGAGTATGTCCTTCCCCGGCAAGGTGATGAAGCAGACCTACCTTTCGGAGCAGGACAAGGCGGACATCGCCTTCGGCGTGGAGAATGGGGTGGATTTCATCGCTTGTTCTTTCGTGTCTTGCGCCCAGGATCTGCTGGACGTGCACGCCTACCTCAAGGAGCTGAACGCCACCGACATCGAGCTGATCGCTAAGATCGAGAATCAGTCCGGCGTGGATAACATCGAGGAGATCTGCCAATATTGCGACGGCATTATGGTGGCCCGCGGCGATATGGGCGTGGAGATCTCCTTTGAAAAATTGCCCACCATCCAGAAAAAACTGATCACCAAATGCCGTATGATGGGCCGTCGGGTCATCACCGCCACCGAGATGCTGGAGTCGATGATCCACAATCCCCGCCCCACCCGTGCGGAGATCTCCGACGTAGCCAACGCCGTCTACGACGGCACCTCCGCCATTATGCTGTCCGGCGAGACCGCCGCAGGCCAGTACCCCGTTCAGGCGGTCAAGACCATGGCCAAGATTGCCAAGACCGCCGAGGAGAGCATCAACTACCGCAAGCGCTTCGCCACCGCGGAGTTTGAGATTCGCAACCACGTAGATGCCATCTCCCACTCTACCTGCGGCATGGCCATTGACATAAACGCCAAGGCCATTGTGGCCTGCTCCCTGTCGGGTATGACCGCCCGCATGGTCTCCCGTTTCCGCGCCCCCGTGGACATCATCGGCCTCACCACCGACGAGGGCACCTGGCGCAAGCTGGCTCTGTCCTGGGGCGTCACCCCCGCTATGTGCGAAAAGTTTTCCTCCACTGACGTGCTGTTCTACACCGCTAAGAAGATTGCAGAGCAGGAGCTGTCGCTGAAAAAGGGTGACCACATCGTCATCACCGGCGGTGCCCCCGGTGCCACCGGCAACACCAGCCTGATTAAAATCGAGAGCATATAAACGTGCTCTCAACACACACTACTCCTATCCCATAACAGGAGATGACCCATTGTGCGCATTGATTTTCATACCCATTGCTTCCCCGACGCCTTGGCGGTGAAGGCGATCAGCCGCCTTTCCCACGTGTCAGGGGGCTTGACTCCTTACACCGACGGTACGGTGGCGGGTCTGCGTCGCAGTATGGTGGAGGAGGGGGTCAACGCCTCGGTGGTGCTGCACATCGCCACCAACCCCACCCAGCAGAAAAAGGTCAACGACTTCGCCGCCTCCATCCACAACGGCGTGGACATCTTCTCCTTTGGCTCGGTGCATCCCGACGCCCCCGACGCCTTGGAGGAGCTGGAGCGCATCAAGACGTTGGGTCTCCCCGGCGTGAAACTCCACCCCGATTATCAGGGCTTTGCGGTGGACGACCCCAAGATGAAGCCCCTCTACCGCAAGATTTCCGATCTGGGGCTGATCACGGTGTTCCACGCCGGCGTGGACTACGGCTTCACCCCGCCTTACGGCTGTATGCCGGAGCAGTTGGCCCGTGCCCTCGATTGGTTTTCCACCCCCGTGGTGGCGGCCCATTGGGGCGGTATCCAGTGCGGCGAGGAGGTGCTCGAGCACCTCTGCGGGCGGGACGTGTATTTTGACACCTCCTTCGGCTATGGGATGATGCCCAAGTATTACGCCGAAAAGATCCTCGAGCGCCACGGCACCGAGCGGATGCTGTTCGGCACCGACAGTCCGTGGCACACCGCCGCTATGGAGTGGCGGCTGTTGGATAGCTTAGGGCTGTCCGCCTCCGATCGGGAAAAGATCTCCTGCGGCAATGCCAAGCACTTGTTGGGGTTGGAATAAACCAGACACAAAAGAGGCTGTGATTCCGGTTGGAATCACAGCCTCTTTTTCATACTTACTCACGCCGCGGCATACAATAGATTACTCTTTCTCCGCCTTGCGCTCTTTCTTACTCTTCTTTTTATCTTTCTTGTCGTCCTTTTCCAGCAGGGGATTGTCCTTATCAAAGTTGAAGGCCTCTTGATAGGCTTCGTTCTCCTTGCGGACGCGGGCATCCCGCAGGCCCTTGTAGTGGATGAAGCTGACAATCGCCGCCACAGCACCTACCACGACCAACGAATAGTGGCGCCAGAAGAGACGCCATTCGTTAAGGCCCTGAATGCCGCCCAGACTGACGTTGGTACCGGCTGCCTGCAGGGGCAGAGCGGCACGCAGGGTCAGCGCTACGACGAGAGCCATCGCTGCGCCGACAGCACCCAGCGCCAGCGGGATGAGAGACAGCTTCTCCTTCCTTTTCCACAGGCGGCACAGCAGCACAGACATACCGATGAGGTATATGGCGCCGATCCAGGTGGGGATGAGACCCTTGCTTTCCTTGATGGCGATGACCTCACTGGTTGACGCACCGATGAGCCCCAGCACTTGGAAGGTGAGGATGATCACCAGCATCACGCACATAGCGATATCAAAAAAGCGCTTGACCTTGCTCGGCTTTTCGTAGTTCTTCTTTTTCTTACCCATTTACGCTTCCTCCTTTTGGCTGTCCAGCAGCAGCTTGGTTTTCAGAATTCCGATCTGGGTTTTGGCATCGGTGATTTCGCCTGCCATTACCCGTTTGACCATTTCCTCCAGCGGACACCGTTCCACGTCCAGGAATTCGTCCGCGTCGGGGTGAGCCTCGGCGGCGGTGAGCCCCGTGGCCAGATAGAGATACACCACCTCGTCACAGCAACCGGGGGTGGGGTAGAGGGTGCCGAGAGGGGTATAGTTGGCGGCGCGATAACCGGTCTCCTCCTCCAGCTCCCGCATTCCCGTCTTGAGGGGCTCCTCCCCGGGATCCCGCTTGCCGGCAGGGATCTCCACCAGCACCTCGCCGTAGGGATAGCGGTACTGCTTCACCAACAGCACCTCCCTCTCGTCGGTGAGGGCGACCACCCCCACGCCGCCGGGATGGCGGATGTATTCGCGGATGCCCTCCTGGCCATCGGGCAGGGTGACGGTGTCCACGTCCAACCGCAGCAGGCAGCCCTGAAAGGCGGTGGACCGCTCCTTGGTTTGTTCGATCAGATGTTCCATAGTATCCTCCTGAAAGGGATGAGTGAGTATGTATGTGGGTGTGCAGGGGCGTCTGGTACGCCCGCAGCCGATAGACGATGGGGTTTCACGGGGGCTGATGACCGCCCTGTGCGGCCGTTACCCGTGCTTGCGCCCTATTGTGGTTGGACGCAGTGTGTTGGGCAGGGAGATCGTCGCTTTGGTGTTGGGGGAGGGGGACGACACACAGGTGCTGATGGCCGCCGCCTTCCACGGGCCGGAGTGGATCACCACGCTATGTGCTCTGCGGCTGTGCGAGGAGATGTGTTCCCATCTGCGCGCGGATCTGCCGCTGTGCGGCGTGTCGCTGACCCGCGCCCTGCAGGGACGGCAGGTATGGTTTATCCCTCTCACCAATCCCGACGGGGTGGAGATTGCCCGCTACGGCAGTTCGGCCGCCGGCGCCTATGCCGCGGCGGCGGCTCGGTTGGGGGCGGACGTCCCGGGCGCATGGCGGGGGAATGCCCGCGGGGTGGATATCAATTCTAATTTTAACGCAGGATGGGAGGAAATGCAAGCCTTAGCGCAAAAAAGCGGCAAAAATTGCGGCAAACAGCCCGAAAGCGAACCGGAGACCCGCGCCCTGGCGGATCTGTGCCGCCGCGTGCCTTTTCGCCACGTGGTGGCGCTTCACACCCAGGGAGAGGAGATCTATTGGCGTTACGGTCCCCACACCCCACCCCAAAGTCGTATGATGGCGCAGGTGTTATCCGCCGTGTCGGGCTACGCCATGGCCGACCCTGCCGAAGGCTCCTCCCACGGCGGATTTAAGGACTGGTTCATCGACTGTTTCGCTCGTCCTGCCTTCACCTTAGAGCTGGGGGTAGGCAAAAATCCCTTGCCCCTACGCGAGTTTGAAGCCATCTACGAAAAAGCCCGCGAGATGCTGCTCCTCTCGGTTCTCCTATGACGAAAAAAGGTCTGTGGCGTCAGCCACAGACCTTTTTATGTTCCTTATTTGCCGATTTTTTTAACCGCCTTCACAATGGAGGAGATGGCGGGGGCGAGTAACAGGTTGGCAACAAACTCGATAACGAAGTTAAAGCCCACCAGTGCCACGATGGCGAAAGAGAGAGGGTTTGCACCGGCGGCAACCTCCACCAACACGCCGCGGAATACGGTAAACATACCCAGCAGGAAGATACCGGTATTCACAATGGGCGCCACCGCCGCGGCAGCAAAGATGCCGATGAGGGGACGCTTTGCAAACAGGCCGTTCACCAGGCCGGCCAACCAGCCGGCACCGATGCCCTTGAGCATACATACGGCTACGGTGAGGAAAGGGTTGTACGCTACCATCATATTGGTGAGGGCGCCCAACTGCCCCTGAACGGCCATCACCGACACCAGCACGCCGAACACACCGCCCAACAGAGCGCCGGATTTGGCGCCGTACAGCACCGCCCCCACCACGATGGGCACCAGCACCAAAGAGAGGGTGAGACTACCGGGCATGGGGATGACGATCACGGTTTGCAAGAGGATGATCAGGCCGGAAAGCAGGCCGAGCTGCACCAATCGCAGAATGGTTTGCTTGGTATTAGACATAAAAAACACTCCTTTACTGTCGTTTCCCAAAGGGAATACCACGTTTTGGATATATTCTAAACGCATTCATCCATCAAGGCTGGAACGCCGTTTGGCTGTCCCGCCATAGGGCAGGATGCGATTATTTTTGATTTTTCTCGTAGATGAGCCGCAGACCCTCCAACAGCAGTTCGCCCACGTAGGTCACCCTGCTGCGGCATTGGGGGGCGATCTCCCGTCCCAATCCGCCGGTGACCACCACAGGGGCGTCGTAGCCCAGCTCCTCCACGATGCGGGCGTTCATCCCGTCGATGAGGGCGGCGTTGCCGTATACCGCGCCGGACTGCAGGCAGGCGATGGTGTTGGTGCCGATGACCTTGTCGGGGGCGTCCACGCTGATCTGGGGCAGCAGGGAGGTGCCCGCCGCCAGCGCATCCAGACCACGCTGAATACCGGGCATGATGGCTCCGCCGCGGAAGGCGCCTTTGTCGTCCACCACCGACACGGTGGTGGCGGTGCCCAGATCCCACACGATGCAGGGATAGCCCACGGCTTCCACCGCGGCGACCGCACCCACCAGCAGGTCAGCCCCCAACTGGGCGGGGTTGTCGATGCGGATATTCAGCCCCGTCTTGGTGCCGGGACCAACCAGCAAAGGAGTGACACCTACCGCTTTTTTCACCGCGCCGATGATGGCGTGGTTGAGGGGCGGCACCACAGAGGCTAGGATGGCCCCCGAAAAGGCGGCGCTCTCCAGCTTATACAGCCGCATGAGGTCCATCAGTTCGACGGCGTATTGGTCCTCCATCTTGGTGCGGTCGGTGGCGAGGCGGGATTGCAGCTTGAGCTTTTTGCCCTCGTACACGCCGATGGTGATGTTGGTGTTGCCCATATCCAGCACTAACAGCATAGCCGTTACCTCCAATCGAGGAAATGCCTTCCCCTCGAGGGGAAGGGGGACCGCCAAATGGCGGTGGATGAGGTGGTCGCAGAGCGTATCCTACCCCAAAAGCAAAGCAGGCGCAGAGACCACTCTGCGCCTGCACTCATTTACGTAGGGATTAGGCGCGGTTGGCGCTGCCCAGAATGTTCTCGATCTTGTGCTTCACAACGGCGGTGATGTTGGCACGGCCGTCGCCCAGATACTGGCGGGGATCGAAGTGGGTGGGCTCCTCAGCGAAGTGCTTGCGGATACCGGCGGTGAGAGCCAGACGCAGGTCAGAGTCCACGTTGATCTTGCAGACAGCCATCTTGGCGGCCTGGCGCAGCATATCCTCGGGGATGCCGATGGCATCGGCCATCTGACCGCCGTACTGATTGACGGTGGCCACGTACTCCTGCATCACGGAAGAGGCGCCGTGCAGCACGATGGGGAAGCCGGGCAGACGGTCCATAACCTCCTGCAGGATGTCAAAGCGCAGCTGGGGGTTCTGACCGGGCTTGAACTTGAAGGCGCCGTGGCTGGTGCCGATGGCGATGGCCAGGGAGTCCACGCCGGTGCGGGTCACGAAATCCAGCACCTGATCGGGATCGGTGTAGTTGGCCTTGTCGGCCTCCACGCTGACCTCGTCCTCCACGCCGGCCAGCTGACCCAGCTCACCTTCGACGGTGACGCCGTGGGCGTGGGCGTACTCCACCACCTTCTTGGTCAGGGCCACGTTCTCCTCATAGTCCAGATGGGAGCCGTCGATCATCACGGAGGTGAAGCCGCCGTCGATGCACTCCTTGCACAGCTCAAAGCTGGAGCCGTGGTCCAGGTGCAGGGCGATGGGCAGGCCGGTCTCCTCAGCGGCGGTCTTGACCATGCTGTACAGATAGGCGTGACGGGCATACTTACGGGCAGAGCCGGAGACCTGCAGAATGACGGGGCTGTTCAGCTCCTTGCAGGCGTCCACGATACCCTGGATGATCTCCATGTTGTTGACGTTGAAAGCGCCGATGGCGTAGCCGCCCTCATAGGCCTTCTGGAACATTTCTTTGGTGTTTACGAGTGGCATAGTTTTGTCCTCCTTGATGGTAATTTTACCTTGATAACTTTATTATAGCGCATTTCCCCGCGGCATACAATAGTTTTGTTAAAAAATTATCCGCTTTGTATAGCAGAAAATATTGTGCAAATTGCTGTTATGGGAGAGTAGAAGTTATCCATTGCAGAAGAGATTGCTTGTTTGAAGGATTATCTACCATTTGGATAATGCTAAAAGGAGGAGAACACAACTCCCATACATAAGAAACGCGCTTTAAATAGTTTGGCGGATTGTCATTGTTGAGAAAATCTGCATCCTTTAACTGAAAGAGTAGTATAACTTCCCCTTTCCTTTTTTGAGGAACGAAATTGTGAAAGCATTGGTTACTGTATTTCCATTTCCATTCTGCACCACCGCGGAAAGTTTCGATCATAACAAAATGACCTTTTCGGAAATCATCGATCAAATTGAAAATCCAAATCACTTTTTTTCCTGCTTTAGTATAAAAAGCATTTCTTTGCTCAAATTTCTCCGCGGTAATGGGTGAGTTTTGAAATTCAATTACATAATTTTCAAAAGCGACATCTGCACGATGGCTTTCATTATCAATTGTAATTACAATTTCACGAGAATCGGCTGGAAACTGCTCTTGCCAATTGCGATGCCATTCGGACATATCTGTTGAGAAATCATCACAATCGCTACCAGAGATGTGAGCAAAATGTTTAATTTTGATTTTGCCTTCTTTTACTTGTAACGGATTGTTACATACAGGACAGAAATAGTCATTGCCTTTTTCAGCGTTTTTGACGTCAATTCTGTTACCATTAGAATCTAATGCAATAAACAATGACTATTCCTCCTTTGTTTTACTCCTTCTCCCAAGGAACGATACACAACACCTCTGCCAAGGGCTCGCTCATCCAAATGGACGGCGTCACCCGCAGCGTGAATCCCTGTCCTGCGGCGGCGATGCACTCCTTCGCCTCCAACCGGGGCAAGCCGTAGATCTGCATCAGCATGGTGATCACGCCGCCGTGGGTGCACACCACCGCCTCGGTATCGCCGTGGTGGATGAGGTCGCTCACGATCCCCTCAAACGCTCCGCACACCCGGGCGCGAAAATCCTCGCTGTCCTCGCCGCCGGGGATGGTGCGGTCGGCACCCTCCATCCAGCGCAGGAAGCGCTCGTCATTCTTCAGGTCGCGGATGCTTTTACCTTCCCATTCGCCGAAATCGCACTCGGCAAGGCCCTCCACCGCCTCGGGGTTACAGCCGGGGTACAGCACCTCCAGCGTCTGCTTGCACCGCATCAGGGGGCTGGTGAAAAACCGCACCCCACCGGGATACCGGTATTTCTCCTTCAGTTGCAACAAGTGCGCCAACCCCTCGGGGGACAGCGGCAGGTCGGTGCGCCCGATGTAGCGCCCGTCCTGATTGGCCTCGGTGACACCGTGACGGATGAGATGAATCTTGTAAGTTTTCATAATTTTAACTCCTTGTTGGATTTTTCGCTAAAAAATCAACTATCTGTAAAATTTTCACTTGACATTTGGGGGTCAAATGGAGTAAAATCTCCAATGCACCCCTCGCAAAAAGAGGGACAGTTTGATAGGAGGTGCCGCGCGTATGAACGCCGCTTTTCCCCGTATGATGACCCTGCTGCGCAAAGAGCGCGGCATCAGCCAGAAGAAGGCCGCTACCGACCTGCACATCTCTCAGGCTCTGCTCTCTCATTATGAGAAGGGTATCCGCGAGTGCGGTCTGGACTTTGTGGTGGCCGCCGCCGATTATTACGGCGTGTCCTGCGATTATCTCTTGGGCCGTACCGCCGACAAGGCAGGCACCATGATCGCCGTGGAGGAGATTCCCGAGCAGGATCCCGCCATCCGCGACAGCCGTATGACCCCTGCAGGCGTCCTGCCGGTCCTCAACAAGAAACTGCTGGTCAATTCGTTGCAGGTCATCTTTGATTTGCTGCAGAAGAGCAACAATAAAGAGCTGACGGTGGAGGTGTCCAACGCGCTGATTCAGATGGTGTACGTGATCTTCCGCCAGATGTACACCGCCAACGGCAAGAATCCTCAGGCCATGTTCGCCGTGGAGAATTACCGTTATCAGGCTGCGGCCATGGGTTCTGCGGCCCATTCTGCCGCCACTGTGGGCGAATTGTGCCGCCGCCAGGCGGAGGAGGGCACCCTGCCCGCCATGCTGCCCGACGACCTGCAGGCCCAGTATCCCCAGTTTGCCTCCTCCCTGCTGAATCTCTTACGCACCGCAGAGAAGACCCTGGAGGAATAATCCAACAAGAACTAAGGCGACGGAGTCCCCCTCCGCCGCCTTTTATTATACTCTGCGCCGTGAAAAAATGCAATAGGGCGTATAGACATGGTAGGGACGAACTCCGTTCGCCCGTGACCGCCGCCTCTACCGACCCACGCCAACCTTGTGGCGGTGCGCCGGCCTTGACGTAGGGACAGGTCACCAACCTTGACGTAGGGACAGGTCTCCGACCTGTCCGCCCAAGCCTGCACAAACCCACAACGGACAGGTGAGACCACCTGTCCCTACGATAAGATGCCACCGAAAAACAAAAAAGCGGTCTTATGCAGGCTTGTTTAACAATTTATCAAACCCAACAAGACCATAAGGGTGGGGACATTCACTCCCGCATCACAGCGCCAAATAAAGAAGCGCCAGCACCAGTTCCGTCCGTCCGCTGCAGCGCATGAGCAGCAGCGCCAGCCCCAGCAGGAGCCATTGTTCCGCCTCCAGGTGGGGCAGAGCAGGTGTCGGGGCTTCCGCCTCGCACAGCGCCTCCCCCTGATGGGCCTCGAACACCCGCCGCGAGTGCTCCTGCATCTCACGCACTCGCCGTGCCGCCTGCCGCTGCAGCTGCATCAGGTTATCCGCCATCCTTCACCCCTCCCTCCTGTAATAGTGGCAGCAGCTTCATCAGCCGGAGCAGCCGCAGGCTTTCCTCCAGCCGCTGGGCCCGCTGCCCGTGGAGATAGGGGCGCAGCGCCGCCAGTAGCCGGGTGTCCTCGTTTTCCTGATTCATCTGTCCCAATAGGGGCAGGATCCGCGTGATGGCGGCGGTGTCGATACCCCCCATCTGCGGTGCAGAAGGCGGTGGCGGGTCAGGCGCCGCCGCAGGGGCCGGCTCATCGCCCCCCATCATCCCGCCCAGCGCCGCCATAGCGGACTGGATCTTGCTCATCCCCTCAGGGGAGGAGAGTAGCTGGGTCAGTTTCTCGCTCAGATCCTCCATAGGTCACCTCACTGCCCCAGGAGCTGGATCAGCAGGCGTTGCACCGCAGGGTCGCTGAGCAATTTGTCCACTTGCCCGTTTTGGGTGAGGGCGCCCATCTTTTCCGCCTGCTGCGAGGGGAGGGAAGCGGACAATCCTTTCAGTCCGCCTTGCTGAAAGGCGGTCTTCAGCTCCTCGGGGGTGGTGCCCAATTTGGCGGCGGCGATCTGCAGCAGTTTTTCGGTTTGGGCAGGGGTAAAAGGCTCGTTCATAGGTTTTCCTCCTTGTTTTCGCTGTATCGGTATGGTACAATGTATGTACAGTCTATGTATAATATGTGTTGGGAGGGAGTATGGTGCGTGTATTGGTTGTGTCGGATGTGCACGGCGATTTTCGGGGTTTGTGCGAGGCTATTGAGCAGCAGCCCACCGCGAGGGTGGTGATTTTCCTGGGTGACGGTCTGCGTCAGGCAGAGGACGCCGCCGACCTCTATCCCGATCGGGATTTTTATCTCGTGCCGGGCAATTGCGATATGGGAAGCACCCTCATCCCCATCCGTCAGGAGACCTTCGGGGGCAAGCGGTTTTATTTCACCCACGGTCATCGCCACGACGTGAAATACACCCTCTACCGTATCGATATGGCCGCCCGCGAGGCGGGGGCGGATATTGCCCTATTTGGGCATACTCACCAACCCTACGAGGAGTACGTGGACGGGTTGTATCTCTTCAATCCAGGCAGTCTGCGGTATGGCCGCACCTACGGCTACGTGGACATTGTGGGTGGCGGCATCCGCACCGCCGTGGTGGAACTCAGATAGCAAAAAAAGCCTGTGCAAGCGTTGCTTGCACAGGCTTTTTTGTCGCTTATTCACCCCAAAACAGGGCGTTGATTTGTTTTGCATACTCTACGTCGATTTCATACCAAAAACTCGAAAGAGGATTGCGTACGGGGATAATGGACACCCGTTCCCGATCCACCTCGCAGAGTTGGAGGATGGTGCGCATTTCTTCAAGGGTAGCGCCGTTACCAAAAAGGGCTCGGATCTCCTCCTCGGTCTTTAAGCGGTTGGTGCCGGGCAGAGCGCCGCAGTAGTAGAGGTTTCCGGCCATCTGCCACACGTAGACCTCTACGCCTTTCATACCGTCCAGGTCCCAATATTCGGGATATTTCTCGTACAGCGGATGGAGGGGAACGGTGGGAATGATATTGTCCTCATGGTTGTTGGGCTTATCCACCACCAAACGGAAAAAGTCCTCGTAGCGATAAAAATTCTGTGGAGCGTATGGGTCGCAGTTGCCGCCCAGCAACACCGCCAACATCACGTAGTAGGTGCCGCCCGGCAGGCCGGCCAGCGCATTCCACGTGGTGGCTTCGGAGACGTAGGTGTCACCGACAGGGCTATACAAATACACGGCTTCCACACTCCCGTTGGCGGATGTGGAGTAGCTTGCCTCGTCCTTTACCGTGAGGGTGGGGATGATGTCAGCTTGGTCGGTGAACAAATGAATGGGGTCGCAGTGATCCGCTATCATCTCTTCGTAGGTGCCGTCACCGTTGTCCGTTTTGGACCATATCAAGCGGCCGAAGGGATAAATAGAGGTCTCGCCTGACGAGATCCGTACGTGGTGTACGAGCTCTCCCTCAACGCGGTCATCCACCGTCACGTCGGTAGCGGTCATTTCATAGGGCGGCGTCCAACCGCCGCAGAGATATTCCGTGTAAGTAAGTTTTTTCAACTCGTGATACTTCACAATAACACGGTCTTTTTCTTCCAATCCTGTGAAATCCGACCACAGCACCCGGTACAGGTTTTCTCCTGCGTCCTCGGCGTAGAAGCAGTAGGGCCCGTTGCGATACTCAAACGCTACTCCGCTGGGTATGGTCTCCACGATGGTCAAGGCCATCGTCCTGTCGGGGGTTTGATCGGCGCTCTCTGTCACCGTTACCATTTTGGCGATCATCTCGTGGAAAGTAAATATGAGACAATCGCCGTGAGTGTGAGAAAATTCTGTCAACCCTTCATATGCCACAATAACGCGGTCTTGTTCTTTCAGCCCTGTGAAATCCCCCCACATCACACGGTACATTTGTCCATCGGCATCCTCGGCATAGAAGCAGTAGGGATCGCCGTCTTGATACTCAAAGGCAGGCAGGGTGGGGTCCTTTTCCACGATGGTCAAGGCCATCGTGCCGCTTTTCGCGCCTGTTTTCGGCTCTTCTTTGTCTTTGGTCGTGCCGCAGCCCGACAGAGCCGCACAAATCAGCACAAGAGTCAATACCACAGTCAGTATGCGTTTCATCAGAGACCCTCCTTTTTTACAAATTACGGGGCAGTATATGTCGCCAGATCGAATCCGCTCCAAAACGCGTCGGAGAACAGGTCGCCGTCGGCCCACATCGATACCAGCACGCTGTCTTTATAAAATTTAATGTACACACGGTCATTGTCTTGTACCTCCGAGACCCACGCCGCAACACGGCTGCCGTCGGCCAAAGTCAGCTCCTGTTCGTAGATGATCTTGTAGTTAGGATATTGGGCGTAATTGGTGGGGGAGGGGGCATTGGGATAGATGAGATCGACCACCTCGGCGTAGGAGGTAGCCGCGTTTACGGCGGTGCTGCCGATGGCCTCGGTATAGGAGATCTTCACGGTCAGATCGCGGTCCTCCACGGTGCAATGATACCACAGCCACGGCAGATGGTACAGCTCCGCGGTTATCAGTGACACCTGCGCATAGTACATTTCTTCGCGGATGGGGATGGGGGAGCCGTTCAACCGCGGCACAATCAGGTCGTATTCGCCTGCGGCGAAAGCGGACAGGGTGTTTTGGTAGAGGGTGCCGTAGGCCTGCGCGTTCTCCCGCAATTCCTTATAGCGGTCGTTGGCGGCGTCCGTCAGCGCCTGCCAAAGCTCCTCATAGGAGCCAAAGGTAAACGTGTAGGTCGCCGAGGGGTTGGGGATGGGCACCGCAGGGGATCCCTCCGACTCGCTGCCCGGGTTGGTGATCGCGTCGATGATGTATCGGAGTAGCTCCACCACCTCTTCCTGGGGGCGGTAGGAGGAAAAGGTGATATAGAGATCCCCCACCTTCAGCTCGCCGACGATTCGGGGGTTGTCGTAATGGATGCCGTGCATCAAGAGGACCTCGTGTCCGTTGATGCGAGAAATCTCCTTTTTCTGCGCTTGCATCACGACGCAACCGAAATGGCGTTCGAAACGCTCTTTGGAAACCGTCAGCGAAAACACCACGTCGGAGGACGCCGCGGTGGAATTAGCCAGTATAGAGATCGTGCCATACATCAATTGGGACCGAATGGGCCCGTAGGGTTCTTCGTTGAAGACATATCTAAGCCGGTTTATGATATCGTAACCGGTATGTTGTCCATAGGTGGTAAGATCCAGCGGATAGGTCGCGGCAAACTCTTCTTGAGAGGCTTGAACGGAGTATCCCCAATCCGCAGCGGTGGAAATGAAACCGTCCACTTTGTTGAGATAGACTACGTCCCCGCTGGGTTCGGGCGGTTCATCCTGCCCGGCGTCACCGGTGGTGGGTGTGCTGACGGTGGGGTGGGTGGTGGTGGTGACGAGCTCGTTGTTACTGAAACCGTCGCCGCCGGCTGTGGTAGTGGTCGTAGCGGGCGCATCGGGGAGGGGGCTCATCTGCCCCCCGGAATCGGGAGGCGTGGGCGTATGGTCGGGCTTCGGCATCACGCTGTGGTGGCGGGTCATGGTAGGTAGCAGCATCAGAGACAGCGCCGCCACCACTGCCACGCAGGCGGCCGCCGACCAGCGAAACAGCGGGGTGACGGGCTTGCGCTTATGTGGGGTGGCACCCGCGGTGTATGCCAATACGTAGCGGTCGTCGATGCTGCCGATGGCGTTGATCAAATCGTTAGCGTTCATATCAGTACCCCCTCTTGCTTCAAAAATTCCCGCAGGGCACGGCGCATACGGGACAGAGACATTTTCACGTGGCTCTGGGACAGCCTCAGGTTGCCCGCGATGGCGGCGACCGGCTCAAAATACCAGTAGCGGGCCACGAAGATCTGACGGTTTTGCTCGGTCTGTTCGTCTAAGAAACGTTCGATCAGGTCCCGCAAGATCATCTCGTCCATTTGCTCCTCCACCGATGCGGCAGAGGCCAGCATCTGCTCCAATTCCTCATAGGCGGCGGGGTAGGCGTCCGCCGCCCGCTTTTGCGCCAGCTTAGCCTTGCGGCGGTTGAGCGAGAGGTTGCGCACGATCCTGCCTAAGTAGGCCTGCAGAGAGGTGGGCTTTTGGGGCGGGACGGTGTTCCAGGTCTGCAGATAGGTGTCGTTGGTGCATTCCTCCGCGTCCTGCCGATCGTTCAGAATGTTAAAGGAGATGGTGCGGCAATAGGGGCCGTATTTGCGGTCGGTTTGCGTAATGGCGGACTCGTCCCGCGCAAAGAACAGGGCCACGATACGGCTGTCTTCCACAAGCATCACTCCTTTTCCTATCCTCTACTGATAATGACAACTTTTTGGCCTCTAAGGTCACGCTTTTCAGGCAAAAAAAGAAAATTTTTCAAAAAAAGACAAAGTGAGCCTGTGCAACCATGGCACAGGCTCTTTTGGGGCAAAGTTACTTAATATCCACGCCGCCGAAGGCAAAGGAGGCACGGATATAGACGGTGGGGGCGCCCTCGATAGGGGGAACGCGACGCTTATCCTCCACGCCGCCGAAGAGGCCGCCGGAGGTGACCACCACGTTGACGTTGGAGGGCAGATACAGATCCACACCGCCGAACACGGCAGTGGCATTCACCACGCAATCCTCGGTGATGACGGCGCCGGCGGCAAAGACCTCCACGCCGCCGAAGACGGCGACGGCCTCGGCACCGCGGAAGGGCTGACCCTCAAAGCGCATATCCTGCCCCGAAAATACGGCGACGCATTGGGCCGCATCGGGGGAGGCGGGGATGGAGCCCTCCTGCTTTTTGGCGCGCTTGCCAACGAGCAGGCGCAGACCCACCAGCACCACCGCCACGGGCAGAATCAGCTTCCACAGCAGGTCAAAGGCGAGAATATCCCACTCGCACAGCAGGAAGAATACGCCGAACAACAGGCCGATCAGGCTGCCGCCCTTGTTCGGCTCGGTGAGCAGGCCCACCACGCTGGGCAGGATGATGAACAGGGTCCACCAGCCCTCGAAGAACAGGTCGAAGGGGAGCAGTTCCAATTGGTGCAGCCCCAGCAGAACGCCGATGGCCACCAGAATGACACCCCAGAGAATGCGGTTGACTTTTTTCATACACAATCACTCCTTATCCGAATAACGGGGCGGTGCGGTAGACCTCGCCGCCCAAAGTTTTCCAATAAAAGGTGCCCTCCTTCAGCAAAAGGTAGCTGTGGGGGCTGTCCTCCTTGGGGATGGACACCGAGCCGGGATTGAGCAGCCACCACCCCTCGGGGCGATGCTGGCACAACGGCACGTGGGTGTGGCCCTGCAGGACGATGTAATCCGGTTCGATGGGCAGGCCCTCCAGATGCCCGTGGGTGAGGAACAGGGTCTCCCCGTTTACCGCCACGGTGCGGTAGTCCGCCATCAGGGGGAAGGAGAGCACCATCTGGTCCACTTCGGCGTCGCAGTTGCCCCGCACGCAGGTGATCTTATCCGCCATAGGATTGAGCATCTCAATCACCTTTTTGGGGTTGTACCCCAGGGGCAGGGCGTTGCGGGGGCCGTGGTAGAGAATATCGCCCAGCAGTAACAGCTCGTCGGCTTGTTCCCGTTCAAAGGCCTCCATCAGCTCCTGTGCGAAAAAGGCGGAGCCGTGAATATCCGAGGCGATAACGTAGGTGGGATGGGACATGGGAAGCACTCCTTTGCTCATTTCTGCTTTCAGTATAGCAAGAAATGGGAGAAAATGCAACAATTTTACCAATCGTCAAAATTCTCTTGTCAAAAAACGGGAAGGGGCGTATAATAATAAGATACCCAAAATGTAAATTTAGTTGGCTTTTGGATGGGGAAAGGCCCCCTCTGGGAGGGGGCTGTCAGCCGCAGGCTGACTGGGGGAGAGCGCGTGACAAAGAATGTAAGCACGGAGTGACGGCTCGTCAGGCTCCCTCCGACCTCGCTGTCGCTCGGCCACCTCCCTCCCGGAGGGAGGCTACCGGCTCTATCCAACCTTATTGTTGCACCGTAGGGCGGGGGCTTGCTCCCGCCGAGTGAAAAAGGAGGTGGCGCGGATGGCGCTGTATTCTCTCAAGAAAATCAGTCTGCTGGCGGAGAGCCGTCAGGCCTATCTGCGGGGCGTCAGCGGCTACAATGCCGGCTGGGTGCGTGCCTTTGCCGATGAGGCGGACCCCTATTACAGCCGTCGCATCGCCGCCCGGGTGGAGGAGTCCGGCTCCGCCTATGCTGTGGAGGTGGGCTTTGACTCCACGGGGGAGGCGGCTCATCTTTCCTGTGGCTGCAGCCGCTATGCCGCCACCGGGCGGGGCTGCAAGCACATCGTCGCCGCCTTGGTTTACACCTATTATCGGGATATGACCGCCACTGCCGTGCCGACGGCCGCCTCCGCCGCCATCCCCACCGTTACCGACCCTGCGGTGCGGCAGCTGATGGATGCGTATTTATCGGGCGAGCGGGTGCGGCTCACGGTGGCGGAGGATACCCGCCCCGGTGTGACCCTCACCCCCATCCTGTATCTGACGGGGCGTGTGCCTGCGCTAACCTTTACCCTTGGCCGGGACAAGCCGTACCAAGTCAAAAACGTGGCCCGCTTTGCCGAATGGATGGAGCGCGGCGAGACGGTGGAATACGGCAGGGAATTGACTCTCCTGCACCATCGCCACAGCTTTGCCCCGGAAAGCCGACCGCTGCTGGATTTTCTCACGGCGGAGGTGGGCGCTCAGGGCGCCCGTATGGGTACGATTTCCCACGGAACGGTGGCAGAACTCCCTTTGTCCAAGGGGGCTCTCGACCGCTTTTTCACCCTCTGGCAGGGGAATGGATTAACGGTGCATACCCCTGCGGGGGAGCGCCGTGTCACCCTGACTGAGGGGCAGCCCAACCTTGCCCTCACGGTGGAAAGGGAGGGGGATGGCGTGCGCCTCTATGGCGATGAGGCTATGCCGTTGATGGGTGCGCGCAAGCTGTATCTGCTGTATCGCGGGCGGCTGTACCGCACCAATACCGACTATACCCGACGGATGGGAGGATGGGTCGCGCTGGCCGCCGCCCATCCGCAAGGGATGTACATTGCTCCTGCGGAGCTGCCTGTTTTCTGCGGCGGTGTGCTGGGGGCTGTGCGCCCCTACGTCCGCTTGCAGGGAGAGAGCGCCCTGCTGGACAGCCACACCCCGCCGCGACTTGCCACCGCCATTCATCTCCATCGCGACGGTGAGTGGGTGACGGCGCAGGTGGAGTTCGTCTACGGAGGCCGCGTTGCCGCCTACGACGGCGACCCCCAGCCTTGGCAGGACCCGCTGGCGGAGTTTCCTGTGCGGCGGATTTTGGACGATTATTTTGCGGACCGCACCCCCGACGGCGCCTTAACGGCGATGTGGGATGAGGACACGCTGTATGCCTTCCTCACCATTGCCTTGCCCCGCCTGCGCGCCCTGGCGCAGGTCACCGAGTCCGCCGCTTTCGGCGCGCGGGGTCTGGCGCCCAGCCCCGCCCTGTCGGTGGGGGTCAGTCTGGTGGACGATCTGCTGCGTATGACGGTGGATTTAGAGGATCTGGACCCCAATGAGCTCAGCGGCATCCTCACCGGTTATCGGGAGGGGGCGGCCTATCACCGTCTGCGGGACGGCAGGTTGCTTCCCTTGCAGGAGGGCGGTTTGACCCGCTTAGCCCAGCTTACCGAGAGTTTGGGTCTCTCTGCCCGCGACCTGACGGGTGGAGCGGTGACCCTGCCCACCTATCGCGCCCTGTATCTGGACCGCGTGTTGGAGGGGCAGGCGATGCAGGTCACCCGCGACCGTCTGTTTTTACAGCTCACCGACCGCCATCGCCGCGCCACCGAGGCCAAATACGACCTGCCCGCCTGCCTGCAGGGTGTTCTGCGCGGCTATCAGCGGGTGGGATTCCGGTGGCTGCGCTCTATGGAGGAGCTGGGCTTCGGCGGCATCCTGGCCGACGATATGGGCCTGGGCAAGACGGTGCAGATGATCGCCCTCTTTGCCGCCGCCAAGGAGCGTGGGGTCAACATTCCCTCGCTGGTGGTATGTCCCACCTCGGTGGTGCTGAACTGGGAGCGGGAAATCGCCCGCTTTGCCCCCCACCTCAAGGTGCTGTGTATCATCGGTGACGCCGCCGAGCGTCACCGCCGATTGGAGAGGGTGGCGGACTACGACGTGGCGGTCACCTCCTACGACATCCTCAAACGGGACGTGACCCATTATGCCGATTTGGAGTTTTACTATCACGTGCTGGACGAGGCACAGTACATCAAAAACAGCAATACCCAGAATGCCAGAGCGGTAAAATCCGTCCGTTCGGTGCGGCGGTTTGCCTTGACGGGTACCCCTGTGGAGAATCGGCTGGCGGAGCTCTGGAGCATTTTCGATTTCCTGATGCCGGGATTTTTGTTCTCCCGCCGTGTTTTTATGAACCGCTTTGAAGCCCCCATCCAGCGGCAGGAGAGCCGTGTGGCACAGCATCTGCGGCAGATGGTGGCCCCCTTCATCCTGCGGCGCTTAAAGCAGGAGGTGCTCACCGAGCTCCCCCCCAAGACCGAGCGGCTGCTGCCGGCGCCCATGGAGCGCCCCCAGCGGCAGGTGTACCTTTCCGCTGTGTCCGACCTGCGCCGCATCATCACGGGCGGCGGTAAAATCAGTGGCCGCCAGCGCATCACGGTGCTTGCTCAGCTCACCCGCCTGCGGCAGATCTGCTGCGACCCGCGGCTGTGCTGTGAGGGCTACACCGGCGGCAGCGCCAAGCTGGACGCCTGTATGGAGCTGCTGCGTGAGGCTACCGCCGCGGGGCATAAAGTACTGTTGTTCTCCCAGTTTACGTCGATGTTGGCGCTACTGAAAGAGCGTCTGACAGCCGAGGGGATTTCCCACTTTATTCTCCAAGGCTCTACCCCGAAAGAGGAACGAGCCCGTCTGGTGGACACCTTCAACAGCGACGATACCCCCGTATTCCTCATCTCGCTGAAGGCGGGCGGCGTGGGCCTCAACCTGACGGGGGCGGATATGGTCATCCACTACGATCCCTGGTGGAATGGGGCGGTGGAGGACCAGGCCACCGACCGCGCCCACCGCATCGGGCAGAAGAATCCTGTGCAGGTGGTGCGGCTGATCGCCCGCGACACCATCGAGGAGAAGATCGTGGGCCTGCAGCAGCAAAAGCGGCAGTTGGCCCAGCAGGTGGTGGAGGGGGATACCCCGTCGATGACCGACCTCACCGCCGAGGAATTGCTGGAATTGTTGGAATAAGAAAAACGAGCAAATGCAACGCGCATTTGCTCGTTTTTGTTTACAGATTGTATAAAATAGGTGGAATTATACAGCTTTTCCGCTTAAAATGGTGATCGTAGGCTCAAAATCACGGTTGGTGATGAGGATGTCCGCGTCCTTGCCTGCTTCCAGTGAGCCCTTGCGGTGGGACAGCCCCAGCACCGTGGCAGGGTTGAGGGAGGCGCAGTTAACACACTCCCACAAGGGAATGGAGGAGTGGGTATGGAGATTCCATATCGCCTCGTGAAGCCGCAGGGTGCTGCCGGCGATGGTGCCGTCGGGGAGATGGCACAGCCCATCTTCCACGTGAATGGGCTGACCGCCCAGATGACCCACACCGTCAGCCGTGCCCGCCGCCGACAGGCAGTCGGTGATGAGGCATAGCCGCCGTCCCTTTTGCCGCCACACCAGGTCGTAGAGGGCGGGGTGGACGTGGTGACCGTCCGCAATCAGCTCACAGCTCACGTCGGCGGTGAGGGCTGCGCCCACGGCACCCGGCTCGCGGTGGTGGAGGGGGCGCATAGCGTTGAACAGATGGGTGGCGTGGGTGATGCCTGCCGCCACTCCCGCCATCGCCGTGCTGTAGTCGGCATCGGTGTGTCCCATGGATAGCACGATGTCGGTGTCCCGTTTTAGTTCACGGATGGCAGCAAAATCGCTGTCCATCTCGGGGGCGAGGGTCAGCACCCGTATCACGTCGGCGTATTCCTTAATCCAAGCGGGGTTGGGCAGGAGGGCGCAGGATGCGTCCTGTGCTCCTGTTTTGGCAGGGTTGATATAGGGCCCTTCGGCATGGACACCCAGCAGGGCGTGACCGCCCTCTGCCATCACTTCGCGGCAGGCATCGAAGGCGCGGCGCAGGGTATCCTCGTCCACCGTCATGGTGGTGGCCAACCAGCCGGTGACGCCGTTTTGTCGCATCCCGGCGTCCATCTGCCGCAGGGCGTCGGTGTCGCCGCAGCACACATCCACGCCGCCGTAGCCGTGGATGTGCAGGTCGATGAGACCCGCCGCCACGTAGCCGCCGCCCGCATCGATGCAGACGGTGTGGGCGGGGATGTGGTCGGTGGGGACCACGCCCACGATTTTGTTTGTGTATAAGAGGGCGTGATCCTCCACCATCCCGTCGGGGAGGAGGATCTTGCCGTTTACAATCGCATTCATCCTAACAGCACATCCATTACTAACATCAGGCAAAAGCCCACCAGCAGCGCATAGGTGGCACCCCGTTCGTTTCCGTGGGCGTGGGTTTCGGGGATCATCTCGTCCGAGATGACGTATAGCATGGTGCCGCCCGCAAAAGCGAGGGCAAAGGGCAGGATCACCGAGGCCACACTGACGGCGAAATAGCCGATGAGGGTACCCACCACCTCCACTAAGCCCGTGAGCATACCGATGATGAAGGTCTTACGGGGGGATACGCCTGCGGCCAGCATGGGGCCGATGACCACCATACCCTCGGGGATGTTCTGCAGGGCGATACCGCCCGCAATAAGCAGGGCTTTGGTGGTGTCGTCGGTGCCGAAACTGACGCCGGCGGCGATGCCCTCCGGCAGGTTATGTATGGCGATGGCGGCCACGAACAGAATGACCTTGCTGAGCTGGCTGTTTTGGTGGTGTTCGCTGTCGCCGCCCATTAGATTGTGCAGATGGGGGACCAGTTTATCCACCAGATTGAGGCACAGCGCACCGACAAAGATGCCGGCGCAGGTGATGAGCAATCCCCAATTTCCACCGTATTCGAGAGAGGGGAGGATCAGCCCCAGCATCGCCGCAGCCATCATCACGCCGGCGGCAAAGGACAGCACGATGTCGGAGAATTTGTGGGAGAGCTTGCGGAATATAAAACCGATGAGGGCGCCGACGACGGTGGCGCCGCCAACCCCCAGAGCGGTGAGCAATACCATAGTCATAAGAAACTCCTATCCGGCCCCTCCACCGCAGCAGAGGGGCCACAGGTCAATTAGGCTTCGCTGAACATGTCCTTGCCAACGCCGCACAGAGGGCAGGCGAAGTCCTCGGGCAGGTCCTCAAACTTGGTGCCGGGGGCGATGCCCAGATCGGGGGCGCCCAGCTCCTCGTCGTACTCCCAGCCGCAGGCGTCACAGACGTACTTCTTCATTCTATTCACCTCCTTGAAACAAGATGCGAAAAAATCATTGGATCGGTTCAAAATCCGCCGCGCCGTGTTTACACAGGGGGCAGATGAAATCCTCGGGCAGGTGGTCACCCTCGTATACGTAGCCGCAGATCTTGCAGACGTAACCCTTTTTGCCCCCGGTTGCGGGCTTGGGCTTCACGTTGTCGAAATAATAGGTATAGGTCATGGTTTCCTTATCGCTCAGCACCCGCGCCTCGGTGACGGTGCAGATGAACATGCCGTGGGTATCCAGATCCACGTACTCCTCCACCTGCAAGGACAGGAAGGCGTTGATATAGCGGGGCAGCACCACCAGCCCGTTGTCCGAGCGGTCGGGGGTGCAATTGGCAAATTTGTCCACGTTTCGCCCACTGACAAAGCCGAAGGCTTCAAATACCTTGAAGGGTGCCTCGGTGGTCAGGCAGTTGATGTTCATCGTGCCGGTCTGCTTGATGACGTGGTGGGAATAATTCTCTTTGTTGATGGTGACTGCCACTCGATTGGGGGTGTTGGTGACCTGGGTCACGGTGTTGACGATGAGGCCGTTGTCCTTTTCGCCGTCGCGGCAGGTGACCACGTACAGCCCGTAGCCGATGTGAAACAAGGCGGTCATATCGTGCTTGTCAGCGGTGGCGTCCTGACGGGCCAGATATTCGCCGCACAGCTCGGTGGAAAGGTCCGCAAGCTGCTGACGGCTGTCGGCGGAAAGGGCGCTGAATATCTTCACCGTGGTGTCGGCAAAGGTCAGATTTTTGCATCCCTCCAACATTCCACGCATCACCTTGGCCGCCATAGGCGCCCAACTGCCGTTTTCGATAAGAGCCACCGTGCGGTTTTGATAGTTGCGCTCGGTGAGGTGTTGGATAAACTCCCGCATAAAGGGAAAGACGTCGGCGTTGTAGGTGGTGGTGGCCAGCACCAGCTTGCTGTAACGGAAGGCATCCTCCACCGCCTCGTGCATATCGCACCGCGCCAGGTCATTGACCACCACCTTGGGGCAGCCGTTCTGCCGCAGCATCTCTGCCAGCTGCAGGACGGCGCGCTTGGTGTTGCCATAGACCGAGGTGTAGGCGATGACGATGCCCTCCTCCTCCGGCTGATAGGAGGACCAGGTGTTGTAAAGGTCGATATAGTATCCCAAATTCTCGCTGAGAACGGGGCCGTGGAGGGGGCAGATGACGGCGATGTCCAGACCGGCCGCCTTCTTCAGCAGCGCCTGCACCTGCATACCGTATTTGCCCACGATGCCGATGTAGTAGCGGCGCGCCTCACAGGCCCAATCCTCCTCCACGTCCAGGGCACCGAACTTGCCGAAGGCATCGGCGGAGAACAGCACCTTGTCTGCGGAATCGTAAGCCACCATCACCTCCGGCCAGTGCACCATGGGGGCGGTGACAAAGGTTAGGTTGTGCTTGCCCAGCGAGAGGGAATCTCCCTCGCCCACCACCAGCCGGCGGTCGGCATAGTCGGTGCCGAAGAACTGCTCCATCATCTTAAACGCTTTGGCCGTTGCCACGATGACGGCGGCGGGGTAGGCGTCGGCAAAGCGATGGATGTTGGCGGAGTGGTCCGGCTCCATATGCTGGACGATGAGATAGTCGGGCTGTCTGCCCTGCAGAGCCCCCTGCAGATTATCCAACCACTGATGGGTGAAGGTGGCGTCCACCGTGTCGAAGACGGCGATTTTTTCGTCTAAAATCACGTAGGAGTTGTAGGCCATACCGTTGGGGACCTGGTACTGCCCCTCGAACAGGTCGATGCGGTGGTCGTTGACCCCGATATAGCGGATATCGTTGGTAATATACATAGTTTTTTATCTCCTTATTATTAAAAGCACTTTCCGTCTTTGCAGGCCTTTGCCTCGCCGCCGCGCCAGCACACTTCGTTTTCGCATTGTCCTTTATTCCGCAGGGCGAGAAGATTTTGCACGGTGGTTTCGGCGATGTTCTCCAATGCCTCCTCGGTGAGGAAAGCTTGGTGGGAGGTGACGATGACGTTGGGCATAGAGATGAGCCGTGCCAGGGTATCGTCCTCCAGAATGTGTCCCGACTTGTCCTCAAAGAAAAGGTCGCCCTCCTCCTCGTACACGTCCAGACAGGCGGCGCCCACGTGACGGGATTTGATGCCCTCTAGTAAGGCCTCGGCGTCCACCAGTGCGCCTCGGGAGGTGTTGAGGATCACCACGCCCCGCTTGCACAGCTTAAGGCTGTCGGCGTTGATGAGGTGGTAGGTATCCTCCGTCAAGGGGCAGTGGAGAGAGAGAATGTCACTCTTTTCGAACAGCTCAGGCAACTCCACGTAGCGGACGGTATCACCGTTGTCCAGTCCTTCATAGGGGAACTTGTCGTAAGCCAGCACCCTCATACCAAAGCCGCGGCAGATGTCGATAAACACCCGTCCGATGCGGCCGGTGCCGATGACGCCCACCGTTTTGCCGTGGAGGTCAAAGCCGGTGAGATTGGATAGGCTGAAATTAAAATCCCGGGAGCGAATATAGGCCTTGTGAATGCGGCGGATGGAGGTGAGCAGCAGCGCCATGGTGTGCTCCGCCACCGCATAGGGGGAGTAGGCGGGCACCCGCACCACGTGCACCCTGCCGTAGGCGTGGCGCATATCCACGTTGTTGAAACCGGCACAACGCATGGCCACCGTGGTAATGCCCAGCTCCATCAGACGGTCGATGACGGCGGCGTTTACCGTGTCGTTGACAAAGGCGCACACCCCGTCAAAGCCGCGAGCCAAATCCACTGTGTCTTCATTCAGCTTCGCTTCAAAATATTTAAATTGGATGCCGTTTTCTTGACCGTAGCGGTCAAATGAGGGCTTGTCGTAGGGCTTGGCATCGAAAAAGGCAATACGCATAGGTCATTCTCCCTTCTTTCCACCTTTATCATATCACATTGTTAAGAGATTATCTATCTTTTTTTGCGAAAAGTTGAAAAAGTTATTTTGCAGGACAGGACGTTTCTTTTGTTCGTTTTTTGCAATCGGTTTTGAAAGATTGAACGATAATTGGTGCGCAACCCTATTGACAGCGTTCATTTTATGTGCTATAATCAGCAAAAATAAACAAAACGGAGGTTTTGTACCATGAAAATGAAAAAATTGCTTTCTCTCCTGCTGGTGCTGGCGCTGTGCCTGGGCAGTATGACCGCTCTGAGCGGTTGCGGCAAGAAGGGCAACACCGTCGTCATCTATTCCAGCGACGAGGATTACATCAACGAGTATTTCCTGCAGCGTCTGGAGGAGCAGTTCCCCGACTATAACATCCAGATCGAGTATCTCTCCACCGGCGAAAACGCCGCCCTGCTGAAGACCGAGGGCAAGGACACCGCCTGCGACATCGTATGGGGTCTCGAGGTGGGCTATCTGGACAATATGACCGACCTGCTGGCCGACATCGGCGACTACAGCAAGGATCACTACGTAGAGGATATGCAGATGGGCGGCAAGAAGTATCTGGTGGCTCACCGATACAGCGGCTGCATCGTGGTGAATACCGATATGCTGGAGGATAAGGGTCTGGCCAAACCCACCAGCTACGAGGATCTGCTCAAGCCCGAGTATAAGAATTTGATTGCCATGCCCAACCCCAAGTCCAGCGGCACCGGCTACATCTACCTCAAGAGCCTGGTCAACGCCTGGGGCGAGGATAAGGCCTTCGACTACTTCGAAAAGCTGTCCAAGTCCGGCAATATGATGCAGTTCACCTCCTCCGGCTCCGGCCCCATCAACCTGCTGGTGCAGGGCGAGATCGCCATCGCCATGGGTATGACCTCTCAGGCGGTCATCGAGCAAAACAACGGCCAGCCCTTCGAGATCCTGTTCTTCGAGCCCGGCGCTCCCTACACCGCCTGCGGCTACGGCATCATCGAGGGCAAGCAGGATAACAAGGCGGTCAAAGAGGTGTTCGACTTCTTCTACAACACCCTGGTGCAGGAGGAGAAGGACAAGTTCCTGCCCGAGACCATCTTTAAGGGTCAGGAGATGAAGGTGGAGGGCTATCCCACCGACATCCCCTATGCCGATATGGCCGGCAACACCGCCGACGAGAAGACCCGTCTGCTGGGCAAGTGGATCTACTAATCCTATGACGCGAAAAGAATTTGACGTGCTCGCCTACCTGGAGCGCACCCGCGGCAAGCGGTCCCAGCGGGCCATCGCCGGTGGCGTGGGGGTGTCGGTGGGCACGGTGAATAAGATCTTGGCCACCCTCCATCAGTGGGAGTGGATCACCCCCGACCTGACCCTGACGGGGAAGGGCTACGAGGCGCTGGAGCCCTATCGGGCCCGCCGCGTCATCTTTCTGGCGGCGGGGCTGGGCAGCCGTCTGTTGCCCCTCACCCTCAACACCCCCAAGCCTCTCATCCGTGTGGGCGGCAAGCGGATCATCGACACCGCCATCGACGCGGCGCTGGCGGTGGGCATCGAGGAGATCTACATTGTGCGGGGTCATCTGTCGGAGCAGTTTGACCAGTTGCTCAACAAATATCCCCAGATTCGTTTTTTGGAGAATCCCGCCTACAACGAGACCAACAACATCTCCTCCGCCATGTGCGCCCGCTTTCTCTTGAAGAACGCCTACGTGATGGAGGCGGATCTGGTGGTGAACAACCCCGACGTCATACGCAAGTACCACTACACCTCCGATTGCTTGGGGGTGCCGGTGGCTCTCACCGACGACTGGTGTCTCACCTCCCAGGGCGGCATCGTCACCAGCCTGCAGGAGGGCGGCACCGACTGCCACCACCTCTTCACGGTGTATTATTGGAACGCCGAGGACGGCCAGAAGCTGCAGCGCCACATCGAGGAGGTCTATCACAGCCCCGGCGGCAAGCAGCGCTTCTGGGACCAGGTGCCGCTGGAATACCACCGCAAGGATTATCAGGTGGAGATCGCCGAGTGCCGTATGGAGGACATCACCGAGATCGATACCCTCCGCGAACTGCAGGCGGTGGACAAGGCGTATTGCTTGTTATAAAGGATAAGTGTAAAGAGCCGATGCAACGGGTTTGCATCGGCTCTTTTGTGCAGAATCAAGAAAAGGCTCCCCCTTGAGGTGAAGCCTTTTTGTCGCCCCCTTTTGTACACTTCGCAAAAAAAGTGGGGCGGAAATGGTGCATTTGTCCAAAGTTTTCCGTCGTGTGTTGACAACGCCTCCGCCACCTCCCTATAATGAAAACACAAGGGGGACGATGCTCTTGTTTGAATTGGTTAACGGTAAGGAGGTTTATGCATATGAGAAAGAATTCAAGAACGGTACGCATCTGTGTTATTGTGGCCTGCGTGGTTATTGCTATCGTCATCGCCGTGCCCCTATACCTGCTTTTTGGGCCGGCTCCTGTGTATGAGACCAACGGTATCGCCGATTACGGAGTGGTCAAAGGAAACTACAATAATAATGCACCAAAAAGATTTATCTCTTCGTTCTTTCCCGAGGAGATCGAATCGTACTTTTCGGATGTAACCTATCACTACAAAGCGATAAAAGGCGATACCTACGCGTATGAGATGCAGTTGGAGTTTGTAATAAAGGATACCGACAAATATACCGCTTTTCTTTCCGACGTGATCGGTGATGCGGTTTGCGAACCTTTCCGTTTTGATTCGGACTATCAAGCGTACTATGTCGCCAATTATTTGACGCTTACTCGCCTCTATGAAGATAAGTTGGTTGATCCCAAAGAAAACCCGCTTCATATAGGCAATGCAAAAGTAGGATTGGTGTTGTTTTCGGAAAAAGAACAGCGATTCGTTTTTGTAGCATTGGGAATGTTCGACGGCGGTGGCGCGACTGTGGAGGAGCTGGGTTTCTTCTTTGACAGATTTGAGATTGATCCGCAGGCATACGCCATGTTGGCAGACCACGAATATGCCGGCCCGGGAACATAAGAGCAGAAACGCAAATGGACGATTCTCTTGCGTTGCCTACGTTATTTTGCTAAATCCGTATAAATAAGCCTCTTTATTTTGCTGAAATCGTTCTTTCGCATTGGCAAAATCTATGGTAAGATAAAAACACAAGAGGATGGCTCTCTTGTGTTCCCGCTGCGATTAGTCGCGCTAGTGTTGATACATCGACATCAAACAATACACGGGAGTCAGTGGATGTAGAGATTACTAACAACTCAAATTGCAAAAAACTCTATTGCGACCAACGATTGCGATGAAAGGAGTACACGATGGAAATATACGGAAGTTTAGACGATTTACGCGAATTGCTGGTTTATGATATTCTCGGGGTGATCGGGCTGGTATTTCTTCTGTTTGTGACGTCCTGGAATGTCGTCGTTATCATCGTGTGTTGTATTTCTGAAGTTGTATTGGTAACGACTGGGGTTATAGATAGGCTATATCTTAAGAGAAAAATCGTTTTGGATGCACAAGGTTGCACCTTTGTTTCGTCTAGGGCAACGAAAAAATTCACTTGGGAAGAGATCAATATTCAATACACAAAGAACTCGTCGTATCTTTTTGGTGATTCCGAAATTCCCAATGAGGGTGTCATCCTTTCTGCTAAACCGATTTCTAAACCGGCACGCATCGGCGCAATGACCTATTGTCGGTTCACACATCCTTGTGTAAGCGTGTTTATTCGTTTTGCATCCCCTTTGGACGAATTGAAAAGAACTGCTGGAACATTTGTTTACATGGGTTTTGTTGCTGATAAAGGCGAGTTGCTTGGTTTATTGAAATCAGAAGCACCGGGGGATTTATCACACGGAACACAAGGGTGAAAACACAAGGGGACGGTTCTCTTGTGTTGCTTACGTTACCATACGTTTAGAAAGGTGATTGTATGAAATACCGTTGTCCGCATTGTGGCGAAAAAGGATTTATGTTTGTCGAGAAGATCGACTTTTTGCCCCGCTGGTTGCCCGAGTATTTTCAGGGTGCCCGTTGCAGCATCTGCCGTGAACGGGCGGTGTACCATTCCCGCTGGGGCGGTCGTATCGGACATGCGGTGATTCAAAGCGCCATCATCGTGGTGGTGCCGTTTCTGGTCTTCTTTTTGGCCACTCTGCCCACGGGTAGGGCGCCCGTCTATTGGTTGTTAATCGGCGTGCTGGTCGCCGCGGTGCTGCTGTACGTCTTCAAGTGGCTGTTCTGCCACTTAGATAAGCCGACCCACGCCGAACGCGTGGGCAACCCCACCTTTCGCATCACCGTTCCCGCCGCGGTGCGGATGTGGCCCCGCATGCGGGTGGGCGAGATCTATCTCTGCCGCTTCCCTAAGAAAGGGTTGCATTTGGATGCCCCCTACGTCATCGGTATGATCGAAAAGGCGGAGAAGCAGGGCGATCAGCGAGAGATCACCATCCGCGTGGTCAAGGAGTATTTGCCCAAGGGATTGGAGCCCGACGAGGGCGTGTGGGTGCTCACCGACGGTGATTTCCATTTGGAGGGTGTTGTCACCCTACCCCATCGCCGACAGAATGAAGAATAAACAACATAACACAAGAGGATGGCTCTCTTGTGTTATACGACGATGAATTTCATATTGAATGGAGTAAAACAGAAACGGCAGAGAAAACGAAGTTCAATGTATTCGATGTCGCAGCGGATATTTGCGACAGAATTATGGAGTGGTAAGAATGAGAGTAAAACGATATTTTCGGTACTTGTTGTTTCTATCTCTTTTGTTCATAATTGCGCTTGCGAATGTCAGGGAAGTGAATGCAATGAATACAGGTTTTCAGGTTATTCCTTTACCAACAGGAGAGAAGACGGATTTTGCAACCAATGTAAATATACAGTTGATAAGCGAGGAGCCTCCAAAACAACCTATCGTATGTTTCGATGTGAATGACAATGGATTAATTGCAATTGGACAAAAGACATCACATCCCTCAAAAATATGTGTATATTCTAGCGAAGGTATTTTTCAGTACGGATACACGTTTGAATGTGTTGGTAATTTTTATGTTGAATGGGACAAAGAGACGATCAATATTTACTTTGTTCGAGATGATGTGATAGTCTCGGTAAATCCCAGTGGAAAGATATTGGATGTTTGCAGGGTGGATGCTACGGATGAAAATATTTCGTTCAAAAAAATTCTTTCTCAAAACACCCAAAAGACAGTAAAAGAGACCAAATATTATATCAGAAACCACTTGGGTATTTTCAATTTGTTTGCGTCCTCATACTCGCAGATGGTGATTCAAGATGGTTCTGGTACTGAAAATATCATATATGATGTGAATTCCAAGCAATATGTAAAAATGGTGGTAACAGCGATAATTGTATGTGCGTTTGTTGTGGTTGCCGTTGTAGTTGTTTCTCGACAATTTACTCACACAAGGGAACGATTCTCTTGTGTGAAACAAAAATGACACTCGTAATATCGCAACCGCCTGCTGCAGCAGCGGGTGACGCTGGCCATTCTTTGAACAAAACCTATAAAAAAGAGCCTGTGCAAGTATACCTTGCACAGGCTCTTTCTCTTTTCTTACAGTTTTTTCTCCTCGGGGAGCACCAGCGGCACCACGTCCCGATTGCACCAGGCCTCGGCGGCGGCGCGGATTTCCTCCTCGTTCTGGGGCAGGATCTTGGTCGCCATAAAGTGCTCGTAGGCGTCGCACAGCATCTTCACGTCCGAGCCGAAGGCAATCTGCTTGCCGTGGTCCAGCCACAGGATCTTGTTGCACATATCCCGCACCTGACCCACCGAGTGGGACACCAGAATGCCGGTGACACCGCTCTTGAGGATCTCCTGCATCTTGTCGTAGCTCTTCTTGCGGAAGGCACCGTCACCCACCGACAGCACCTCGTCCAGGATGATGATATCGGGGTTGACCAGGCAGGCAATGGAGAAGGCCAGACGGGATTTCATACCGCTGGACAGCTGCTTAAAGGGTCTGTCCTGGAAATCCTGCAGCTCTGCAAACTCGATGATCTGATCGTACATATCGTCCATAAACTTGCGGGTGTAGCCCAGGAGCGCGCCCCGCAGATAGGTGTTCTCCCGCACCGTCAGGTCGCCGTCAAAGCCGCTGGTCAGCTCCAGCAGGGCGGCGATGGTGCCGCGGGTGCGTACCTTGCCCTCGGTGGGGATCATAATGCCGCTGATGGCCTTCAGCAGGGTGGACTTACCGGCGCCGTTGGTGCCGATGATGCCCATCATATCTCCCTTCTCCAGCGAGAAGGTGACGTCCCGGTCCGCCCAGAACTCGTTGACGGTGTACTTGCCCTGCAGACGGCGCAGCACGTACTCCTTCAGACCGATGTTCTTGAAGTCGCCGGTGATGTAGCGGATGGAAACGCCCTTTGCATCAATAATCTTCATTTGCGTTCCCTCCTTTTAGACGTAATACAGGAACTTGTGGTTGTTCTTCTTATAGATCCAGGCGCCGATGCCCACCATCAGCACCGCCCACGCCAGCATCAGCAGGTGATACTGGAAGGAGGGGATGTTGCCGTCGATGGTGATGACACGCACGTACTTGATGGCCAGATACACGGGGTTGACCAGGAAGATGCGCTGGATGGCCTCGGGGTAGGACTCCACGCGGTAGAAGATGGCGGAGCAGTAGTGCAGCAGCAGGGTGAACACGTCGTAGAGATACTTGGTATCGCGGAAGAAGATGTACATCGCCGACAGGATCAGACCCACGCCCACGTTGAACACGATGAGGTACAGAACGGGGTACAGCAGCATCAAGAAATGCCAGCCGAAGGTGACGCCGTCCAAGATACAGAAGAGGAAGAAGACCACCAGCGTCAGACCGAAGTTGATGACGGCGGATACGTTCTTACTCAGCAGGAACAGGTACTTGGGGACGTTGATCTTGGTAAAGATGGAGGCGTTGCTGGTCAGCGCGTTCATGCCGCCCTTGGTAGCCTCCTTAAAAAAGGAGAAGAACACGGTACCGGCAAACAGGTAGGTGGTATAGTGGTCCATGCCGCGGCCGAAGAACTGGGTAAACACCAGACGCAGCACCAGCAGGTTCAGCAGGGGGGAGAGCACGCTCCACGCCATGCCGATGACGGTACCCTTATATTTCTGTTTGAAGTCACGTTTGACCAATTCCTCAAAGAGGAAGAGGTGCTTGGCAAATTTAGCTATCATCGCATAAAGTCCTCCATATCCGCAATGTTAAAGCGTGCGGCATGACGGTGGGTGCGCTTCCAGGGGAAGGGCTGAGTCATATAATCGCCGTACATATGGGTGAGATATTCATCGGTACAGCCCATCACGGGGACGTTGACCCCGGCAAAATCCATGCGCACCGTCTTTTTCACCCACTGGGCGGGGACGGTCTCAACGCGACGGGAATAGATGCTGTACATATTGACGTAATTGGGGGCGTTCTTGTGAGCGTAGCGACGGTCGTGGGCGTCGGCAAAGCGCATGATCTGCTCATCGGACAGGAAGAAGGCGATGCACTTGGCGATCCCCTTCATACGGAAACTCTCGTCGTGATAATGACCGATCTTGATATAGTGCAGCTTGCGCCAGAAGCGACCGAAGAACCAAGACATTTTGGCCCGTACCCCCTCGGCGGGGACGGGGATGAGGGGGAACAGATCGATGCAGCAACGGTTGTTGCAGCAGATTTTGGTGAACATACGGGGGTAATACACCCCTGCCTGACGGCAGAAGAGCTGGAACTTTTTCGGCAGGTGCTTCTGCACCATCTCCTCAAAGAGGGGAAGGTCCTCGATGCAGATGCCCACGTCGATGTCGTCGTCCCAAGGGATGAAACCGCCGTGGCGCACGGCACCCAGCACGCTGCCCGCCAGCAGGCGGTATTTGAGGTTGTATTTTTGGCTCAATTCCTCGATGAATTGCAGCGCCTCGATGCAGTTTTTCTGGTGCTCGGACAGTTCCGCCTTTTCCTCGCGGGTCAGGTTGCAGCCCATAGGATCCTCAAAGCAGGTCTCGTAGTCCAAAAACCGCTCTGCCAGATACTCCTCGTAATTGGCAAAGGTGGGGTAGGATACACCGTTGAGGGTGACGGTCTCGGCGGGTTCGGGATAGGGGATGGGGTGGTCGTAGGCATCCTTGCCCTGGCCGTGGGTGGCGCGCAGACGGGCGTCGGTCTTGGCCTCCTCGGGGCTGCAGGGGCGTAAGAGTCCGAAGCGGAACACCACGTTCTCCAGATTGCTGGGGTGGGTGCAGGTCACCGTCAGGCCGTTGCGGGACATCAGGCAGTTGGTGCAGTCCTGCAGGCGGGTCAGCACCTCGCCCATCACACGGGCGCGGTCCACCGCATGGATGGCGACGGTGATCTCGTTGTAATTTTCGGGGGTGTTGCCGATGGTGGCGGCGCACAGCAGGGAGGTGTCATAGAGATACCAGCTGACGCCGAATTCCTTGGCCACATGGGCCCACACGGCCGCAAAATAGTCGACGGTGGCGGCGTGGGTAACAGAACGCTTATTCATGGACACCTATCCTTTCTTCAGAAGATGTATCAACGGGCTTGAGGTTGTGACCGATCCGCTTTTCGGGCGGGGGCGGGGTCATATAGTCGCCGTAGAGGGAGGCGAGCATCTCCTCACATTTGATGGGTAGTAGCCAGCTGTGGCCGGCGAAATCCACGGTCTTTCCCTCGCCGTAGTAGGCGGTGGGGAAGATGGTGCGCCCCTTATACAGGCTGCCCAGCGAGATGGTCCAGCCGGTCTCGGCGGCGTCGTACTTCTGCACGACCTTTTCCATCCGTGCCAGCCGCTTGCGGGGGTCAACGCGGAACACCTTGGCCCACAGATTACCAACGGCGATGGCGGTTTTGCGGACCTTTAGGTGCTTACCCTTGTTGTTGATGCACTCGTCCGCCTTGGCCAGCTGGGCCAGCACTCGCAGATACAGCAGGCGGTACAGGTGCAGCTTGCGTCGCAGGGGATGGGCGGGCATGCCGTCGATGGGGAACAGATCGATCCACATATGTCGCACGAAAGGCACCACAAAATTGTCCTCGCACACGGGGGTGTCCAGACGCTCCACCTGTGCGAAATAGCGGGGGTGGTGGGTGGCGTCGGGGTAATGCACCAGACGGTAGCCTTCCGGCAATTCCTCTCGCAGGATGGGTAAGAGGCGGTTGTAGTCGGCGCGGGGGATGGCCAGGTCGATGTCCTCATCCCAAGGGATGAAGCCGCCGTGGCGGACAGCCCCCAGCATGGTGCCCTCCGCCAGATAGTAGCGGATGCCGTGCTTTTCGCACAGACCGATGACCACCGTGGCCAGGTCCAGCGTTATCTCTTGCAATTCTTCAATAAAGCCCACGATCGTCACCTGCCTTTCCTAAATTATCGCACAATGCCCTGAGGGGTAATGGCGTAGTCGGGATCGATGAGGGAGAGCTCGTGATAGGTATCGATCTCGGTGATATCCTCAAAGGAGCACTCGAAGATTTCGATGTGATAGTGGCTGTTGTAGATGTTCATAGGGGCGATGTCCCAGAAATTCTGCTTGCCCTCGGGGGTGGAGAACATATCCTCCAGGTCGGCGGGCAGCTGGGCACCGTCCTCCTCGTTCCAGTAGTAGATGGAGTAGAGGTGGTGGCAGTTCTCGCCGCCCTGCACCAGACGCTTGGCCACACCGTTTTCGCTGATGACGCACCAGTCGGTGGTCTTCTTGACCGGCACACCCACGCAGTTGGAGGTGTAGTTGTACTTGCGGAACACGTCGGGGTTGTTGATGAGCAGATCCGCCTCCATCACGTAGGCGTGCTGGAAGAGGTGGCGCACCTGCATAGCAGAGGAGACGTTGTTGGTCTGGGTGTAGACGGTGTTGTCGATGAGATGGATCTGGGGATACATCTGCTTGAGCTGGTCAAAGGCGCCGCCCAGATAACCGCGCACGATGTAGATCTCCTCGATGCCCTTAGCTAACGCCGCTTCGATGGCGGAGCAGATGATGGGCTTGCCGTGAACGCGCACCAAGGGCTTGGGCACGTTCAGCGTCGCGGGACGCAGACGGGAACCCAGGCCGGCGGCCAGGAAGATGACGCGGCGGGCGCGATAGGGCTCCAGGGCCTCGTGACCCGCCGCGGTGACGGCGAACAGGTCGGCGATGTAACCCAGCTCGGTCAGCTCCTGCAGCAGGGCGTCGGTGTCGGCGATGGACATACCGATGCTGTCTGCCACGGTGGCGACGGTGCTTTCGGATTTGGCCTCGGCCAGATAGGCCAGTGCCTTGAATTGCTCTCTTGTCAAAGAATTCATAGCGGTTACCTCATTTTTATCGTGCCTTGTTCTTTTTGAGCACTTTTTTCAGAATGTACACGGTGGTCTTGACCAACAGGTTGACGCACAGGATCATCAGGGATACGAAGGCGGCGCACTCCATCAGACGACCACCCTCAAACTGACGAATCATCAGCGACAGCTGACGGGTGTTGCGGTTGGCCAGGAAGGAGACGGCGGAAATGGTCATCATGGAGTTGACGAAGAAGTAGGACATCATCTCCACCAGGGTATCCTTGGTCTGGGGCACCAGTACGTTCAGCAGGATGCGGGGACGGCTGATGTTCAGTGTCGCACCCACGTCCTCCAAGTTCTTATTGATGATATTAAAGGAATTGTAGATCATCAGATAGGGGGAGGCGAAGAAGTGCATGCTGTTGACCAAGATCAGAATGGCCAGCGTACCATAGAGGAAACTGCCCTTGAAGAACAGCACGTAGGAGAGACCCAGCACCAGACCGGGGATGGCCATGGAGGTGATGGACACCAGGTGCAGGGCGCGGGACAGAGGGCCGTGGGTACGGGCGGTGCAGTAGGCGCAGAGATACGCCACGGCGGTGCCGATGACCGCCACCGCAAAGGAGACGATCAAGGAGTTGACCAGGAAGGTGCCACCGTCCATATTGAAGGTCTTTTCGATATGGTCCAGGGTCAGGGTCATATCCAGCGGATAGCGCTTGACCACCGTCAGCAGAACGAAGGCGGCGATGGGGAAGATGACCACCAGGCACATCAGCGCGCACAAAAGATAGCACACCATGTCCCGCACCACGTTCTTGCGGGGCTTAATGGCCTTGTTGACAAAGTTGGAACGGCTCTGCTCTTTCTTCAGCAGGTCGATGATAAAGGCGGCCACAGCAGGCATCAGCAGGATGATGCCGTAGATGCTGCCTTTGCCGAATTCGCCCATACCGATGATCTCTTCGTACATCATGATGGGCAGGGTGCGGTAGTTGCCGCCGATCATCATGGGCACACCGTAGTCGGTGATGACCATGGTGAAAACGGAGAAGACCACCGAGATGAGGGGCTTGCTCAGGTAGGGCAGGGTAATGCCGGTGAACTGGCGCACCTTACCGATGCCCAGCACGTCCGCCGCCTCGTAGGGGGAGGCGTCCTCGTAGCCCATCACGTCCGCCAGCATCAAGAAGGCGATGGGGAAGGAGTACATCACCGAGCCCATCACGATACCGGTGAGGCCGTGGATGCCCTCGGAGAGCCCCAGCCACTTGGTCAGGATGCCGTTGTTGCCCAGCAGCAGGGTGAGACCCCAGCCGTGGGAGATGGAGGGGATGAGCATGGGCAGGGTGAGAACCACCTTAAACATATTCTTCAGCCGCATATTGCTGCGGGCCAGGCAGAAGGACAGCATCAGAGCCAGCCCCACCGAGATGAGGGTGGCCAGAGAGGCGGCCTTCAGCGAATTGCCCACCGCGGTGCCGAATAGGGGGTGATCCACCACAGCGTGGTAGCTGGCGGCATCGATGTTGGCGAACATCCGGATAAGAGGCAGGATGACGCACACCACGAAGAAGACCGACAGCAGGATCTTGACGTAATTGGATTTATCGCGGATCATTGAGCCGAGTCATCCCCTTTCGCGTTTGCAGTGGAGAAGCGGCTCAGAGAATCGATCTTGAGTTGCAGGTTATGTACCACAAAGCGACGGACGTAGTCGTCGGCGGGATTCTTAATGATGTTTTCGGGGGTGTCGATCTGGTGGATGACGCCGTTGTCCATTACCATGATGCGGTCGGACATAGCGAAGGCCTCCTCCTGATCGTGGGTGATGTAGATCATGGTGGTGCCGAATTTCTTCTGCAGGTCCTTCAGCTCCTGACGCAGGATCATACGGGTGTCCACGTCCAGAGCGGACATAGGCTCGTCAAAGAGGATGACATCGGGGTTGAGCGCCAGGGTACGGGCGATGGCCACACGCTGCTGTTGGCCGCCGGAGAGGCGGCTGGGACGCTTCTTGGCGTGGTCGGCCAGACCCACCACCTGCAGCATCTCCATGGCGATCTTGCGGCTCTCTGCCTTACGGCTCTTGTCCAGACGCAGGGCGTACTCCACGTTCTTGAGCACACTCATATTCTCAAACAGGGCGTAGTTCTGGAACACAATGCCCATACCCCGCTTGGAGGGACCCAGCTTGGTGATGTCGGTGCCGTCCTTGACAATGGTGCCGCCGGTGGGGTTCAGCAGACCGATCAGGCAACGCAGGATGGTGGTCTTACCGCAACCGGAGGGGCCGAGGATGGAGAGAAATTCGCCATCCTTGACGTCAAAGTGGATGTTTTCCAGAATGGTCTTTTTACCCAGCACGACCTTCAGGCCGTTGACTACAATCTTAGTATTTTGATTTTCCATGTGAAAAACCTCACTTTCAGTCCTGTGCGGCCTGCATGGCTTCGGCAGGCAGCTCCATCATAATCAGTCCGTTGCGGGTGACGGCGGCACAGCGGGTGTACCACTCCATCCCGTCGGCGGTATGGCCCAGAGCGGTGTGCAGACGGCCCATCAGGTACATCAGCGTATCGCTCTCGGGGTAGTGGGTCAGCAGAGCCTCCGTGCGGGCTAACAGAGCGGTGGTATCCGCGCCCTCCCGCAGGCCTTGCTCGATCTTAAAGGTGGCCAGGTTGATCTGCAGGGGGTACCGCTCGATCCAGCGGTCCGCCAGCAGGGCGGCATCGGCAAAGCGTTGCTCCTCGCAGGCGAGGATACAGCCGCGGATGTCGGCACACAAGGCCGCCAGTTGCTCGATGTGCTCGGTGTATACAGCGGGGTTGTCCTTATGCAGGGCCATCATCCGCTCCGCTACCCAGTAGCGCCCGGTCATAATCAGGGACACTGCGGCGGCGTACAGCACCTCTTTGCTCACCGCCATCGCCAGCCCGTGGTCTGCCAGCTCGGGAGAGAGCTGGGCGTCGCAGTAGGGCTGCAGCAGGGCCGCCAATTCGTGGTGACGGTCCTCCACCAACAGGGCCTGTGCCTCGGGGCTGAGAGCAGCGGTTATGGGTTCCAGCGCCACCTCGTAGAGGATGTGCAGCATCTCAGCCCGCTCACGATCGTAGCGGCGCTTGAGTGCCAGCTTGCGCATATTCTGCTTCTTGCGGGCGATATAGGTCTGCCGCAGATCCTCAAAATTGAGGAAGGGGGTGTAGTCGGCGATGAAATCCTTGTTGGGGATGCCGTAGCAGTCGAAGGTGTCATGATCCTCCTGCTGGGAGGCCTTGGGCACCATCATCCACGTGTCGCCGAACTCGGCCCGCAGAAAGCGGTGATACTGCTGCGGGGCGGGGTACAGGCCGCCCTCAAACTCCACCTCCACGGGGGTGCCGAACATCGCCTTGTCGAAGAAGCGATGCTTGTTGCCCCAGCGCAGGTAGTAGGTGGTGCAGTCCTCGGTATCCTCGTAGGCGTACAGCTTTTTACGCAGGCCTTCCAGCACGTGCTCGCGGCCCTGCACCTTCATCAGATGGCGGTAGAAGTTGTACTCCTCCCGATGGTCGAGGATGTCCTCGCACATCACGTAGACGGGGGTCATCAGCTCAGAGTAGATGGTGGCCAGCGTCTTGTATTCTTCCAGTTCCTTGGGATCGGAGGGGGCGGGGTCGAGAATAAACAGGTCAATGTGCTGACCGGCCGCCAGACCGTCCAGGATGTGGTTGCGGAACAGCACGGTGGAATCCAAATTGGTGTATTTCACCGTCTCGCGCAGATATTGGGGGTACCGCTCGTAGCAATAGATCTCTCGATTGGGGGGCAGATCCTGGTCGATAACCGCCAGCAGCTTCTTCCACTCGGCGCGGGTGATGCACAGGTCGATGTCGTCGTCCCAGGGCAAAAAGCCCTTGTGGCGCACGGCGCCCAGCAGAGAGCCGCCCTCGAGGTAGTAGGTGATATGATGTTTTCTGCAAATGCTGTCAAATTCTTTCAGCAGGGTCAAAAGACCGATTTGCTCATCCAACATAATTAATGGGCTCTCCTTTATAATCGGTAATCACCAGCGGCTCCCAATGGGATTCGGGCACCATGGCGCGCAGTTTACGGACGTAGGTTTTGCTGCCCTCACGCAGCAGGATATCCATAGTCATCTCGAAGATGTCCTTATCGAAGCACAGGCCCAGCTTCTTCTTGTAGCAGGCCCACAGGGCAGAGCGGTAGGGCTTGAGCAGCTCGTTGAGCTCCTCCCAGCGCTCCTCTTGATGCAGCTGCACCAGCGTGGACTTCATGGGCATGTATTTCTCATACATGGCAAAGCGGCGCTGGGTGCGGTCCACGATAGCGTAGTAGCCGTTGATCTTGTGGTTGTAGAGAGACACCTTAGCCTGAATGAGATCCAGTTTGATCTTCTTCTTCTGGATGGCCTTATAGTTGATGTGGTCCTTGGAACGGCGAATGTACTCGCGGTAGGACACGTTGGCGGAGGCCAGCAGGGCGGAGGAGGGGGTCAGGTATACGGGCTTGCAGGTCTCCCACTTTTTGCCGAAGGCTTTTTCAAAGTAGGTCTCCAATTTCGCAAAGGTGGGGAAGGCCTGTCCCTCCAGCGTCACGGTGGTGGTGCCGGCAATCAGCTCCTGAGGGAATTTATAGGTGCCGGCGCAGATGGACACGTTCTTATTGTTCTTGCGGCGGTGGATGGACACCCACAGCTTAAACAGATTGCGGCCAAACAGACGGCCGCCCAGCACGTTCTTAGCCGCGTGGCAGGCGATGACCGCCGCACGGCGGGAGAAGCCGGCAACCGCCACGGTGGGCTTCACGCAGGCCTTCCATAGGGTGCGGGTGGTGCGGTAGATCTTGGAGGAGCGCTTGCCCTTGTAGCGGATCATGTGGATGGTCACCGCGACGGCGGGCACCACAGAGGCCTCGTTGTAGGGCAGCTGCATCATCAGGGTTCCGGCGTCACCGTAGCGGACGGTGAAGTCGGGATAATTCTTGTTGGTGTACATGGAATCGACGACGCGGTCGGTACGATTCTCCTTGCGCACCGCCTTAATGAAGCGCAGCGCATCCTCCACGGTCATGGCCACGTTGGCCTCACAGCAGGAGGGGAAGAATGCCTCGTTGCGATAGGCGCCCAGAGCCGTTTCCAGGCACAGGTAGTAGCGGATACCCTCACGCTGACACAGCGCATCCAGATCGGTCAGCAGGGTCAGCAGTCTTTGTTGGATGTCAGTCATGGTTGACTCCTCCTTTATGGTCCTTGTCGTTGAGATACATCAAGATAACGCCGTTGGCGGTGGCGGCGGCCTGCTCGTACAGTGCCGCGGCCTCGTCGGTGTAGCCGCACCGTTCCAGCACCGCGCCTGCCCAGTAGGCCAGCTCGGTGTCGGTGGGGAAGGCGGCGATGGCGTGGCGAGCCGCCGCCTCGTCCCCCGCGGCGGGGTCGGACAGCAGGGCGTATTGCAGCTCGCAACGCAGCAGATTCAGGTGGTCGGGATAGGCGGCCAGCGCCGCCTCCAGCTTGGGAGCCATCTCGGTGAGGGGCTCCACGTCGGCTTCGTCCACGTAACGGTCCTCGAAATATCGCACCAGAGAGCGGATGGTGAGGAACGCCTCGTTGACGGCGGTCAGCTCCTCGTTCAGCGCCCCTTGCTTGGCGCGGGCGGCCAGCAGTTTACCTGCACGGGCGAACTCGCCTTGCTTCAGCAGCGCGCGGAGAATCAGCGCCACGGTGGCATCGGGAATATGTACGTAGATGTCATTTTTGAGATAAGGGCCGCTGATCTGGGTACGCAGATAGCCGTCCGCACGGGTCAGCAGCTCGGCGGCGGAGAGTGTCGCCAGCGCCTCGTATTTCAGCTTGGGATCGGACTCAAACTCCAGCTCGGTGAGCAGGGCGTTCTGAGTATAGCCGATGACCTGCATATCGTGGGCAGGGATGGCCTTCTGCACGTTCCACTCCTTACGGGTGACAAAGTCGGCCAGCGCCTTGTCGCTGTCGATGGCGGGGCGGATGTCCCGCAGCCAGTTGCAGTAGGCGATGTCGGGGTGCATATTGGAGGTGTGGGTCTCCCGATTTTGCTCGTCGGGGAGGTAGATCCAGTTGTCGCCGTAGGTGGCGCGCAGGAAATCCACCGTCTTCTCGGGGCAGGGGAGGCTGTGGCCGCAGAAATCCATGTAGCGGGGGGTGCCCATGAGGTCGCGGTCGTAGATGAGCAGCTGCTGACCCCAGCGATAGAGGTACTGGTTGCTCTCGGCGGGCTCGGCCTCAAACAGGCGGTGATACAGGTCTGCCATTACCTTGTCCTTGCCGATGCGCTTGGCCTCCGCCTCGTAGTGGCGGTAGAGGTCCACGTATTTCCACAGCCGCTCATTGACCATAAAGAAGGGGGTGAGCAGCTCGTTGTACACCACCCACTCGGCGATGTGCCGCTCCTTAGCCTCCGGGTCGGCGGGCAGGGGATCCAGGATCATAATGTCCAGCGAGATGCCGCAGCCCGTATAATCCAGCACCTGAGAGCGGAACATCTGGGAGGTGGATTTGTTCATGTATTTGATGGTGATCTTGGTGTGGCAGGGAGTGTTCATCATGGTGATGATCTCGCGGTCGTCCCGCATCTCGGTCTCGCACACCTTGCAGAATTGGTTGAAGGCGTCGCGAGTCATCATGATGTCCACGTCGTCGTCCCAGGGAATGAACCCTTTGTGGCGAACGGCGCCCAGCACCGAGCCGCCGGTCAGGTAATAGGTGATGTTGTGGCGTTTGCAGATCTCGTCGATTTCCAGCACGAGCTCCAGCATACGGAATTGCAACGGAGTCAAAAAAATCAACCTCTTTTCGCACAATCGTGGGTGGCAAGATGGCATAAGAACTCATAGTAATCCACTATAAGGACATCTTATATTACTACATTATCCTATCATTGTCAAGAGAGAGGGTTATTCTTGTCAAGAAAGATCGACTTTCGATTGGTGAAAGTGACAGAAATGGAGGCTGAATTTTGGAGGAAATGACAAACGCGCCATATGGGGAAACTGGGGCGATTTATCGCTTTTTTGGGTAAAATCTCTACTGAAAAGTAGTACAAAATAGTTAATTTCGAGTAGAATTAAACTCATAAAAACGACAGAAATATATGAAAAATAGCGCAAATAGGGCTATGCAAACGCAACGGTGTGTTTTATAATGGGGATATAGGAAAACTACACAAATAAAAGGAGAGATTTGCGTATGAAACTGGGCGTTTTTACCGTACCCTTGGGAGGGATGTCGCTGGACGATGCCTGCCGTTTCCTGGCGGGCAAGGGTGTGCAGATGGTGGAGATCGGCTGCGGCGGATGCCCCGGCAATGCCCACTGCAATGCAGAGGAGCTGCTGGCGGACGATGCCAAATGCCGTGAGTTTTTGGACACCGTGTCCCGCCACGGGCTGCAGATCAGCGCCCTCTCTGCCCACGGCAATATGATGCATCCCGATCCTGCGGTGGCGGCGGCGTATGAGAAGGATTTCGTCAACGCCATTCTGCTGGCGGAGAAGTTGGGCATCCCCGTGGTCAACACTTTCTCGGGTTGCCCCGGCGGCGGCCCCGAGGACAGGACACCCAACTGGGTCACCTGCCCTTGGCCGGAGGATTTCAGCCGCACGCTGGAGTATCAGTGGAACGAGGTGCTGATTCCTTACTGGAAAGAGAAGGCCGCCTTTGCCCGTGAGCACGGCGTGAAGATCGCGCTGGAGCTGCACCCCGGCTTCTGCGTGTACAACACCGCCACCATGCTGCGCCTGCGCGAGGCCTGCGGCCCTGAGATCGGTGCTAACCTGGATCCCAGCCACCTGTTCTGGCAGGGGATGGATATCCTCACCGTCATCCGCGAGCTGGGTCGTGCGGGTGCCATCCACCACTTCCACGCCAAGGACACCTTCATCGACGCCATCAACACCGCCAAAAACGGTGTGCTGGATACCGGCCATTACGGCAACGAGCTGGAGCGTTCCTGGATCTTCCGCACGGTGGGCTACGGCCACGGCGCCGAGACGTGGAAGGCGATCGTCTCCGAGTTGCGTCTGGCGGGCTACGACTATGCCATCAGCATTGAGCACGAAGATAGTCTGATGAGCGGCAACGAAGGCCTGTGCAAGGCCATCAAGTTCCTGCAGGACACCCTCATTTTCGAGGATAAGGGTGAGATGTATTGGGCATAATTTGGTAACCACTGAGCAAAATCTTGGTCACCAATCTCGACGGCTGATTTTCCGTCAGGCAGATCAAAAATGCTCGGCAATACATCCAGTATTGCCTGTGCTTTTTGCTTATTCCTGACAAAAAATCATCTCGCCGATATCGGCAACCCGATTTTGTCAGCGGTTACGCGGAGGATTGAACTATTATGACACATAAAATGGGCATTATTGGCTTCGGCGGTATGGGCTCCTTCCACTACAAGAAGCTCTTGAAAGGGCAGGAGATCGTCGCCACCGGCGTGTGGGATATTAAAGAGGAGCGGCGGGAATACGCCCGCAGCTTCGGCCTACACATCTACGAGAGTTTAGAGGATTTGCTGGCGGATGAGAGCATTGAGATCGTGCTCATCGCCACCCCCAACGACGTTCACCACACCATCGCCATTCAGGCGCTGGAGGCGGGCAAGCACGTCATCTGTGAGAAGCCTGTCACTCTGAACGCCAAGCTGCTCACCGAGATGTTGGAGGCGGCGGACAAAGCAGGCAAACTGCTCACCGTTCACCAAAATCGCCGTTGGGATCGCGGCTATCGCATCGTCCATCAAATTTTGGGCGAGGGCATCTTGGGCGACGTGTATCGCATCGAGAGCCGCGTCCACGGCGCCCACGGCATCCCCGGCGACTGGCGACAGGACCCGAAGCAGGGCGGCGGCATGGTGTACGACTGGGGCATCCACCTGCTGGACCAGGCGGTGATGCTGTTCCCTGACGCTAAAATTCGGTCGGTGTACGCCACCCTTAACCACGTCACCAACGAGCAGACCGACGACGGCTTCTTCATCGACCTTACGTTCGATAACGGCATCCACTACACCGTGGAGGTGGGTACCAGCCATTTCATCCCCCTGCCCCGATGGATGGTGATGGGACAGGACGGCACCATGCTGTTGGACAACTGGGGCCTGGAGGGCAAGATTGTCTGCGCCCACGGCGAGGATGATAAGGACGTGGTGCCGGTGGTTACTGCTGCCGGCCTGACCAAGACCATGGCCCCCCGCCGCGAGGACACCATCAAGACCTTGGATATCCCCGATATCTGGCCGGATATCGGCGAATATTACCGCAACATCACGGCTTGCTTGGAGGGTGAGGCGACTCCCATCGTCACCCATGACCAGATGCGCCGTGTGATGCGGCTCATCGAGGCGGTTTTTGCTTCGGCTCGCACGGGCGAGGTCATCCGCTTCGAAATTCCCTTAGAATCTTAAAACTCGGAAAGGAGTCTTACATATGAAACAATTCCCCATTGCCATTCAGGTCTACTCGGTACGCGATCAGGCGGAGGCAGACTTTGCCGGCACCATGCGGGCCCTCAAGGAGATGGGCTACAGCGGTGTGGAGCTGGCAGGCACCTACGGTATGACCGCCGTGCAGGTCAAAGAGATCCTGGATGAAGTCGGACTCACCCTGGTCAGTGCCCACGTGGGTGCCGATCTGATGTGGGACGACAACCTGATGGCGGATTACGCCGCCACCGGGATGAAGTACATCGCCATCCCTTGGTTCCACAAGCCCACCGATCCCGCTTTCCTGGCGGACAACATCGAGAAAATCCGTGTGCTGGGCGAGCGGTGCAAGTCCTTTGGCTTCCGCATGGGCTACCACAACCACGACTTTGAGTTGGCTGAGGTGCCTGAGGATGGTCGCTGCGCGCTGGAGGCCTACTACGGTGAGATCCCTGCCGATACGCTGGTCACCCAGCTGGATCTGTGCTGGGTCAAGGTAGGCGGCAAGGATCCCGTGGAGTTCCTCAAGCGCTTCCCCGGCCGCGCTCCCACGGTGCACCTAAAGGATTATGCCGGCGGCAAGACCGATAAGATGTACGCTCTCATTGACTGTGACGATGAAGAAGCCTCGCAGGCCGCCACCGAGTTTGAGCTGCGCCCCGTTGGCTACGGCTGCCAGGACGTGAAGGCACTGCTGGAGGCCGCTGAAGAGGTGGGCGCCGAGTGGATCATCGTAGAGCAGGACGAGCCTTCCAAGGGTATGAGCCGTATGGAATGCGCCGAAAAGAGCATTCAGTACATTCAGTCGGTGATGAACGAAGGTTAATCTTAGTTTGTGACTAAAGTTTGCGAATTTGTGAACAAAACGCAATATTGGGTTGACGGGCGGGTAAAGAAGCGTGTATTCTAAACCTATAACGTCCCCCATCATATAAGGAGGATAAGTTATGGCAGACATTCAAGATCGTTTCAAGGAAAACCAAAGTGTAGAGGTGATCGACACTTCTAAGAAGCTGAAGATCGGTATCATCGGCGCCGGTTGGATCGCCGAAGCCCACATCGACATGTACCGTCGTATGCCCGATGTGGACATCGTGGCGGTGGCCGATCTCATCCCCGGCAAGGCTCAGGCCCTGTGCGAGCGCTACGGCGTGGAGGGGGTTCATTACTATCTCAGCGGCCACGAGATGCTGGAGGCCGAGGAGCTGGACGCGGTGTCCGTCTGCACCTACAACTGCCAGCACGCTCCCTGCGCCATTGACGCGTTGGAGCACGGCTGCCACGTGCTGCTGGAGAAGCCCTTTACCGTCACGCTGGACGAGGCGGTTGAGGTTATGCGCGCCGAGAAGAAGAGCGGCAAGATCCTCTCCTTGGGATTCCAGCCCCGTATGGGCGTCAATATGCAGATGATCAAGAAGATCGTGGACAGCGGCGAGCTGGGTAAGGTTTACTATCTGCAGGCCGGCGGCGGCCGCCGCAACGGCATCCCCACCCCCTACGGCACCACCTTCATTGAGAAGGAGACCGGCGGCATCGGCGCCATCGGTGACATCGGCACCTATTCTTTGGATATGCTGCTGCACGCCGTAGGTGACCCCAAACCTTTGACCGTCACCGGCTATACCTCCAACTTCTTCGGCATCCGTCCCGACACCTATCCTTGGAACCCCGAGTACGCCGAGAAGTTTGAGGTGGACGATTTCGCCGCCGGCTTTATCCGTCTGGAGGGCGGCATCATTCTGGACTTCCGCATTTCTTGGGCCATGCACATGGACACCTGCGGCGATGCCCTGATTCTGGGTACCGAAGGTGCGCTGCGCATCCCCTCTACCGAGTGCTGGAACGGCGACTTCCCCAGCCCCTTGAAGGTATATAAGAAGGTGGCGGGTCAGGAGATTTGTTACGAGGTACCTCGTTGCAACGACGACGACTTCGGCAAGATGTTCTACGGCAAGGTGCGTTCTTTCCTGGATGCCATCAAGAACGGTGGCACCGCCCCCGTACCTTCTTCTCAGATCGTCTACAACCAGGCCATCATCGACGGCATCGTCCGTTCCAACGAGCTGGGCCGTGAGATTGAGATCGAGATCCCCGAGATTTAACGTTTTCCATTATTCAACACGCAAAGGACAAGGAGAGCGATTATGCCCAACCTGGAATTGTATGAAAAAAAGGTGCTTCACGATGAGGAACTGCCCATTCAGTTGGGGCAGAACTATCACACCGAGTGCGGTGAAGCCTTTCAAAGTCATTGGCACGAGCATGTGGAGATGCACTACGTGATGCAGGGCAGTGCGGTGTTTCATATTGACCAGGAGGAGTATCAGGTTCAGCAGGGCGATTTGATCATCGCCAATCGCAACGCCCTCCATGCCGGCTACAGCACTGTGGTACCCTACGATGCGTATTTTTTGACCTTTGACCCGGCGGCGCTGTCCCGCGAATTGGGCGAGAAACGGTTTGTCTCCCTCATCCGCGGGGATGCCCACATTCGCGAACTGTTTGTGCGCATCTTTACGGAACGTCAGATGGAGCAGGAGGGGTACCGTCCCCTTTGCCGCTCCATTGTGACCGAACTGCTGGTGTACCTGTGCCGCCATTACGCGGCCGAAGCCATGCCTGCCAAGGACTTGGTCAAGCGGCGTCGGGATCTGGAGCGTCTGCGCCCTGCTCTGAATTACATCGAGCAGAATTTCTCTGAGCGCATCTCGGTCAATCAGCTGGCGCAGCTATTGTGCCTCAGTCCCGATCGGTTGGGACATCTGTTCCGCGACGGCGTGGGGCAGGCTCCGCTGCAGTACATCAACGAGATTCGTCTGCGTAAGGCGATGAATCTGCTGAAGACCGAGGAATACACCGTCACCGAGGTGGCCCAGGCCGTGGGCTTCTTCGATTATAACCATTTCGGCCGTCTGTTCCGCCGCCGCTATGGCTGTACCCCCAATCAGGTGCGTCAGGGCAAGGCAGGACAGGATCTGTAAATGAAAAAGCGCCCGAGGAAATCCGGACTGATCCGATCTCCTCGGGTGCTTTCTAATTATAGCATCTTGATGGTGAGTAGCCCTGCCAACACGCCGATGGTCAGCATAATGAAACCGAATAGGAAGGTGTTTCCTTTCGCTTCGGCGGTGGTCATCCACCGTTTACCCCGTGTGTGGGTGAAGAAAAAGCCCACTTTGCCAAAGCCGCCCACGCCTAAGGCGGTGAGGATGATAAACAGCAATCCTGCCCCAACTTGGGCGATGGCGGTGTAGGCGGTCAGTGCCAGAACGGGCACAGGCGATACCCTCGTCAGCTCCAGGATCAATCCGGCGAGAGGCAGGGGAATGACCAAGAGAAAAAGAAAGACGTCCAACGCCTTCAGTCGGGGATCGCGGCGGATTCTCTGCTTGTAGATGCTGGGCTCTTTGTATTCATATTCGTAGGTGGGCCGATAGGTGGGCCGTGGATGACGACGCATAGAAGCACCTCGATATAAAAACTATGAGAGCATTGTAGCACAAAGGGGCGAAAAATGCAAGAAAAAGCCAAAAAAAGATGCCGAAGCGGTGGCTTCGGCATCTTGCATTTGGTAGGATCACCCCAGCGTGACATCCCATTCGTTGAGATATTTCTGGAGCAGGGCCAGGTCGTGGTTGTTGATACGGCCGTCGGCGTTGGTGTCGCAGGCGGCCTCGTTGACGGTCACGTCCCATTCGTTGAGATATTTCTGGAGCAGAGCCAGATCGTGGTTGTTGATGCGGCCGTCGTCATTCAGATCACCGTAGGTGAAGGAGGGGGCGGGGGTGCTGTCGGTGAAGTAGTAGGTGGTACCGCCCGCCCGCTTATACAGCGTGATGGTGGTGCCCACGTTGGTGTTCTTGGCATAGCAGGCAAAGCCCACGGAGCCGTTGTGGCGCAGCAGGGGGTTGATGCCGGCGGCCTCGTTGCCCACGTTGATAAAGTCGTAGGTGTTGTTGGACTTGACGGTCACCGTCCACTTGGCAAAGTCGGTCAGTGTAGCGATCAGGGTCGCCTGATTGCTGGACTTGTAGCCGGTGCCGCCGGCATAGGAGCCGGTGCTCAGATTGAGCATGGTCCAGTTGGTGCCGTTGGGGGCGATGTGCCATACCGCCTTGTCGTTGGGGGCGATGATGTTGCCGCCCGTGAGGGTGATGTCCTCGTATTGCAGGCGGGTCTTGTCGGTGAGGGCACCCAGCATCACGGCGTTGTTGCCCACCACCAGATAGTCACCCTCGGTGAGGGGGCCGCTGTAGGGCTCGAAGACGTTGCTCAGCACGCCGCCGTCCAGCTCGGTGCGGGAGAGGAGGGCGTACAGCGTGGTATTGTCACCCACGGTGTACTTGCTGCCTGCGGCATAGTAGGTGGGCATATCGGTGGTCTCCTCCACCGTATTCTCCACCCAACCCACAAAGGTGGTGCCATCGTCGGGCAGGTCCCACGTCCAGTCGGGCAGGGTCACCTCGTCGCCGCTGTAGGCGGTGAGGGTGTCAAGGAGGGTATTGCCCTGCATCAGCTTGACCTGCACCTGCTGCCGGGGAGCAAAGTCGATGCGGATGCTCACGTCGCTGGCGGCGGTGACGGTGAAGGTGTTGCCGCTGCGCACCACGTCGGCGGAGCCGCTGAGGATGGTGTAGCCGGACACGGCGTAGCCCGCCTTAGGGCTGGCGGTGATGGTCTTGCCGCTGACCGACACGGTGCCGTAGGCGGTGTTGGAGGAGGTGGCGGTGATGTTGTAGGAGTCGGAGGCACCCTCGCCGGAGGGGGAATCGTAGTCGGCAGGGATGTCCTCACCAAACATAATGAAGATCAATTCGGGATAGTCCACAAACACGTTGCGGGTGCCGGTGATGGACTGGGCGGAGTCGTTACGGCCCAATTCCCAGGTATCCACGGGGTCTTCCTCCACCCACTTGAGCAGCACCTCGCGGCTCTCCATCACGCCGGAGGAGCCCCACATCATGACGGTGTTGCCCCAGCGGCAGTAGACAAACAGCATGATGCGGGCCACGTCGCCGCGCAGGTCGTGCTTGCCGCCGGACTCGGAGTTGGGGTTGTAGTAGCTGGTGCTGTTGGTCTCGCCGTAGGCTTTGTTGCCACGGGAGGAGTTTTCGCTCTTGGAGGTGGGGCGGAGCATAAAGATGTCGTTTTCACCGTTGCCGGAGGCGTCGCCCTTGCTGTTGGGCCAGGTGTGCTCGCGGTTCCAGGTGCCGCCGCCGTCCCAGGCGGGGCCGATGGCGGTGCCGGAGTAGAAGGAAGAGATCTTCTTGCTTACCTTACCGCTACCCTCGCAGTCGGTATACTGGAACAGGTCGCGGGTTTCTGCATAGCTGGTGATCTTCTTGTGGTTGGTGGTCATCAGGCTCTTCAGCTCTTTGTACAGGGCACTGGAGGGCACACTGTCGCGGGAGGCAGAGCCGCTGAGGGCAGACAGCTCTTCGTAGGAGGTATTGTTCTTCTCATACCACGCCTCCGCCATGGGGGACATAAAGGTAGCCACTTCTTCGCGGGTGCCCCAGTTGTAGACGTAGCTGCCGGAATAGACGTAGTCCACCGTTGCCGCCTCGACGGGCACAACGACGAGGCTGGCGAAGATGCTGACGAGCAGCAGCAGAGAGCTCAGCCACGCCAATGAACGCTTGGAAAGAGTTTTCATAGCACGATCTCCTTTTTGTTTTTTCTTGCGCATAAATTCCATACTATCATTATACTACAAATATTGACAATTACAATAGGCGAAATGTACAAATATCCAAAAGAAAACGCCCCTCTACGGCAGAGGGGCGTTTAAATAAATGGCGGTTAGATCTGTTGCTCAGGGAATCTACCGGTGGTTTTGTATTCGTTGTAGGCTTTGTTCGCCTTCATCAGCACGGTGACACAGCTGGCACCGACAATCAGGGCTACGATGCCGCTGGGGGCACCTTCGGTGGCCACCATGCCGTAGACCGTCCACACGGCGCTGTAGAGGGTGGGCAGCAGAGCGAAGACCCAATGCTTGGTGGCCAACAGCAGAGCACCCAGTATCGTGTAGACGGCGATATCCATAATGGCAAGGTTATTCTCCAGCACGATCATCAACGGAATGCTGATGGCCGCGGTGATAAAGCAGATGACCGCCATCCACGTAACGTAGCCCTTGGATTTTTTGGACACGCACTGATTGTAGAAGTTCTTCCAATCCAGTCCCTGCGGAGCGTAAACAGGCTGCTGATAGGGGGGCTGCACCGGTTGCTGGTACTGGGGCTGCACCGGCTGCTGATAAACCGTCTGAACGGGTTGTTGGTATTGGGGCTGCTGGTACTGGGGCTGCACGGGCTGCTGGTAGGCAGGCTGGGGGGCGGGAGCCGCCTGAGGGGCGCCGCACAGCGGGCAGAAAGCACTGCCGTCCACAATTTGTTGACCGCATTTGGTACAGAACACAGAAACTCCTCCTTGTTTTTCGTTGGTTTTATTATAATGCATTTCCTGGAAAAGCACAATAGGCAATTTCGGGGTGCAACACAAAAAGGGATGCTCGATGAACACCCCTTTTGCCAACGCGTTTTAGCCAATCAGCGTCATAACCAAGACACCGACAACACCGAGAAAACCGAAAAAGCCCATAATCATAGACAGACAGCCGGAAGATGCTTGCATAGTATTGTCTCCTTTCGTATAGGTGGTCGCACGTTCATTATAACACGGCGTGCATGAGGTGTCAATATTGCCTGTGGGGAGGGGGCTGGGTATGCGCAGCATCGGAATGTGTGCCTGTAGGGAGCATCCTCGATCGCCCGTGATAGAGGGGGTTTGTGCGTGAAGAAGTGGAGAGATTTGAACTCCGTCGATTGCTTCGCAATCTTCTATAGTTTGCCTTGCGGCAAACTAACGAGATTTCAGACTACTCCCACATCACGAAAAAAGAAGCACCACCGGATGGTGATGCTTCTTTTTTGGGAACTAACCCTAATTTTGATACAAATGCACCCCCTTTTGAGGTTAGGGGGTGCAAAGTCATTTTAGGGGGTGCATTTTAGATTAGGGGGTGCACAGAATAGTTGACAGCAATTAGAGTTGACCATAAATCTCATAGATGCAATACTCCCCTTGCTCAGCCCAATTTTGGCTAAGGTAGTGTATTAAATATTCATCAGTTTCCGCTGCACTATTAAAAAGACCGTTTTTATTTAGTTTTTGGAATTCTGACAAAAATTCGGTGCCTTCATTATCACATCCATGCCAGCGGCACAAAAACATGCAGTCACAAATTGCGGAAAAGCCGTCACATATGCCGTGACCAAATACCCATGCAGCATCGTATCCCAGTAAAGTTAATCCATCTGGAATTTTATCTTCACTCCCTGCAACTCTAATAAAAAGCAATTCAGCATCTTGCTTGGAAATTGAACCAAAAAACTGAAGGGCGCTTTCTGGCGAGTATTCGTGGAAATCATCGGGGGTATATTCAAGCGGTTCTCGATCAATGCCTTTATAGATGCGCATTGTTTTTTCTTTTGCAGGTAAAGCGTATGGTGTGTTTCCATGTTTTTCAAACCGAGGAAGCGCATCTCTATAAAGAGTTTCATATTTTTTGACAATGCAGAATTGAGAGGATACAAACGGGTCTTGGTATTCATTTACCGACAGTTTTTGGATTTCACCAAAATTTTCACATGAATAAATGACACAGTTCATAACGAGCACCTCCGTTTATGACGTAATTTTATTATACCACGACCATAGTTGAATTTCAATATTTTAACGATTATCGGCTATAATTCAACGGTTTTCCTTATAAATTAACGATTAGGCCAATAATTTAACGATTTACTATCTCTCAACGATTTGAAATGGATACAAACGAAATAGTAAAGAATTTTAACATAAAAAAGTTCTCAAAAAGCTTATTTAGAGCATAAAATAACCGTCATTCTGTTGTATCAGAATGACGGTTATTCTTTGGCGGAGATGGAGAGATTTGAACTCCGTCGGATGCTTCGCATCCTTCTATAGTTTGCCTGGCGGCAAACTAACGAGATTTCAGACTACTCCCACATCACGAAAAAAGAAGCACCACCAGATGGTGATGCTTCTTTTTTGGCGGAGATGGAGAGATTTGAACTCTCGCGGTGCTATTAACACCCTACCGCATTTCGAGTGCGGACCCTTCAGCCACTTGGGTACATCTCCGAGTAACAGGCCTATTATACACGCCTTTTGCCGCCTTTGTCAACCATAAAAGCATCCTTTATGAAAAACTGTTGACAACCGCAAGGGTTTGTGCTACACTCTTGCCATAGTAGATAGAGGCGCATCGCGTCAAGAGTACCCTGCCTATGGCCCGTGTGGGCGGCTGCCGCAGCCGTGGGGGAAAGGGGCCGATGCCGAAGCGGCTGTCGTGGCAGGCAGTCGGCTGGCAGTGCGGACAATATCCGTCCTGTTGTCGCAGCAATGCGGAGGGCTATCACCATCCTATCCACAATAGTGGATCTGTGAGGGATAGCCGCATTGTGCTATCCCCTTTTTGCTGTGTATGTTTTCGTATGAGAAAGGAAAGATAATGATGAAAAACACCATCTTTACCGGCGCCGCCACCGCCATCATCACCCCCATGACCGCGGCGGGCGTGGACTATGAGCGCTTCGGCCGTCTGATCGACTGGCAGATCGAGTCCGGCATCGACGCCATCGTGGTGGCAGGCACCACCGGCGAAGCCTCCACCCTGTCCGATGACGAGCACAAGGAGGTCATCCGCTACTGCGTAGAGCGTGTGGCCGGTCGCGTGCCTGTCATCGCCGGCACCGGCTCCAACGACACCGCCTACGCCATCGACCTGACCAAGTACGCGGGCTCTGTGGGCGCCGATGCGGTGCTGCTGGTCACCCCCTATTACAACAAGGCCACTCAGAAGGGTCTCATCAAATTCTTCACCGATATTGCGGACGCCAGCACGGTGCCCTGCATCCTCTATAACGTGCCCTCCCGCACGGGGTGCAACCTGCTGCCCGCCACCGTGGCGGCGCTGGCGGAGCACCCCAACATCGTGGGCATCAAGGAGGCCAGTGGCAACATCTCCCAGATCGCTCAGGTGGCTCACCTGTGCGGCGACAAGATCGACATCTACTCCGGCAACGACGACCAGATCGTCCCCGTGCTCAGCCTGGGCGGCAAGGGCGTCATCTCGGTGCTGTCCCAGTTGCTGCCCGCCGAGACCTCTAAGATGTGTCACGACTATCTGGAGGGCAACACCGCCGCCGCCACCGAAAAGCAGTTGGCGTATTTGCCCCTCATCGACGCGCTGTTCAGCGAGGTCAACCCCATCCCCGTCAAGGCGGCCATGGCCAAAATGGGCTATTGCGAGAATTATCTGCGTCTGCCCCTGACCCCTATGGAGGAGCAGAACGCGGAGAAGCTGTATACCCTGATGCGCGAGCAAAATCTGATTGACTAATTGTAGGGGCGAGACCCCTGCCCGCCCGTAGCCGCCGTAGGCGGCGTGCCTCCCTTGTGTAAAGGGAGGTGGCACGGCATAGCCGTGACGGAGGGATTGTCATTTTATCAACCAAGGAGTGATTTTATGAAAATCGCTATCTACGGCTACGGCAACTTAGGCCGCGGTGTGGAGTGTGCTCTGCGGCAGGCTCCCGATATGGAGTGCGTGGGTGTGTTCACCCGCCGCCCTCCCGCGAGTGTGCAGACGGTGCTGGGCGCCCCCGTGTATCACGTGGATGAGTTGTCTGCCCACAAGGAGAACATCGACGTGGTGATCATCTGCGGCGGCTCGGCTACCGACCTGCCGGTGATGACCCCCGCCTTGGCGAAGGAATACAACGTGGTGGACGGTTTTGACACCCACGCCGCCATCCCTGCCCATTTCGCGGCGGTGGACGCCGCCGCCAAAGAGGGCGGCACCGTGGCGCTGATTTCCGGCGGCTGGGACCCCGGCCTGTTCTCCCTCAATCGGCTGTATGCCTCCGCCGTCCTGCCCGAGGGCAAGGACTACACCTTCTGGGGGCGCGGTGTCAGCCAGGGCCACTCCGACGCCATCCGCCGCATTGACGGCGTGGCGGACGCCCGCCAGTATACCGTGCCCATCGACGGGGCACTGCAGGCGGTGCGTGAAGGCACCAATCCCGACCTGACCACCCGCCAGAAGCACCTGCGTGAGTGCTACGTGGTGGCAAAAGAGGGTGCCGATTTGGCCCGTATCGAGCGTGAAATCAAGGAAATGCCCAACTATTTCGCCGATTACGATACCACCGTCACCTTCATCACCGCCGAGGAGCTGGCAGCCAACCACAGCGGCATCCCCCACGGCGGCTTTGTCATCCGCACCGGCGTCACCGGCAAGGAGGGGGAGCACAAGCACGCCATCGAGTACAGCCTGAAACTGGACTCCAACCCTGAATTCACCGCCAGTGTGCTGGTGGCATACGCCCGTGCCGTGTGTAAGGCGGCAAGCCGTGGTGAGTGCGGTTGCAAGACGGTGTTTGACGTGGCTCCCGCCGACCTGTCGCCCCTGTCCGCCGAAGAATTGCGGAAAACGATGCTATAATTCCCTCCAGCGAAAGGACTTTGACTCCCATGGATGTTTCGAACGACTTAATTTGTGAAAACCTCACCGCCGTAGACGGCGTTCTGCACTTTGCGGGGCAGAACACCGCCGATTTGGCGCAGGAATACGGCACGCCCCTCTATCTGATGGACGAAAACCGCATCCGTCGGCAGGCGCGGGTCTACCGCGATACCCTGCAGGAGTGCTTCGGGGACAAGGGTCACGCCCTCTATGCCTCCAAGGCTTGTTCTTTCAAGCGGATGTACGCCATTATGGCGGAGGAGGGCTTGGGTGTGGACGTGGTGTCCGCCGGCGAGATCGCCACGGCCCACGCGGCGGGCTTTCCCATGGAGAACGCCTATTTCCACTCCAACAACAAGACGGATTTTGACATCGCCTATGCCATGGATTGCGGCGTGGGCACCTTTGTGGTGGATCACCCCGAGGAGCTGACCGCCATCAACGCCGTCGCTGGCGAAAAAGGTGTGGTTCAGCCCGTGATGCTGCGCATCACCCCCGGCATCGACTGCCACACCTACGAGGCGGTGAACACCGGCAAGGTGGACTCCAAATTCGGCTCTGCCATCGTGACGGGGGACGCCTCCCGCATCGTAAAGCAGGCGCTGGACGCCCCTAATGTGACACTCTGCGGTTTTCACTGCCACATCGGCTCGCAGGTGTTCGATTCCTCCGTGTACATCGCCACCGTGGACGTGATGGTGGATTTCCTCAAGGATATGAAAGACACCTACGGCTACACGACGGAAAAACTGGATATCGGCGGCGGCTACGGTGTGCGCTACGTGGCGTCGGAGCCCACCATCGACATCGCCGCCTCCATCCGCGAGGTGGCGGCCTATATGAAGGAGAAGGTAGCGGCGGCAGGCATCGCGATGCCCCACGTCTATATGGAGCCGGGTCGCTCCATCGTGGCGGATGCGGGCCTGACCCTCTACATCGTGGGTGCGGTGAAGAAGATCGAGGGGTACAAGAATTACGTATCCGTGGACGGCGGCATGACCGACAACCCCCGTTTTGCGTTGTACGGATCGCCCTACACCGTGCTGCCCGCCACCCGTTTGGGCGCGGCGCGGGATATGACCGCCGACGTGGTGGGCCGTTGCTGCGAGAGCGGCGACATCATCCAGCTCGACGTGGCGCTCCCTGCCGATATGGCTCGCGGTGAGCTGCTGGCGGTGCTGACCACGGGCGCCTATCACTATTCCATGGCCTCCAATTACAACCGCATCCCCCGTCCTCCCGTGGTGATGCTGCGGGACGGCGCAAGCTATGTGGCTGTTCGCCGCGAAACGCTGGAGGATATTGTGGCATTGGACGAATAAGCCAGAAGCCCGACCCGTGCGGTCGGGCTTTTCTTGTTGACAGAGGATGGGTTGGTTTGGTATGATAGGGAACGATGAGGATACGCAGAAAGGAGGGACCCAATGAAACGGATAGGGACGGTGTTGCTGGTGGTGGCGCTGTTGGTGGGTGTGCTGTCCGCCGACATGCTCTCCTATGCCCGCGCCGCCTCGCAAACAGCGGGGGATGTCAACGGCGACGGCACCGTAAACAACCGCGATCTGGGTCTGCTCCAGCAGTGGTTGGGGGATTGGGACGTGACCATCGTGGGTGACGCGGATCTCAACGGCGACGGCCGTATCAACAATCAGGATTTGGGTCTGCTGCAACAGCGGCTGGGCGGCGAGGAGCAGGAGTCTATGTATGCCGCCACGAAATACGTGAATTTAGGAGCCCCCGCCGCTAAGCATTACCCCTCCGATTATTTGGCCCGTTGCGCGTGGGACATGATCCTGTTTGAGGACCGTCTGTACGTGGGCTGCGGCAATTACAGCCAAAACAGCGGCGACGCCCCTGTGCTGTCCTGTCCCTTGGACGATCTGGGCAATTGGACCGTAGAGGCCATTCTGCCGGATGAGCAGGTGGGCCGCTTTTACGACTACAACGGGGTGCTGACCATCCCTGGCTTTGACCCCGTGGGCGCCCCTGCCCGCGGTAATTATTACGAGCTGGTGGACGGCGTGTGGCAGACTCGCACGGTACTTCCCTACGGCTTGCACAATTTTGACGTGGTGTGGTTTGAGGGGCGGCTGTACGCCGCCGTAGGCGCCAACCGCGGCGAGAGCCCCATTGCCTATACCGAGGATGGGGTCACCTACGACACCCTGCCGCTGTATAAGGACGGTCAGCCGATCGCTACCGATAACAGCAACGTCATCCGTTCCATGAACCTGTACGTTTTGGGTGGAAATTTGTACGCCGATTTCTGGTACGAGGATGAGGACAGCTATCGCTCCACCTTTGAGATGTACCGCTACAATGAGCGAGAGGATCGGTTTGAGTTTACGGCGGACCTGAAGACGGCTACCCACGGCGGTCTGTATAGCTCCGCCGGCCTGCCCCTGTGGGAGAAGGAGTCCTTGGGCGGGCGGATGTTCCTTACCACCGGCTATCTGTATTACACCACCGATTTCGTGAAATACACGCCGCTGGAGATGCCGTATGGCGCCGTCGTGTACGATATGATGGCATACGGCGGTCGCCTGTATCTGCTCACGGCCTATGAAAAGTCCGGCGCCTATCAGGTGACGGTGTACAGCGTCAATGCCGCCAACCCTACGGCACTGCGCACGGAGGCCACCTATACCCATTCGTTGATGCCCACCGCCTTTGCGGTGAATGCCGACCATTTCTTTATCGGTATGGGCAACTGGTACGGTGTCGGCTCGGTGGGCAACGGCACCATTCTGCAGGTGAAACGCTGAAAAACAGAAGAGAATAGAAAAGAGCCTGGCCGTGTGAACGGTCAGGCTCTTTTCTGTATGTAGAGGACATTGAAGTAATCGGTATTACAGCACGCGGACGCGGATGATGCCGTCGATGGCGGCGATCTTCGCTTCCACGTCGTCGGCCACAGTGCCCTCCACGTCCAGCAGGGTATAGGCCAGATCCTTGCGGGACTTGTTGGTCATGGAGGCGATGTTGACGCCGCAGGCGGAGACCAGCAAGCTGATCTGGGCCAGCATATTGGGGATGTTGCGGTGCAGCACGCAGATGCGCAGGTCACCGGCACGGGGGACGTTGACGTCGGGGAAGTTGACGGAATTGATGATGTTACCGTCCTCTAAGTAGGCTTTGAGCTGATTAGCGGCCATGACGGCGCAGTTGTCCTCGCTCTCGGGGGTGGAGGCGCCCAGATGGGGGATGGCGACGACGTTCGCCACGCCCAGCATCTCGTCGGTGGGGAAATCCACCACGTAAGCGGCCACCTTGCCGCTTGCCAGCGCCGCCAGCATGGCGTCGCTGTCCACTAAGCCGGCACGGGAGAAGTTGAGCACCCGCACGCCGTCCTTCATGGCGGCGAAGGCGGCCTCGTTCAGCATACCCTTGGTGTCCGGCACCAGCGGCACGTGGACGGTGATGTAGTCGCATTCGGCGTAGATCTCATCCAGCGTATTGGCGTGATGGATGTGGCGGGACAGCTTCCATGCCGCGTCCACCGACAGATAGGGGTCGTAGCCGTAGACGTCCATACCCAGCGCCACGGCGGCGTTGGCCACCAGCACGCCGATGGCACCCAGACCAATGACACCCAACTTCTTGCCCAGGATTTCGGGGCCGGCATAGGCGGATTTGCCCTTTTCCACCAGTTTGCCTACCGCGTCGCCCTCGCCCTTGAGGGTCTGGGCCCAGGCGATGCCGTCCACCACCTTGCGGGAGGCCAGGAACAGACCCGCCAGCACCAGTTCTTTTACCGCGTTGGCGTTGGCGCCGGGGGTATTAAACACCACGACGCCCTGCTCACTGCATTTATCAATGGGGATGTTGTTGACACCGGCGCCGGCACGGGCGATGCCCAGCAGGGTGTCCGGCAGATCCATATCGTGCATCGCCGCGGAGCGCACCAGCACACCGGCGGCACCCGCCATCTCATCGGTGACGGTGTAGGCCGCGCCTAAGCGGTCGGTACCGCAGGCAGCGATCTTATTTAAGGTACATATCTTCATAATCAAGTATTCTCCTCTTCAAACTTCTGCATGAAGGCGATGAGTTTCTCTACGCCCTCCACCGGCATGGCGTTGTAGATGGAGGCGCGCATACCGCCCACCGAGCGGTGACCCTTCAAGTTGACAAAGCCGGCGGCGGTGGACTCCTTGACAAACTTGGCGTCCAGCTCCTCGTTGCCGGTGACGAAGGGGACGTTCATCAGCGAGCGATCCTCGGGGACGACGGTACCCTTGAACAGTTTGGAATTATCTAAGAAGTCGTACAGCATTTTTGCTTTTTTCTCGTTGATGGCCTGCATCTGCTCCAGACCGCCCACTTCGTTCTTGATCCACTCCAGCACCAGCTTCATCACGTAGATGGTGTAGCAGGGGGGCGTGTTGAACATGGAGCCGTTGTCGGCGTGGGTCTGATAATTAAACATGGTGGGGGTGATGTCCATGGCCTTGCCGATGAGATCCTCGCGGATGATGACCACGGTGACGCCGGAGGGGGCCATATTCTTCTGGGCACCGGCGTACAGAATGCCGAACTTGCTCACGTCGATGGGCTTGGACAGCACGCAGGAGGAGATATCCGCCACCAGCGGCACGTCGCCGGTGTCCGGCAGGTCGTGATAGACCGTGCCGTAGATGGTGTTGTTCATACAGATGTGGACGTAGTCCGCCTCGGGGTCGAGGTCGGCCTTAGCCACCTTGGGAATATACGAGAAGGTCTTATCCTCGGAGGAGGCCACGACACGGGCATTGCCGTAGCGGGCCGCCTCTTTATAGGCTTTTTTAGCCCACTGACCGGTGATGATATAGTCGGCCTTGCCGCTGCCGGTCATCAGGTTCATCGGCACCATCGCAAACTGGGATGAAGCACCGCCCTGCAAAAACAGCACCTTGTAATTGTCGGGGATGTTCATGATCTCGCGCAGCAGGGCTTCAGCGGTGTCGATAATGCTCTGGTACACCTTAGATCGATGAGACATCTCCATCACGGACTGACCGCTGCCCTCATAGTCCAGCATCTCGGCTGCAGCCTTGGTCAATACGGCCTCGGGCAGCATGGAAGGACCTGCGGAAAAATTGTACACTCTTGCCATGTCTCATACCTCCATTTTTGTGGATTGTTTTCCCTCCGCCGAAGGGGCACACCGTCACAGTGTATGCCCTCTGCAGAGGGTTTAGACCGATTATAACTCTGTCGATTTAAAAAGTCAACACTTTAAAGTCAAAAAGCGAAAAAGCTTGTTAAATTTTTTTCAAACGGCGTTTTAAGAGGTGAGTCTCCTTTCCTACAATCACGCACAAGGTTGGATAGATCTTATAGGGGACGGCGAGACCTTCGCCGTCCCGTCCACAAAACCATTTACAAATGTGTTTTTCTGTGCTATATTTGGCTCATAAACGAGAGAGGAGGAGAAATGAGATGACACCCACCACAGACCATATTGGCAAATTTGTGGATGCATGCATTGCCAAGGGAGAGGGCGAAGAATCCGGTAATACCAAACAGGATAGGAAGCATTACAAGATCATCCACTCCTCGTATCTCCGGTTGAAGGAGGCAGGTCGGCTGGAAGAACTGCTGGAATTACTTAATCACGAAAATCCGTATGTTCGATTGTGGGCGGCCAGTTACACATTACAAATTGCACCTGCAAAAGCCGAAAGGACATTGGAGGAGTTGTCTTGCATATGTGGCGTACCGGCAGGATTCAGTGCTTCCATCACACTCAAGGAATGGCGTGCGGGACGGTTAAATCTATAACTGTTTTCGATAAGGAAAATCGGCGGTTTTAACAATAAAAAAGGACGGCGTTGAGCCGTCCTTTTTTGTATACAAACCTCTTATTACTTTCTCACGAACAAGATACCCAACGTATTGGGGCCGCAGTGGGAGGAGATGGTGCAGCCGGCGCGGGTGATGTAGATCTCGTCAAAATGCATATGCTTCTCGATGGCGGCCTTGACGATGGCGATGCGCTCCTCGGAGATGCCGGAGTGGGTGATGAAGATGCGGTCCTGACGGATATCCTCGCGGCCCACCAGACGGTCCGCCACGTATTCCTCCAGCACACGCTCCAACGTGCCGCGGTACTTCTTGCTGACGCCCATAGCGCCGCCCTCGTTGGACACCTCGATGCAGGGTTTCAGTTTGAGCACGTTGGCGCCCAGCATAGCCACGGCAGAGCAACGGCCGCCCTTGTGCAGGAATTCCAGGTTATCCACCACAAAGCTGGCCTCTACCTTGGGTACGATCTCCTGCACCTCGGCCACGATCTGCTCTACGGGCATACCCGCGGCGATGCGGTCGCCGGCGGCCATCACCACGTGGCCGAAGCCGGTGGAGAGGTTATTGCTGTCGATGGCGTAGAGACCCTCCACCTCCATGGCCGCCAGACGGCAGTTGTTGTAGGTGGTGGACAGGGCAGAGCCCAGAGTGATGCAGATGACGTCGTTGCCGGCTTCGATAAAGGGCTTCACAAACGCGATGAACTCGTCCATGTTCAGCGCCGCGGTCTTGGGTAGCACCTTGTGCTCGTGATAATAATCGTAGATGGCGTCGGGGTCGATATCCACGCCGTCCAGATAGCTGTTTTCCTCCAGGTTGACGTGCATGGGCAGAATCTTCACCTGATATTTTTCAATCAGCTCAGGGCTCAGATCGCAGGTGCTGTCGGCACACAGAACGATAGGCTTTGCCATAATGGCATCTTCCTTTCATTTATGGTATGAGGATGTTGTCACATACAAACATAATACGATTACACCTCGTCAGTATAGCACAGAATTGTGCAAAATGCAAGACCCAGTCGAAAGGCGAAAAAATTCCCTTGTTTTTTGTAAAATTATCCTTGCTTTTTTGTTCGGCTATGGTAGAATGAAGTAAAGACTTTTCAAGACGGAGGTGGCGGCTGTGGCGCGACACGATCGACAAACAAACTCTCGTTTTAAGGCGTGTATCGCCATCATTTGTGTGCTGACCCTGCTTTTGGGCGGCTTGAGCACCTATACCATCGTCACGGTGGGTAAGATGCAGGGCGTCATCTCCGCTATGGAGAGCAAGCTGGCCGCAGAGCAGGCGAACTCCTCCGATTATGCCGCCCAGCTGGCGGAAAAGGACGCCATCATCACCGAAAAAGAGAATGAGAATGCGGACCTGAAGGATGAGAATGCGGACCTGAAGGGCGAGAATGCCGAGCTTAAGGATGAAAACGACGACCTGAAGGATGAGAATGCCGACCTTAAGGTGCAGATCGCCCTCAAGAACACCGCCCCCGGCGACCCCAATCTGCCGGAGCATGGTGAGTACGATATGTACGAGGGGCAGAAGATTGTGGCGCTGACCTTTGACGACGGACCCGGCCCTTACACCGCAGAGCTGCTGGATTTCCTGAAGCAGGAGGGTGTACGGGTCACTTTTTTTGTGCTGGGCACCCGCGTGGATTCTTACCCCAAGCTGATTCGCCGTATGGCGGCGGAGGGTCACGAGATCGGCAACCACTCCAACGCCCACAATATGCTGCACCACATGGATCTGGTGGGTGTGCGTAAGGAGATGGGCAAGTGCGCCGAGAAGATCGAGAAGCTGCTGGGCTATCGTCCCTCCGTTATGCGTTGCCCCGGCGGTAACAAGAACAGCGCCGTGGAGCAGTACGCCAAGGAGGCGGGCATCCCCATTGCCTACTGGAGCGTGGACACGCTGGATTGGAAGTCCCGGGATAAGGACGCCATTCTGGACATCGCCTTTGGCAAGAACGGCATCAGGGACGGCTCCATCGTGCTGATGCACGACATTCACAAGACCACCATCCCCGCCGCCAAGGAGATGATTCGGCGGCTGAAGGAGGAGGGCTACACCTTCGTCACCACCACCGAGCTGATTGCCGCCCGCCGCGGCGGCATCGTGCCCGGCAAGCAGTATTCGTAATCGGGAATAAAGACAAAAGCAGACGGACGACAGTCGTCCGTCTGCTTTTTTGTTTGTGGGATTGTAGGGGGCGGCGCCTTCGACGCCCGAAGCCTTTCCCTGTGTTCTTTTTGTTTACGCGTCAAACAGCCCTAACAGATACGCCAGCGTTTCGCCGTCGATCTTATACCGCTTGAAATCGGCAGAGCCGTCCCCGCTGTGGGCTTTGGCTTGCGCGATGATGTCTGCATAGGTGAGGCCGCCGTCAAAGGTGCCCAGAGAGGCCCATCCCGCTTCGGCGGAGAAAAGGTGCAGCACCCGCTGCCTGCCGTCGGTGCAGGTCAGCACCAGCGCCCATTCGGCGAAATACGGGTAGAATTTCACCCACTTGTCTTGGGTGGGATAATACGCCCACGTGGCGGCGGACAACCGCTGACCCACGGCGGCAACCTCGGCGGCATCGCTCAGGGTCTTGACCGATACCGCCTCCTCCATTTGAAACTGTTGAGGGTCGTACAGAGCGATCTCTGCGATGCCGATGTCCGCGAGGGGAGAGGCAACCGCGATGGGAACCGCTTTAATGCGGCAGATGGCGGTCGTTTTAGTAGTGCCGGTGGTGGTAGGCGCGGTGGTGGTCGTGGTGGGTGCAGTGGGCTTATCCCCCGGGCCGGGGCCGGGACGCCATATATCCGTGGTGGTGGCGGGGGCGGTGGTGTTCTCCTCCGTCGCGGTCGTGGTGGTATCCCCTGCGGTGGTGTCCTCCGTATCCGCCGTGGTCGTGGTGGTGTCAAGGGTGGTCGAGGTCGTGGTGGCCTCGGTGGTCACCGTGGTAGTGGGAGTGTCGCCATCGGCGCCCGCACCCTTGGCAGACTGCTTGCCGCAGGCGGCGAAGCTCAGAATCATAATCAGCGCCAGCAGGAAACAGAATATTTTACGTTTCATATGTGCGCATCACCTCCATCACGCTACAATACTGAATGTAATGTTTGTCCCGGAACGTACATAGTCAAAGCATATACTCGTCATATGTTTTTTGACTTCTATACCACGCTCACCCTCCTCCGTTTCTTTATTTAACGCTATCCAAATGCGACCCGAATCTTTAGAACATAACGACAGCGGAAAAAGGATAGTTTCCGTATGAGAATAGATGTAGTCGATGGCCCACATTCTATCTTCATCCCACAAAATTTCTATGGAATACTCGGTTAAAAAAAGTTGCCTATCAATCCTCTTAAGAATGGCGATGTTCTCCTCATCATTTTGAAGATAAAGCACCATATAGGAGTTAAGCGGTTGATCTTTTATAGGGCCTACTATGACAACCCCATAACTTAAAGAAATCGGAACATATTCATCCGAGGCACTGCACTGTGTGGGGATTTTGGCAGATATCATATACGGATTACCCGGTTCACTGCCAACGGGCGTTTCCACCACGATGTAGTCATCCTCAACAGGCGGAACGGTCGGCTGAGTGGTAGGGGTGGTTTGAGTAGGTTTTGTTTGGGTTGCGGTGGGTCTCGTTTGGCTGACAGTCGGTTGCGTGGAGGGGGTCGTCTGTGTTGTCTGCGTCGTTTTCGAGGCAGAGGTCGTGCTGGCGGTCTGTGTGGGGCGGGTGGTAGGACGGTAATGAGGACCTTTGTTAGAGGCTTGCGTTTGGGGATAGGTGGTTTCGGTTTGAGTGGGGGCTATGTTGGTTACCGTGGTAACAGTGGTAGTTTCTGTTGCGGCGGCGGTGGTGGTGTTTTCCCGCTCGGTGGAGGCGGTGGATACCGTCGTGGTGGTTTGCACCACCGTATCGGTGACGGGGGGCGTTTGGTCAAATACGCCGCTGCCCATCAGGCCCACGCCTGCCAGCGACACCAGCACCACCGCGCCCAGGGACGCGGACACCCGCAGGATACGCTGCCTTTTTTTCTTCTGTACTGCTACACGATGCAGTACCTCTTTTTTAATCTCTTCATTAGTCATATTCTGTCACTCCTTCCTTTTCCAGAATGGTGCGCAAGGCGCTCTTGGCGCGGTAGGCCAGGTTGGCCACCTGCTTGGCGCTTTTGTGCAGCACCACGGCGGCCTGCTGATTGGTCAACCCCTCGTAATAGAGGAGGAAGAGCACCTCGCGGTAGGCGGGACGAAGCTGCTGCAATGCCTCGCGAACGGTCTGTCGGCGAAGAGACGTCTCTACCATATCCTCCAAGCAGGCCGTGGCGATCGTATGATGCTCCGCTTCGTCCAAAAAGACAAAAGAGGGTTGCTTTTGGCGGCGCAGATAGCGCAGCGCTTTGTTTCTGCCAATGGCGAAAAGAAAGGTCTTAAGGCCGGATTCGCCGCGGTACACCGCTTTTTTGCTCACGAGATCCACAAAAACGTCGATCATGATCTCTTCCGCGGTTTCGAAATCGTGAACAAAGCTGTTGATAAACGCAGTTAAGGTATGCCTATGTAGCTCGATCAGTTCTTCCAGTGCGGTTTCGTCGCCTTGATCAATTTGCCGGCACAAGGCTTGTTCGCGGTTGGTTTCCGTCATACGACCCCTCCTTTCTGCAACCCCTTCACCCTTTAGTACCCTTTTCGGAAGGAATTTACTCACTTCTTTTTCACCATTATACAGCATTTCGTCGAAAAGCGAAAGTGATTTTCCGCAGCAGGGGAATAGGGGCGTTTTTTTGAAAAACGGATAGCAACCGATCGACTTTTTAATACGCAAACAACGGCGCCGTGTGTTCGTAAATTCCACACAGCGCCGTTGTTTTTCAATTTTACGGCGGGATGGCAAAATTTTAAGAAAAAACCGCAAAAAACGCCCTCTCAGGACGAAAAAATGCTTGACAAACGGAAAATGTTGCTGTATTATACTAAACTGCCTTAATATGAGGAGTCTGCCCTTTTGCGGGGGATAGGTATGGCAAAATGACCAAAAACAGGCCGAAAATTTCTCGCAATTTCTATTAAGGACTTCTTATAGAAAAGTGTTCGAAAACGTCTGGTTATCCACCATTTTCGCCCCACCCGGAAGACGGGGTGAGAAAATTCAAAAGAAGGAGTGATCGGGTTAAATGACGAACATGAAACCGGTAAAGCTGGGCAATAACGTCCGTATGAGCTTTGCCAAGATCAACGAAGTGCTGGATATGCCCAACCTCATCGAGGTGCAGAAGAATTCCTACCAGTGGTTCCTGGAGGAGGGTCTGCGGGAGGTCTTTGAGGAGACCGCGGCCATCACCGACTACAACGGCAATCTGGTGCTGGATTTCATCGGCTTCCGCATCGATGAGAACCCCAAATACACCGTCGAGGAGTGCAAGGAGCGGGACGTCACCTACGCCGCCCCTATCTACGTGCGCGTCCGTCTGCTGAACAAGGAGACCGGCGAGATCAAGGAGTCCGAGGTCTTTATGGGTGATTTCCCCATCATGACCGAGAGCGGCACCTTCGTCATCAACGGTGCTGAGCGCGTCATCGTGTCTCAGCTGGTCCGTTCCCCCGGCGTCTATTTCGATATGACCCACGACACGCTGGGTAAGGAGCTGTACACCTCCACCGTCATCCCCAACCGCGGTGCTTGGCTGGAGTACGAGACCGACTCCTCCGACGTATTCTACGTCCGTATCGATAAGAACCGTAAGATCCCCGTCACCGTGCTGGCCCGTGCCATGGGTCTGAGCACCGACGCTCAGATTCTGGAGTTCTTCGGCGAGGACGAGCGTATTCACGCGACGCTGCTGAAGGATACCACCAAGAATAAAGAAGAAGCCCTGTTGGAGATCTATCGCAAGCTGCGTCCGGGCGAGCCTGCTACCGTAGAGAACTCTCAGCAGCATCTGGATAACCTGTTCTTTGACCCCCGCCGCTACGATATTTCCCGCGTGGGTCGCTATAAGTACAATAAGAAGTTGGGTCTGTCCAACCGTCTGGCCGGTTGCACCCTGAGCCGTCCCGTCATCGATCCCGCCACCGGCGAGATGCTGGGCGAGCCCGGCGAGATCGTCAGCCGCGAGAAGGCCCGCGCGATGGAGGACGCCGGTGTCACCGTCGCCTACGTCACTGTGGAGGAGCACGGCGAGGAGCGTGAGGTCAAGATCGTGTCCACCGGCATGGTCGACCTGCAGAAGCACGTCAGCGCCACCGTCTACGAGGCGGTCAAGAAGACGGTCAACGAGCGCGTTAAGTACACCGTGCTGACCGAGATTTTGGCTGAGAACCTGTCCGAGGAGGAGCTGATCGCCACCTTGATCGCCCGGGTGAAGGAGCTGATTCCCAACACCATCACCGTGGACGACATTCTGGTGTCCATCAACTACCTCAACTGCCTGGGCCATCACATCGGCACCACCGACGATATCGACCATTTGGGCAACCGCCGCATTCGCTCTGTGGGTGAATTGCTGCAGAACCAGTTCCGCATCGGCTTCTCCCGTATGGAGCGCGTGGTGCGTGAGCGTATGACCCTGCAGGCGCAGGATATGGATGTGATCACCCCTCAGGCGCTGATCAACATCCGTCCCGTTGTCGCCGCCATCAAGGAGTTCTTCGGCTCCAGCCCCCTGTCCCAGTTTATGGACCAGAACAATCCCTTGGCTGAGCTGACCCACAAGCGCCGTCTGTCCGCTCTGGGTCCCGGCGGTCTGTCCCGTGACCGCGCCGGCTTTGAGGTGCGTGACGTTCACTACAGCCACTACGGTCGTATGTGCCCCATCGAGACCCCCGAAGGTCCCAACATCGGTCTGATTTCCTATTTGGCTTCCTTCGCCCGTATCAACGAGTACGGTTTTGTGGAGGCCCCCTATCGTAGGGTGGACAAGGCCACCGGTGTGGTCACCGACGAAGTGACCTATATGCCCGCCGATATGGAGGACGACTTTATCGTGGCGCAGGCCAACGAGCCTCTGGACGAGCAGAACCGCTTCGCCCGTTCCAAGGTTACCACCCGTCACCGCGGCGAGTTTAAGGAAGAGGATCCCTCTGTCGTTGACTATATGGACGTTTCCCCCAAGATGGTTGTGTCCGTGGCTACCGCTATGATTCCCTTCCTGGAGAACGACGACGCAAACCGTGCCCTGATGGGTTCCAACATGCAGCGTCAGGCTGTGCCCCTGCTCAAGACCGAGAGCCCCATCGTGGGTACCGGTATGGAGTACAAGGCAGGCGTGGACTCCGGTGTCTGTGTGCTGGCCAAGGCGGCCGGTACCGTCACCTACGTGTCTGCCGATACCGTGCGCGTGCGCCGCGACGACACCGGCGAGATCGACGTCTACGAGCTGGTGAAGTTCTCCCGTTCCAACCAGGGCACCTGTATCAATCAGCGCCCCGTGGTCGCCGAGGGTCAGCATCTGGAGGCGGGCGAGGTGATCGCCGACGGTCCCTCCACCTCCAACGGTGAGATCGCCCTGGGTAAGAACGCCCTCATCGGCTTCATGACCTGGGAAGGCTACAACTACGAGGACGCCGTTCTGATCAATGAGAAGATCGTGCGTGACGATGTATATACCTCCATCCACGTGGAGGAGTACGAGGTGGAGGCTCGCGACACCAAGCTGGGTCCCGAGGAGATCACCCGTGACATCCCCAACGTGGGTGACGACGCCCTGAAGGATCTGGACGAGCGCGGCATCATCCGCATCGGCGCCGAGGTCCATTCCGGCGACATTCTGGTGGGTAAGGTCACCCCCAAGGGTGAGACCGAGCTCACCGCCGAGGAGCGCCTGCTGCGCGCCATCTTCGGCGAGAAGGCCCGCGAGGTGCGCGACACCTCCCTGCGTGTGCCCCACGGCGAGTACGGTATCATCGTGGACGTGAAGGTGTTCACCCGTCAGAATTGCGACGAGCTGAGCCCCGGTGTCAACATGGTGGTCCGCTGCTACATCGCCCAGAAGCGCAAGATCAGCGTGGGCGATAAGATGGCCGGCCGTCACGGTAACAAGGGTGTTGTCTCCCGCATTCTGCCCAGCGAGGATATGCCTTTCCTGCCCGACGGTACTCCTCTGGATATCGTGCTCAACCCCCTGGGCGTTCCCTCCCGTATGAACATCGGTCAGGTGCTGGAGGTC
>JAFXFF010000001.1 GCA_017520705.1 Clostridia bacterium | reverse complement strand
TGGAGTCATCCAGGTGATAGCGCAGCCACCACATAGCGGCCTGCAGCTTATCGCCGGTCACCTTGGTGGGGAAGCCCCACACGGTGCCCTCAACGGCAGCCACAGCGGACTGACCCTTGGGGGAGGGGAAGGGAACGACGCCCCAATCGAACTTAGCGTTCTGAGGCACGTAAGTGGTGTGGGCGGGATCGGCCTGCATAGCGAAGGAGCCAACACCATACATAGCCACCTGCTCGCTGTAGAACAGCTCCTTCTGCTGGCTGAAGTTGGTGGGGATGACCTTATGAGTGTAGATCATATCCCAAGCGTGGTTCCAGGTATCCAGCAGCTTAGCGGACTTAATGTTGTTCTTCAGACCGTTGATGTCGGACAGAACGAAGTCCTGACCGGCGGACAGCATCCAGAAGAACTGAGAAACACAGGTAAGACCGTACTGCTCCTTCTTAGCGTCGGTGCAGGTCTTGGCGATGTTCAGGCAGGTCTCCCAGTTCCACTGACCCTTCTTCCACAGCTGATAGGGATCTTCCTTAATGCCCTTGTCGGCCAGGAAGCCCTTGTTGAAGAACATAACCTCGAAGGTGGAGTGGTTGGAGCCCTTCAGAGCAACGCCGTACATCTCGCCCTTGTAGGAGAACTGCTCCATCATGGACAGAGCGTAGATGTCGTCGGTCTTGTTGGTGTAATCCCAACCGGTGTTCTTGATGGGCTGCATCAGACCACGGGTGATGGGCTGGGGATACCACTCGTTGATGATGGCGGCAACCTGAGGGGGGTTACCGGCCATGATCTTGCCGGACAGAGTGGACTGATACTTATCCATAGTGGAGGTCTCGAAGGCGACGGAGATACCGGTCTTCTCCTTAAATACATTGGCTTCCTTGGTGTCGTCGATGGCGGTGTTCCACCAGATCAGCATCTTGATCTTCTGGCCGCTCAGCTTAGCGGGGATCTTGTCAAACAGATCCTCGTAAGCGATGGTACCAGTAGTGGTGGTAGTGGTGGTAGGCTTCTTGGTGGGCTTGGTGGTAGCCTGAGTGCCGAAGGGATCGACAACGCCGCCGGTGGTGCCGGTGGTCTCGCCGCCGGTAGCCTCAGCGTCGGTGCCGGTGGTGGTGCCGTCGGCCTCAGTGCCGGTGGTGGTGCCGTCGCCCTCAACCTTATCGGCGGCGGTGGTGGTAGTGGTGGTGGTGACAGTGGTCTTCTTGCCGCTGTCGCCCTTAGCGGAATCGTCCGCCTTATCGCCACAGCCGACCAGAGTCAGCATCATCACCACAGCCAGAACCAGAGCCAACAGGCTGGCAATGCGGGTGTGTTTCATAGTGTTTTCCTCCTTTTCGAATGACATTTTCTGCGAAAATGTGGCATTAATAACCATTTTTATCATACATCATTCCGTAATAAAAGGCAACACTTTTTTGGGTATGCTGAGCAATTTCGTGAAATATGCACAAGCGGAAAAGCCCCGAAGCATATACTTCGGGGCTTTTTGTTACAGAATCTTACAATCCGCTCTCGATAGCGGCGATGTTTTTCTCCACTTCCTCGTACCATCTGTGCAGTGTCGTCTTGATGGATGCATGACCGGAATATTCGTCAATGACGCTCCATCCCATCCACTGCATAGACTTAGGCGTGATGCGTCCGCTGTAGCAGACGGTGGCAACGGAATTGTAGGACTTGGCCTTCTGTTCGGACATCCACTGCAGAACCTCCCAGCACTGCTCGTCGGCAACGGCGTTGCGGTTGCCGTAGGTAGCGTCATCCAGATAGTAGCGCAGCCACCACATGGCGGCCTGCAGCTTGTCGCCGCTGACCTTGGTGGGAAAACCCCACACCACACCCTCGCAGGCGGCGATGGCGGTCTGCCCTGCAGGAGACGGGAAGGGCACGACGCCCCACTCAAAGGTGGCATTTTCAGGGACGTAACCGGCCTTTTTATCGGCGAACTGCATAAAGGAGGAACCGGCGGCCAGCATAGCCGCCTGCCCGTGGTAGAACAGCTCCTTCTGCTGGCTGAAGTTGGTGGGAACCACCTTGTGCATATAGATCATATCCCACTGCTGCTCCCAAGTGGCCAGCAGGTCATCGGACTTGACGTTGTTTACGAGGCCATTTTCATCGGACAGCACGTAATCCTGACCCGCAGACAGCATCCAATCGCACTGGGATATCATGGTCAGACCATACCGTTCCTGCTTGGCATTGGTGCAAGCCTTGGCAATCTCCAAACAGGTGTCCCAGTTCCACTGACCCTTCTTCCACAGGTCGTAGGGATCCTCTTCCACGCCGTTGGCGGCGAGCATCTCTTTATTGAAGTACAGCACCCGATATTCGGGTGACAGAGAACCCTTGAGGGCCACGCCGTAGGTCTCTCCTTTGTAGGCGAACTGCTCCATCATGGACAGAGCATAAATATCGTCCTCTTTGTTGCTGTAGTCCCAGCCGGTGTTCTTGATGGGCTGCATCAAGCCGCGGGTGATGGGCAGAGGGTACCACTCGCTGCGGATGGCGGCGGTGTGGGGCGGCGTACCGGACAATATCTTGGCGTACAGGGCGGATTGATAATCCTCCACCGCGGTGGTCTCAAACTGCACCTGAATGCCGGTTTTGCTCGCATAATTGGCGGCGCGTTTTCGATCCTCGGTGGCATCCCACCAAACCAGCATCCGGATCTTCTGACCATCCAACGCATCGGGGACATCCTCAAAGACGTGGTCCGGATCCACAGGCGGCACCGTCGTTTTGACGGTGGTCGTAGCGGTGGTAGGCTTTTTAGTGGGGGCGGTGGTGCCGGCGGTGGGAGCAACCACGGTGGTGGGGGCCTCGGTGCCGGTGGTGGGGGCGTCCGTGTCGGTGGTGGTAGTAGTGGTAGTGATGGTAGTGGTGACAGTGGTAGATACAGTAGTTTGGGCAACGGCATTATCCTCGGAACCATCCGAAGTGTCGCCGCAGCCCACAAGCGCCAGCATCATAACCACAGCCAAAACCAAAGACAGCAGGGGGAAAATGCGGAACCTTGCGCGTTTCATTCATCTCTCACCTTTCTTTCAATTGGAATCGGCATCCAGCCAATGTCATCGTAACCCTCTTTCCCAACATTTTCAATAGGTGGGGCACAGAGTTTACACATATTTCATACGGCCTTTACACACATTTCATATCGACGTAACAAATCGTTTATATTTCGCCCTACGCATACGAAAACAGCCGCCACGGAAAACCGTGACGGCTGTTGATTAGGTCATAAAATGCAGAGCGATTACAGCTCGTTCTCGATGGTCTCGATGTTGGCATCCAGCTCGGCATACCACTTATCCAGGTTGGTCTTGACGGCTGCCTTGGTGGTGGCCTCGTCAATCACGGAATACTGGATGGACCAAGCGTTATACTTACCGCCGTAGCAGACGACGCCGACGGAGTTGTAAGACTGGACCTTCTGATTGGACATCCAGCCCATAACCTCCCAGCACTCCTCTTTGGAGTAGAAGTCGCGCTCGCCGTAGTGGGTGTCGTCCAGGTTGTAGCGCAGATACCACATAGCGGCCTGCAGCTTATCGCCGGACACCTTGGTGGGGAAGCCCCACACGGTACCCTCACAGGCAGCCACGGGAGACATACCGGCGGGAGAGGGGAAGGGAACGACGCCCCAATCGAACTTAGCGTTCTGGGGAACGTAGTTGTTGTGGCTGGATTCGGCCTGCATGAAGTAGGAGCCCACACCGAACATAGCGACCTGCTCGGCATAGAACAGTTCCTTCTGCTGGCTGAAGTTCTGGGGAATGACCTTGTGAGTATAGATCATATCCCAAGCGTGATTCCAAGCATCCAGCAGCTTGGGGTTCTTGATGTTATTCTGCAGACCGTTGATATCCGAGATAACGAAATCCTGACCGGCGGACAGCATCCAGAAGAACTGGGAAATGTTGGTCAGACCGTACTTCTCCTTCTTGGCGTCGGTGCACTGCAGAGCGATCTGCAGGCAGGTGTCCCAGTTCCACTGACCCTTCTTCCACAACTGATAAGGATCCTCCTTAACGCCGTTGGCCTTCAGGATGTCCTTGTTGAAGAACATGACCTCGTAAGTGGACATATTGGAGCCCTTCAGGGCGATACCGTAGTGCTCACCCTTATAAGAGAACTGATCCATCAGGCCTAAAGCGTAGATATCGTCCTCTTTGTTGGAATAATCCCAACCGGTGACCTTGATAGGCTGCATCAAGCCACGGGTGATGGGCTGGGGATACCACTCGCTGATGATCGCGGCGATCTGAGGGGGATTGCCCGCCATGATCTTGCCGGACAGAGTGGACTGATACTTATCCATGGTGGCGGTCTCAACAGCGACGGTGATGCCGGTCTGCTCCTTAAAGAAGGCGACCTCATCCTTTTCGCTCTGGCCGACGTCCCACCAAACCATCATCTTGATCTTCTGGCCCTTCAGCTTCTCGGGCACCTTCTTGAAGATGCTCTCGGTGCCGGTGGGGATGGCCTTGGAGGTGGTGGTAGTGGTAGTGGGCTTCTTGGTGGGTTTGGCGGTAGCCTGCGTGCCGAAGGGATCGGCAGCGCCGGTGGTAGGCGCCTCGGTGCCGGTGGTGGTGCCGTCAGCCTCGGTGCCGGTGGTGGTACCGTCGGCCTCAGTGCCGGTGGTGGTACCGTCGCCCTCGTTGTTAGCCGTGGTAGTAGTCGTGGTGGTAACGGTGGTCTTCTTGCTGTCGGTATCCTTAGCGGAATCCTCCGCCTTGTCGCCGCAGCCGACCAGAGTCAGCATCATAACCACAGCCAGCATCAGAGCCAACAGGCTGGTAATGCGGGTATGTTTCATGATATTTGCCTCCTTATAAAATATAGGGGTCCACGCTGAGTGTACCATATCCTGACAAAAATTGCAAGTCTATATGACATAATTGGATGAAAATACATCTCATATTTATAACCAAAATAAAAAACCGCCGTCACGGGGGGTGACGGCGGTTTGGGCGCAGTTATTCTACGGAGCGGTTGCGGCTCTCGAACAGACGGGTGATCTCCAGCAGATCGTCGTCCTCCTCCGGCCAAGAGGAAACCTCCAGCTTGGTCTGACCCACGGGCACAGAGGTGTTGTGGGTGGCGACGGCACGAGGATCGCAGGTCAGGCCGGTGGCGATGACGGTGACGCTGACCGCGTCGCCCATATCGGCATCCAGACTGTAACCCCAGATGATGTTGGCCTCGGGATGCATCTGACTGCTGATGGCGCTGGTGGCCGCCTCCATCTCGTCAAAATCGAAGTCCTCGGGAGCCACGATGTAGATCAGCACACCGCGGGCGCCATTAATGGAGGTCTCCAGCAGGGGGCTCTCCACCGCGGCCTGGGCGGCCTCGGCGGCGCGCTCCTTGCCCTCGGCACGGCCCATACCCATATGGGCAAAGCCGGCATCCTTCATGATCGCCAGCACGTCGGCAAAGTCCAGATTGATGTCGCCGGGACGGAGGATCAGCTCGGAGATGCTCTGCACACCCTGGCGCAGGACCTCGTCTGCCATCTCGAAGGCGTTCTTCATGGTGATGCGCTCGGTGGTGACCAGCTTGATGCGGTCGTTGGGGATGACCACCAAGCTGTCCACGTGCTCCTTGAGCGCTGCGATGCCGTTCTCGGCCTGGTCCATACGGCGCTTGCCCTCGAAGGAGAAGGGCTTGGTGACGATACCCACCGTGAGGATACCCATATCGCGGGCGATCTGGGCCACCACGGGAGCCGCACCGGTGCCGGTGCCGCCGCCCATACCGGCGGTGACAAACACCATATCCGCGCCCTGCAGGGCGGCTACGATCTCGTCATGGCTCTCCTCGGCGGCGCGCTGACCGCGCTGGGGATCGCCGCCGGCACCGTGACCGCGGGTAAGCTTCGTGCCGATCTGAATCTTATGCGTAGCCAAGGAAACGTCCAACACGGCGGCGTCGGTATTGATGGCCATAAATTCCACACCACGGACATCGGCACGTACCATACGGTTGATGGCGTTGCCGCCGCCACCGCCCACGCCGATGACCTTGATCGTAATGCTGTTGTTAGGGACTGCTGCACTGATCTGCATCATATCTGTCGTCCTCCTATTTATACAATACATAGAATTGTTAATTATTCTTATACACTTTATATTGTATCACGGCAAAAGTCTTTTTTCAATAACAATTTTCAAAATGTACAAGGTTTTTTGCACTTTTTTAGACAAAAAACGGCAGAGGAAAGCATTTTGCGCTCTCCTCTGCCGTGTTTCCTTCATCAATGGCTTTTCTTCGTATACTTCGGCTCGTCGTTGCTCTCGTCCTCATCGCCGTAAGAGGTCATATCCAACAGGCCGTCGGCCTCCTCCCCGTGTTGTTCCCACACAGAGGGAAGCACACCCGCCAGCGCATCCATCTGGGTGGCCAGCGCGGAAGAATCCCCCATCAACACCTGCAAGCCCTCGCCGAGGGTCAGGGTGATGGCGGTCTTATCGGTCATATCGATGACGGCGAGATGAATTTTGCCGTGCTCGCCCGCACCCTTGAGGATGGTGCTGCAGATGGTCAGGCTGCGCTTATCCATCAGCTCCTTGCCCACGGCGGCGGTATCGTAGGTGGCACCCACCACCCGCACCACGTCGGCAGGCAGGTATTCCTCCGGCACCACCTCCATCGCCACGTTTTCGGCGTTGACCGTGATCCAGGCGTCCTCGGTCTGCACCGCCGCCATCGGCTTCTGCTGGGTCTGCTCCAGCTTCTCCAACAGCTCCTGCGGAGTGTAAATAGCCTTATCGTTCTTCTTATCGGTATCGCTGTAGAACAGCATATTCAGCAGTCCTGCGGCATCCTCGCCGTTGTTTTTATACAGCGTGGGGAGGATATCCACCAACGCCTTCACCTGATTGGTCAGGTTGGTCTCGTTGCCCAGCACCACCTGCATCCGCTCATCCAGCAGGATATGGATCTTGGTCCTTACGCTGATGTCGATGGTGGTCATACTGCCCAGATCGTACTGATTCGCCGCCTCAATGTGGGTACGGCAGATGCGCAAGCTGCGCTCATCCAACAGGCTCTTACCCACCGTTTGATTTTCGAACACGGCACCCTTGATGCGCACCGTACCCTCGGGGATGCCGTCGGCTTCCACCCGCTCCAAAGCGCGGTTGTTATCGCCCAAAATCATCCAGCCCTCTTCCATCTCCACCGCCGCCAGCACAGGCACCTCGGTGACGCGGATGCGCAGGGCGTAAAAGGAGGCGTTGCCCACCTCGATGGTATTGAGATAAGGGAAGGCGGCGGCCAGTGCATCGTGCGCCTTGATCTTATTGACGCTGAGCAGGCTCTGGCCCACATAAAGGCCGCTGGCCTGTATGATCTCCTCATCGGTGTAGCGGGTCTCCCCCTCCACCGCGATCTCCTTCACCGCCAAAAAGCCCATCGCTTCATGCTTGGCGCTCTTCTGATCCGCCACAATCTTGATCACAATGGTGGTGGCGATCAGCGCCACCAGCAGCAAGGCAACCAGCACAATGACGGTACGCTTGATCATCAGGCGGCGGCGCTTACGTTCGCGGGCCAGACGGCGGACTTGACGCAGGTCGTCGGGCTGCATATCGGTGTTGGGTGTCCGTTGGTCGTTCATAGATGTCCATTCCTTTTCAATATCTTGTGATATGAGCGCCTACCGCTTGCAGACAGCCCACGGGATTCTCATAGCCACGGTCCAAATGGTGCAAGGCGGTCAGGCGGGTCTCCCCCTCTGCCGCCAAAGCGGCCACCAGCAGGGCGGCGCCGCCGCGCAGATCGGTGCAGGCCACGTCCGCACCGCGCAGTGCCGACACACCCTCCACCACCGCCACCCGTCCATCGACACGGATGTGCGCCCCCATACGGGTCAGCTCATCCACATAACGATAGCGATTTTCAAAAATGGTTTCCACGCACACGGTGGTGCCCTCCCCGATGCAGGCCGCCGCCAGCAAAGGAGCCGCGGCGTCGGTAGGAAAGCCGGGGTAGGGCAAGGTGCGGATGGCCCCCAATCCTCCCAGACGGGAAGGGGCCGCGATATGTAGATCCTCCCCCACCGCCGCGATGGCACAGCCCGCCTGCTCCAAGGGAGCGAAAACGGGAGACACCGGCAAGGAGGGACAATGCTTGAGGGTCAGGGTGCCGCCTGTGGCCGCCGCAGCGGCCAGATAGGTGGCGGCCTCGATGCGGTCCGCCATCACCCGATGGCGGGCGCCGTGGAGACGGGGCACACCCTCGATGACGATGGTGCCGTTGTCGCCGCCGGCGATGCGGGCACCGCAGGCATTGAGAAAGGCGCACAGGTCGCCGATCTCCGGCTCTCTGGCGGCGTGGCGGAGCACCGTGGTGCCCTCTGCCGTGCAGGCCGCCAGCAGAATATTCTCGGTAGCTCCCACACTGGGGAAAGGCAAGGTGATCTCAGCCCCCCGCAAACGGGAGGCACTGCAACGAATGCGGCCGTGCTCCTCCTCCACCGTCACACCCAACCGCCGCAAGGAGGACAGGTGCAGGTCAATGGGACGAGGACCCAGCTCGCACCCACCGGGATGGGTGAGCACCGCCTCGCCGCAACGGGCAATGATGGCTCCCAAAAACACTATGGAAGAGCGCATCTGCCGCATCAGGGCATCCGGCACGTAACCGCAATGCAGGTGGGCGGCATCCACCGTCACCCGATCCTCGGTCTGCGTCACCGCGCAACCCAGGTGGCGCAGGATCGCTATGGAAGCACTCACATCCGCCAATTGGGGGCAATTGGTCAATTCGCTGACATCCGCCGCCAGCAAGGTGGCGGCCAACAGCGGCAGAGCGCTGTTCTTCGCGCCATGGATGGGGATCTCCCCCTCCAACCGCTTGCCGCCGCAAATATGTATGGTATCCATTCCGACGCCTCCTCTCCACATCGCCAATGTATGCAGAGAGAAGATGTCCCGACAGATTTATTTTCCCAGTAACTTGTTCAGCTCATTCATGATGCGGGCGTCCGCATCCAAGATGGCGGCGCCGCGCACATTCTCCTCCATCCGACGCAGAGCGTCGGAGTCGGAAGTGATGCTCTCAATAGCCTCCCACAACCGGTCGGCGGTCAGGTCCTTTTCCTCGATGCAAACCGCCGCGCCACGATTCACCAGCACCATAGCGTTATGGTATTGGTGGTTCTCCGCCACGTAGGGAGAGGGAATCAGGATGGAGGGCTTGCCCGCGGCAGGGAGCTCGCTTAGGGTCATGGCACCGCAACGGCAGATGACCACGTCCGCCGCCGCCATACAGCGGGGCATATCGTCGATGTACTCCCGCACGGCGATGCCGTCGCCGGCGAGAGGCACGTTCATTTCCTCCAGTTGTGCCTTCATAGCGGCATAGCCGTTTTTGCCGGCGCCGTGGATGTGCTGCAGCTTGCCCTCGGCACGGCTGCGACGCAGCACCTCAGCCATAGCCTCATTGAGGCGGGCAGCGCCCAGACTGCCGCCAAAGGAAAGCACCAGCGGGCGGCTGTCCACACCCAGCTCGGCCCGTGCCGTCGCCTTATCCAGCGTGACGAAATCGGAACGGATGGGGTTGCCGGTGACCACCGACTGAACCCCCTCGGGCAGGTGACGGCGGGCGTCCTCGCTGCACAAGAGAATCAGCGCCCCCTCCTTACCCAGCATCTTCACGGTCACACCGGGGAAGGCGTTGGACTCGTGCACCGCCGTGGGGATGCCCCGCTTGAGGCACTCCCGCAGGACGGGGCCGCAAACATAGCCGCCGGTGCCGACGGCCAAATCGGGCTTAAACTCCTTGATAATACGGGCGGAAGCGGCAGAGGCGGTGAACACATCCACCGCCGCCAGAATGTTGCGCCCAATGTTTTTGAGACTCAGGCGACGCTGAAAGCCCCGCACACTGACGGTGCGGATGGGATAGCCTGCCGCCGGCACCAGTTGGGTCTCCATACGACCCTTGGCACCCACAAACAGAAACTCCGCATCGGGATATTGCCGCTTCAGCATCTCGGCAATGGCAAGAGCGGGATTGATGTGGCCCGCGGTGCCACCACCGGTCATCAAGATACGCATAGGGATTTCCCCCTTTATAATTTCTCCATTTTGGATTGTCGTGAAACAGAAAGCACCACGCCCATCTGGGCCATCAGCATCAGGATGGAGGTGCCGCCGTAGCTGAAGAAGGGCAGGCTGATGCCCGTATTGGGCAGGAGGTTGGATACCACCGCCACGTTGATGGCTACCTGTATGCCGATCTGCAGGGTCAGACCCAACGCCAGCATACAACCGAACTTATCGGGGGCCTTCATAGCGATCTTAAAGCCACGCCACATCAGCAGGGCAAACAAAACGAGCACCAGCACCGCACCGACGAGGCCCATCTCCTCACAAAAGACGGAGAAGATAAAGTCGTTCTGCGGCTCGGGAAGGAACAAATGCTTCTGGCGGGAATTGCCGGGACCCTGCCCCAGCAGACCGCCGGAGCCGATGGCATACAGCGACTGCACCGTCTGCCAGGCGTGGTCGCGCCCCGACAGGCCGTCGGCAAAGGTGATCTCATTGGCGAAGGACTCCAAGGGATGCAGCCACACGGCGATGCGGTCCTGCTCGTAGCCCAGCACCATCACCATAAACAACACACCGGCAAAGCCTAAAAGGATGGTGCCGCCCAGATACCACACCCGTGTGCCGCCGATAAACAGCATAGCGAAACCGAGAATGGCAATCAGCAGAGTGCCCGACAGGTGAGGCTCGATGACCACCAAACCGCAGGTGATCACCACCGCCAAAATGGGAAACACAAAGCCGGTGGTGAATTTTTTCATTTTCTTGTAATTGAGGGAGATGTAGTGCGCCAACAACAGCACCAGCGCAAACTTGGCAATCTCCGACGGCTGGAAGGAGATGCTGCCGAAATGCACCCAGCGGCGGATGCCGGTAGCGGAGGGCATCACCAACGCCGCGCCCAACAGCCCAAGACTGACAAGCCAAAGCGGCAGCGCAAAACGGTGCAACACGTGGTAATCCACCATAGAGACACCCAGCATCGCCACCAGACCCAACGCCGCAAAGATCGCCTGCTTGCGGATATAAAAGAAGCTGTCGCCGTCGTTGTAATTAAAAGCGTACACGTGGCTGGCGGAATACAGGGTCGCCAAACCCACGATGAGCACGATCATCAACAGGACAAAAAAGTGCATATCAAAACCCGTCGCCAGATTGAAAAACTTGCGACGCAATTGGCTGCCGTTTTTTTCCTGTGCAGAGGAAGAAGACCCGGGGCGCGCCGCTCGAGAAGAGGCCATCGTGTACACTCCTTTCTGTAAACTAAGAATGAAAAATCAGCGCAGCATCAGCCCAGGATCTGCAGAACCACCGCACCGGCACAGCCCAGGAAGGTGACCAGCGTGAACACCACCACAATGCGGGTCTCGCTCCAGCCGCACATCTCAAAGTGATGGTGCAGAGGGCTCATCTTGAAGAGACGCTTGCCGTGGGTAATCTTGAAATAAGCCACCTGCAGGATCACCGACAGATTCTCGGCAATATACAGGATGCCGATGGGCACCAGCAGGAAAGGCTGCTTGATGCCAAAGGCAAGGGCGGTGAGGGCACCGCCGATAAACAAAGAGCCGGTATCGCCCATAAACACCTGGGCGGGGTGGATATTCCACATCAGGAAACCGGCCAGACCGCCGGCCAGCGCCACGGCGGGAATGCCGATGGACAGATAGCCCGTCAGACCGCTGAGCATCAGCAGGGTCAGCGCCGCCACAAAGCCGGTGGCACCGCACAATCCGTCCACACCGTCGGTCAGATTGGTGGCGTTGGTCATAGCCACGATCACAAACACCGTAAAAGGAATATACCAAATGCCCCAATTCACCGTGCCGATGAAGGGGATATTGAACATACCCTTACCGCAGTAGAGGTACATCAGCACTGCGTAAGCGGTGGCCAATACCAGCTGCATCAGCAGCTTCTGAATGGCGGTGAGACCCAGATTGCGCTTTTTGACCACCTTGATGTAATCGTCGGCAAAGCCGATGAGGCCGCAGCCCAGCGCCAGACCGACACCGCCCCAAAAGCGCATTTTCTCATCCACAGAGGAGAGCAGATCCGGCACCCGCAGGTTTTGCATCTCCGCATTCGGGAGCTCAATGATCAGCGGGGTCTTAATGGTATACACCGCCACCACCGCCGCGGCCACCGCCACGAGGAAACCAGCGATAAACAGAATGCCGCCCATGGTGGGGGTGCCCTGCTTCTTCTGATGCCAGGTGGGGCCGTCCTCTAAGATGGTCTGACCGAATTTGAGTTTATGCAACCAAGGGATCAAGCATTTGCCCAGTACCAGGGCGATCACGAAGGAGACGACACCGGCACCCGCCAGTATTACGGTATTGAGAATATTCATATCCTTTTCCTCCTACTTCCTTTACTTTATCGATTTAAGGCCTCGGCCACCACTTCCCGTTCATCCAGGTGGATGGTCTCATCAGCCAAAATCTGATAGGTTTCATGACCCTTGCCCGCCAGCAGGATGGTGTCGCCGGGCTGTGCGTGGTCAATGGCCCAATGGATGGCCTCCACACGATTCTCCACCACCGTATAGGGGGTGGCGGTATCGGCAAGGCCTGCCACGATGTCCGCGATGATGGCGGCGGGATCCTCGCTGCGGGGATTATCGGAGGTGACCACCAGATAATCCGACAGAGAGGCCGCCACCGCGCCCATTAAGGGACGCTTGGTTTTGTCGCGGTCGCCGCCGCAACCGAAGAGGGTCACCAGGCGACCCGTACAGCACTGCTTAAGGGTGCGGCAGATATTGTCCAACCCGTCGGGGGTGTGGGCGTAGTCGATGACCACGGTGAAATCCCGTCCCGTGGGCACCACCTCGGCGCGTCCCTTGACCCCGGCGGCGGCGGAAAGCGCCTCCACCACACGGTCAAAAGGCATACCCAACTGAAGACAAACCGTGGCGGCGCACAGGCCGTTGTATACCGAGAACTGACCGGGGATCTGCATACGAACACGGCCGATCCGGCCGATGCCCACCAGCTCGAAGTCCACGCCGTCAGCGCGGTAGCGGATGTTGCGGGCTACATAATCGGCGGCATCGTCCTTGGCAGAGTAGGTGGTCAGGGGGCAAGGCACGCCATCGCTGATGGCGGACGCCCAGGCGTCGTCGTAATTGACGATGCCGTGGCGGGAGAGGGAGAACAGCTCCTTTTTGGCCAGCATATAATTCTCCATCGTGCCGTGGTAATCCAAGTGATCCTGCGTCAGGTTGGTGAACACACCCACCTCGTACACACAGCCGGCCACACGGCGCTGGTCGAGGGCGTGGGAGGAGACCTCCATCACGCAGTAGTCACAGCCCTCCACCACCATCAGCGCCAGCAGGCTCTGCAGATCGTAGGGATCGGGGGTGGTGTGGCGGGCGGGCAACACCCGATCGCCAATGAGATTGTGGATCGTGCCGATGAGACCCACCTTGTGCCCCTCGTATTCCAGCATGGACTTGATGAGGGTGGTGGTGGTGGTCTTGCCGTTGGTGCCGGTGACGCCCACCATCTTAAGCCGGGAGGCGGGGTGCCCAAACCAGTTGGCGCAGATCTGCGCCCAGGCCATACGGGTGTTCTCCGCCATCAGCTGGGTGTGAAGCCCCAGATCCCGCTGCACCACCACGGCGGTGGCACCCGCCTGCTGGGCGGCCTCGGCAAAGCGGTGACCGTCTACGGCGGTGCCCTCAATGCACACAAACAGACAACCCGGCTCCACACGGCGGGAATCGCAGGTGATGGACACAATCTCGGCATCCTCTTTCAGAAAGCCGAGGGAAATGCCGGTATCCGCCAGCAAATCGTACAATTTCATCGTTTCTCATCCTCTCGGGAATTCGTTCTCTTAGGAATCAGTTCTCTTCCGTATCTTGATAGTAGAAATTGACTTCGATGACCGTGCCCTTGAGCACCGTCTCCCCCTCCTTGACGCTCTGGCGGTTGGAGATGGCCGCATCGGCGGAGCCGCTGACGAGGCCGGTCATCTGCACATTGAGCCCCAAACGGGAGGCGCGGGCATTGACCTCGGTGATGGTCAGCCCGGTGAAATCGGGGACGGTCACCGCCTCGGCGTCGGTCTGCTCGGTGTACAGCAGCACCGTACCACCGGCGGGAATGGTCTCGCCCGCCGCAGGCACCTGCATAACCACCTTGTCTCCCTTGCCCACAAGGGTGGCCTTCAAGCCGGCATTGGAGACCTTGGTCTGTGCCACGGAGGTGGTCTGTCCCGTCACATCGGGGGTGATGCGGGACAGGGTGTTCAGCTCATCCTCGGTGTAGGAGGGCTCAATGCCCAAATGGGGCATAATGGACTCGAAAATCTTCTGTGCCACGGGGGCGGAGAGGGTGCCGCCGTAACGGATCTCGGTCTGGGGATCGTCCAACAGCACCAGCACCGCCACCTGAGGATCGTCCGCGGGGGCAAAGCCGCTGAAGGAGGCGATCACGTCCTCGGTGTTCTCCACGGTGGCCCGCTTCTCGGAAGTACCGGTCTTACCCGCCACGCGGTAGCCCGCCACATAGGCATTTTTGGAGCCACCGCCATTGACGATGTCCCCCAAGATCTTGCAGATGCGGTCGGAGGTGTCCTCCGAAATGATCTGCCGTTTCACCTTAGGCTGGGTGGCGGAGATGACGTTGCCCTCGGCGTCCAGCACCTGCGACACCACGTAAGGGGTCATCAGCTTGCCGCCGTTGGCGATGGCGCACATGGCGGTGATCATCTGAATGGGGGTGACCTGGAAGGTCTGACCAAAGGAGGCGGTAGCCAAGGATGCCTCAGAATTCTGCAGGGTCTCCAGAGAGTGGAAGATGCGGTAATCCTGCTCGCCGTTCATATCCACGCCGGTCTTTTCAGTGAAACCGAAGCCGTTGAAATACTTGAAGAAGGTGGGGGCGCCGATCTTCAGGCCCAGCTGCATAAAGTAGGGGTTGCAGGACTTGGAGATGGCGTCGGGGAGATTCAGCGCACCGTGCTTGTTGGGATAGACGTGGCAACGAATGGGATAGGGCCAGCCTTCCACCTTGTACGCATTGGTACAGGTGTAGGTGGTGTTCTCGGAGATGAGATTCTCCTCCAAGCCCATGGCGGTGGTAAACACCTTAAAAACCGAGCCGGGCTCGTAGGAGTCGGTGATGGCCTTGTTGCGCCACTGAAGCTGACGGGCAGCGTAGATGGCCTCGGATTTTTCGTCACCCGACAGGGTGGCCACCAGTGCCTTGGTGTCGGGATCGGCAATGGTAAAGGGCTCGTTGGGGTCGTAATCCCCCTTGGTCGCCATGGCCAAAATGGCGCCGGTATTCACATCCATCACGATGGCCACGCCGCGATGCAGGGCACCGGTGGACTCCACCGCCTCTGCCAGATACTTTTCGGTGTACATCTGTACGGTGGAATTGATGGTGGTGACCAGCCCGTAACCGTCCAACGCATCCACCACCTTGGTGTACTCCATATCGGTGGGCATCTGGTCGCCGATGCCGTTTTGGGCGGTGATGATGCGGCCGGGGGTGCCGGACAGCACCGAATTGTACTTCGCCTCCAAGCCCTCCAAGCCGGCATTGTCGGTGCCGGTGAAGCCGAGGATGGTGGAGGCCAAACTGCCCTGCGGATAATACCGCTTGTAGTCGGTGATGATGTAAAACGCCTTGGACAGACCGTTTTTCTCCGCCCATTCGGCGAAGGCGGTCTTTTCTTTATACTCAACCTTAGACTGGATGACCTCGTACTGAGAGCCGATCTTGCCGGTCTGCTGATACAATTTATCGTAATCCAATCCAAACATCTCGGACAGATCGGTGGCGATGCGCCGACGCATCAGCAGCACCGCCTCATCGTTGGAGAGGGCTTGATTTTCGTTCACGCCCTCCATACGCTTCCAATCGCAGGCGGCGATATTCTTGGGCGACATAATGATCTTCCATACGTCCGCCGACTCCGCTAAGGGCTGCATATTGGCATCGTAGATGGGGCCGCGCTTAGCGGTGACCACCGTATCGCTCATCTGCTGGGAAACCGCCCGTTTCTGCCAATCCTTACCCTCGACCAGCTGAAGCTGACACAATTTGGCGATATTGGCGGCGAAAAAGAGCACCGCCACCATCACCAACACGATCCGTGCCCGTACACGCATCTGACGGGTGGGGGTACGGGTGGTGGGGGTATTTTTCGGTTGTTTATCCATAAAAAGCGGTCTCCTTTCCGTAGAATGGGGCGTAAAAGCAGGAAAAACGGCCGTTTTCGGCGGTTTTTGACCTCTTACGACACGGGGGATAAAAACAACAAAACGAGAGTCAAGATCGCGTGCGTCTCAACTCTCGATGCTGCCTGTACATAGGTATGCGGTCAGGCGCGCAATATGACGCCCCAAATGGGTATTCCCCACCTTATGACAAAAAATCCACGATGGCGTTCCACGCCCGCTGGAACCAATTGCCCTCTTCCTGAGGAATGGACACCCGGTCCTGTTCCTGTGCCTCAATGTAATAAATCTGATTGCCGTTGATGGGGCCCAGGCCATTCTCCTGCACGTAGGTATTCACCTTTTCGGCCGAGGTGAGCCCTGCCACCTCGGATTTGAGGCGGACCTCCTCAGACTGCAGGGCGCTGAGCTGCGCCTGCTTGTCCTTGATGGCCTTATTCATCTCGGTGAGGCGGACGTTGCAGGTGATGAAATAGCCCACCAGCACAATGGCAACGGCGGCAACGGCGAGGTAGACCAGCAGGCTGAGCACCGACTGGCGATGGGCGCGGCGGCGGGTGTCCTCCTCCGCCTTTTTGGTGTTTTTCATCTCCACCAGATGGGGCTTGCGGTCGCTGAAGAGTTCTAAATCATAAGCGGTACCGGTGTGTGCCATAGAGTCTACCTCCTTTCATAGTATAGGCGATTTTTAATCCTTATATCTTTCGTGTATCTTTTCTACACAACGCAATTTGGCGCTGCGGCTGCGGGGATTCTCCGCCAGCTCCGCCTCGGTGGCGGTGGCGGGCTTTTTGGTAATCAGCGCGGCGGCGGGTGTGCGTCCGCAGACGCACACCGGCAACTCGCGAGGGCAAATGCAACCTTGCCGGAATTCCTGAAAGCGATTTTTCACCATCGCGTCCTCCAACGAGTGGAAGGTGATGATGGCCAAGCGACCACCCACATTCAGGCAATCGAAGGCGGTGTCCAGCGCAGAGGACAGGCAATCCAGCTCGCCATTGACGGCGATGCGCAGCGCCTGAAACACCCGACGGGCGGGGTGGCCGTCGCGGCGGGCCGCGGCGGGCACCGAACGGCTGATGACGTCTGCCAGCTGCAGGGTGGTTTCAATGGGGGCTTTTTCGCGTTCCCGCACGATGGCGCGGGCGATGGGACGGGAGAACTTCTCCTCGCCGTAGCGCCAGAAGATGTCGGCCAGTTGCCGCTCGTCCAGCGTAGCCACCAAATCGGCGGCGGTGGTCCCCTGCTGACTCATCCGCATATCCAGCGGGGCGTCGTAATGGTAAGAAAAACCGCGCTCGGGTGCGTCCAACTGGTGAGAAGACACGCCGATGTCCAGCAGAATGCCGTCCACCCCGTCGATGCCCAGCTCGTCCAGCGCCTGACGCATATGCACAAAATTGGTCTGCACCAGCGTGGCGGGCAAGCCCTGCAGACGGGCACCTGCCGCGGCGATGGCGTCGGGGTCCTGATCCAGCGAGATCAGGCGACCCGTGGTGAGACGAGAGGCGATCAAATAGGAGTGTCCGCCTCCTCCGGCCGTGCCATCCAAGTAGATGCCGTCGGGTCGGATGCCCAGCGCCTCAATGGTCTGCTCCGGCAGCACCGGGAGGTGATAGGTTTGCTGAGCCATCGATGCCACCTCACTTAGAACCCGTATTTGATGAATTCTTCCTCCAACTTGTCGTCGGTCATATCCGCCATCACCTCATCGTAGACGGCGGGGTTCCAGATCTCCGCACGGCGACCGGCACCGACGATCAGGCACAGCTTCTCCAATCCGGCGTGGGCAATCAAATTCTTGTTCAGTAGGATACGTCCCTGTGCGTCGGGGGTCACGTCCTCGGCGGACTCGGTCACCTTGCGCAACAATTTGCGGGTCTCGGCCATGGGGGCCTCGGTGATCTTCTGCAAGAGGCTGTCCCACTCCTCCATGGAATACAGGCTGACACACTTGTCCAACACACAGGCGGCGATGAAGGTCTCGCCTAATTTTTCCCGCAGCTTGACAGGGACAAAGATGCGCCCCTTGGCATCCATATTGTGTTCAAAACGTCCGTACAGCATCATATTCCCTGTCACCTCCTTGTGCGTGATGGGTGGGGTTTCCCCACCCCTGCTCCACGGGACTGTGGAAAACTCTGTGGAAAGTGTGGAAATTCACCACTTTGCACCACTTCGATGCACATTTCTCCACTTATGCCCATTATAAGGGGTGTTTTTCAAAAAATCAATAGGTAATTTTTCCTTTTTCTTGAAAAGGTATAAAAATTTTCCCCATTTTTTGCGCAAAAAGACAAAAAAACCGACGGCAACTGGCGTTGCCGTCGGCTTTTTAGCGATTTAGTATGTGGTTTTTACACGTTAAACAGGAACTCGACCACGTCGCCATCCTGCATCACGTACTCCTTGCCCTCGGTGCGGACCAGGCCCTTGCCGCGGGCATTGGCGAGGCTACCGCAGGCCATCAGGTCGTCAAAGGCGATAACCTGGGCGCGGATGAAGCCCCGCTCGAAGTCGGTGTGGATGCGGCCTGCCGCCTTGGGTGCCTTCCACCCTCGGCAGATGGTCCAGGCGCGGACCTCCTTCTCACCCGCAGTGAGGAAGGAAATGAGGCCCAGCAAATGATAGCTCTTTTGTATGAGTCGGTCCAGACCGGAGTCGGAAAGGCCCAACTCGGAGAGGAACATCAGCTTTTCTTCGGCGTCCATATCCACGATGTCCGCCTCCATCTGGGCGCAGATGGGCAGAACCTCGGCGCCCTGCTCGGCGGCTAAGGCCGCTACCTTTTGATAATGGGGGTTGCCGGTGGGCTCGCCACCCACGAAATCGTCCTCCGACAGATTGGCGGCGTAGATGATGGGCTTGGAGGTAAGCAGCGCCATCTGGCCCATCATACCCACCTCATCCTCGTCGCAATCGAGGGCGCGGGCGGCCTTACCCTCCTCCAGCAGCGCCTGCAAGCGCTTGAGGAAATCCAGCTCCTTCTGCAGGCTCTTGTCGCCCTTGAGATCCTTGGTGACGCGGGCGATGCGGCGCTCCACCATCTCCATATCCGAGAAAATGAGCTCCAGATCGATGGTCTCGATGTCGCGCAGGGGGTCGATGCTGCCCTCCACGTGAATGATGTCGTCATTCTCAAAGCAGCGCACCACGTGGACGATGGCATCGCACTCGCGGATGTTGCCCAGGAACTTATTGCCCAGGCCCTCGCCCTTGCTGGCGCCCTTAACGAGGCCGGCGATGTCCACAAACTCGATGACGGCGGGAACGATGGGCGGCACCTTGGTGCCCTCGGTGTACATCTCCTGTAGGGCGTCCAGACGGCTGTCCGGCACCGCCACCACACCCACGTTGGGGTCGATGGTGCAGAAGGGGAAATTGGCGCTCTGGGCGCCGGCGTTGGTAATGGCGTTAAACAGAGTAGACTTGCCCACATTGGGCAGTCCCACGATACCTAATTTCATAGTTGTTTTTCTCTCCTTAAAAAGCCTTGGCTCGGAAAAGAGCCGATACGTCAGTATTATAACGCATCGGCTCTTTCTTTTCAATACGAAAACGAGATTTTTGCTCTTTGTTTTTTCCACATCCACATTCGGTGCGGGATCAGACGGCAAAGTGCCATTCTACCGCCATCAAGCATCCTGCTGCGTGGATCCCTCTGCTGCTGTGGGGGCGGATCTCTTCTTGCGCCACCAAAGGAAGGCGAAAACGCCACCGCCGATGAGCAGGATACCACCTGCAGACAAGCCGATCCACAGCCATCCGTTATCCTTGTCGGTGTCCTTGTTCACCTTGCCGTCGGCATCCGCGTCCGCGTCGGCGGAATCTCCCGTGTCGCTGTCGGGGTCGGCAGGATCATCCGAAGGAACGTCGGGATCGGTGGTGGGGTCGTCGGGATCGGTCGGGGCATCCGGATCGGTCGGGGCATCCGGATCGGCGGGATCGTCGGGATCGGTGGGATCCTCGGGGGTGGGCTTGTCATCCTCGGGGTTGGAGGCGTTGTTATTGGCGAGAGGGATGGCCTTGCTCTTCTCAAACAGACGCAGGTTATCCAGGTAGGCCTCGCCGCCGTCATCCGTGATGGCCAAGCCCACACGGGTATGTACACCGGAGCGGAAGGAGAAGGCCATGGTCAGCCACTCCTCCTCCGCCTCCTCGAAGAGGTCGGTGGAGAAGCCGATGGCCGCAAACATATGCGGGTCGAGCAGCTTGCCGTCCAGCAAGCCGAAGGAGCCCTCGCCATCCTTGGTCACCTTCAGGCTGAAGGTGAGGACGTAATCGGTATCGGGCTTGATATCCACCCACTTGACGTAGATGTTGCCGCGGGTGGGATCGGAGGCGGTGTATTTCAGCGCCCGGCCATAGCCCCACCGGGAGGCGTCGGCCACCTGCACGAAGCGGCCGTAGCCCTGCACATCCGACCAGAAAGAGAGGTTTTTGCTCTCCAGATTGTAATTGCGCAGTAAATTGTCCTCCTCTGCGCAACCCAGCTCGCCGGTATAGATCTTATTCTGCATACCGTAGCCATTCTCGGGAGCCATATACTGAGTGGCTTCGGAGGCCGGGCACAGAGTCAGATCATCCATATACAACTGGGTGTTGAAACCGGAGATCTGAATGCCGATGCGGGTCATATCCTCGGTCTTGAAGGTCATACCGCGCAGATGCCAGGAATCGTCAAAGGCGGTGGGCACCAAGGAGCGTTCGGTGGAGAAATCCAGCTGAGGGCCTGCTTCGGGGGCTAAGGGCTCGCCCACTAAGTAATACCCCGTGTCGGGGTCGATGATACCGAAGGTGACCGAGCCGTCGTTGCTCTTGCCCATACCGATGCTACGCACCCAAGCGGAGAAGGTGTACTCGGTGTAGGGCTTCACGTCCACATAGAACACGGCGGTGTTGCGGGCGGTCTTGCTCTTGCCCGTAAAGCTCAGGTAAGCGGAGCCGGAATGGGCGACAGAGGCGTTTTTGACCACCTTAACGGCGGATCCGTCCACCAAGGTCTTCCCGTTCCAATTGCCGTTACCCTTTTCAAAGCCGCTGTCGGTGATGAGGTTGGCAGCAGCATTCTTGGCAACCAGATCGGTGGGAGCGTAATCGGTGACGTTGTAGCGGACAGGCTGGGAGGTCATCTGACGCAGCGCCACGTCGTCCACCATATACAATTCACCGTCCACAGCGTTGGCAAAGCAAATGCGCACATAGGCATAGTCGCCGCTGTTGAAGCGGATGGTTTGCTGCTGCCACATGCCCGGCTCGGTCACAGGCCAGAAGGTGTCGATCTCCTTATTGGCGGAAGAAGAGGTGCCGCCCTTGATATAGACGCCCGCCGTGGCACCCAGTGCACAGTTGAGACGGTAGGTCAGCTCGTAATCGGTATTCTTCTCCACTTTAATAATGGCGGTGGACAATTCGGCGGTGTAAGCCGTTTCGCCGCTGAGCATCGCCGCCGCGCTGCCGTCGGGGCCGACCCCCTGGGCTATCTTGCAGACGCCGCCATTCCAAGCGCCCAAGGTCCAGCCCTCGCTGCCCTTGGAGAAATAGCCGTTTTGAATCAGGTTGGTATCGTCACCCACCAGCTCCACGTGAACGTTGTCGATGTGCTTTTCCGCACCCTCCCCCACATTGGGCATAAAGCGGATGCGGGCGTAGGTGTAGCTGCCGGAGGTGAAGGTGACGTCCACCGTATGCCACGCGGTATTCTTACTGCCAAAGGGGACGGTGAAGGCAGTGGCGTTATCGTAGGTCTTGCCGTCGGTGGAGAACACCACGGACATGGCGGAATCGCCCTTTTGATTGACGTCCCGATAGCTGAAGGTGACGCGATAGACCTTGCCCTCCTCCACACGGAAGTCCTGCTGCATACGACCCCAGCGGTTGGTGCCGTCGTGGATCATCAGAGCGCCGTCGCTCTCATGGCCCTGACCGCCGGTGAGATGCTTGTAGGTCACGTTGCTGTTGGGGGTCCAGCCGTTGAGGCCATCCTCAAAGCCGCCGTTCTTCAGCAGATTCTTGGAGGGATCCACCTGCACGGGCTGATCGTCTGTGCCGGCATTGCTGCCGCCGGAGGTGGTCTTGCCGTGGGTCACCTGCACCGAGGGGTCGGACAGGGCACTCTTACCGCCCTTGGCGTAGGCCTTGACGCGATAGAGCGCCTTGGCCCCCTCCTTGACGGAGGTGTCCTTGTAATAACCGATTTCATTGTTGCGGGGGGCCAGATGATCCTTTTTGTTGGCGCCCGAAAGCAGCTTGGTCCAGGTCTTGCCGCCGTCCAGAGAGCGCTCCAGATCGAAGGTATCCCCCTGACGGGAGGTGAGCCAGGTCACCAGACCGTCGCCGTGGTAGGCAAACATGGCGGGGGTATCCAGAGCGGGGGTCTTGCCCTGCCGCTCGTAGAGGTCGTCCAGCGCCTCGTAGGCGAAGGCGGTGGCCATTCGGTTATAATCCGAGGGGTACTCCCAGTAGGTGTTGTACATGGTGAGCTCCGCGTCGCTCTTTTGGGTATGCTCATACCGCCAGAAGAAGGCGCCGAAATAGCCCTCCTCCTTGATCTTATCCAGCATGGTCAGGTTGCGCTGGATAAAGGTGTCGTAATCCATATCGTACACCCAGCAGGCGATGCCCCACTCGGGGAAATACATGGGCAGACCCGTCTTGTAATGGGAGATGGGCTCCAAATCGGTGCCGTACTGGGTGTAGCGGTTGCGACCCATGGCGTCCAGATCCAGCTCGCTGTACTTATAGAGGAAATCCGAGTTGCCGCCGATGGTGCGGGGGATGTCGGGCATGGTTTTCTTGCACAGGTCGTTGAGGTCGGAGTAAAAGCCGTACATATCCTCAAAGGAAACGCCGTAGACGCCGCGGTCGTTGTCGTAGTTCCAGTCGAGCGACACGTCGTTGATCTCATTCTCCAGCTCATCGCCCAAGGAGAGGAACAGGATGCGGTGCTGAAAATCCTTGAGGATGTCCAGAATGGGGGTCATGACCAGCGTCATATATTCCTTACGCACGGCATCGTCGCCGTAATACTGGGTGGCGCGGTCCCACGCCTCCTTACCCAATTCCGAATAGATCTTGGTGGTATGGAACTGGAGGAAGACGGCGAAATTCATATCCGTCTCGTCCAGAATCTCCAGATAGCGGCGGAAATTCTTCTTGTATTCGTCCGACAAGCCCAAAATATGACCGTTGGCGTCAAACTGAACGCCCTCCATACGGCCGCCCTGAGCCATGATGTGGACGCAGTTGTAGCCCAGCGCCTTGATATTGATCATATCGCTGTACACGGTGGCGGCTCCGTCGCCGTCGCTGAAGGTGTTGGTGTCGAAACCGTACAGCTGATTATCCGAGAAGGTGTGGCCGTCGTCGATCCACATGTAGTCGATGCCGTTGAGGAAGCCATCCTGCTCCAGCACCTGCTGCAGCAGCGTGGTCTTCTCCGCCGCAGGGGCTGTCTCAGCCGCCGCAGGGATCACACCCACAGACACGCCGCCCACGCACAGCGTCAGCGCTAAGCATACGGCCATCCATTTGCTTGCCCAATGTTTTTTCATCCCGTCTCACTCCTATGATATATTGTATTTTCACGGAGATCCTATCTGAATTATAGCCTATCGCAACAGCTTTTTCAACACATTTTCCGCCGAAAGCGGAAAACTCCTTGCAAAGTGCCGTTCCCTCTGCTATAATGGGCTGGTAAATTCCGCAGAAAGTGAAAAGGTGAACTGCTATGAAACGAATGCTTGCTCTGATCCTGTGCTGTGTGATGCTGCTGCCCGTAGCCACCGGCTGTAAAGACGAGAATCTCAACCAAACCATCGAGCTCAACGATGCCCGCATCGCCGCCGACATACTGGAACAGTATGAGAGCAAATACACGTTTACCCACGCCGAAGGGAAGGCTACCCTCTCCAGTTTAAAGATTCTCACCGAGGTCAAGGAAGGTGATTTCACCAAGCTTTCGGTATCCGCTGTGGCCAGCAACGACTACGTGGACGTGGATCTGACGGTGGCCATAGAGTATAAGCGTGAAAACAACTATTGGCGCCTGCACCGTATGGGCTTTGCCACCGTGGAAGCTGTGCCCACTACCATACCCAACCGCGCCTCCCTGATGAATACCCTGCGCAGCTATATCCACGCCACCGGCAGTGCGCTGGCAAAGAAGGGCGCCGAGTTTTACAACCTGATGTTTGACGTGGATGCCGTCACCTGGGGTCTTTCTTTCGACAAGGTGACCAAAACCGCCCAGTTCTGGAGCTCGTACAAAAGCGACAAC
>JAFXFF010000017.1 GCA_017520705.1 Clostridia bacterium | reverse complement strand
GGGCATGCGTGAGATCGTGTCGGTGTACGGCCAGACCGAGGCCGCGCCGGGTTGCACCATGAGCACCTATTACGACTCGTTAGAGGTGCGCACCGAGACGGTGGGCAGCGCCTTTGCCCACGTGGAGTGCAAGATCATCGACCCCGAGACGGGGGCGGACTGCCCCGATGGGGTCAACGGCGAGTTTGTGGCCCGTGGCTACAACATTATGAAGGGCTACTACAAGATGCCCGCCGCCACTGCCGAGGCCATCGACAAGGATGGCTGGTTGCACACGGGTGATCTGGCTTGCCGCCGTCCCGACGGCAACTACAATATCACCGGTCGTCTGAAGGATATGATCATCCGCGGCGGTGAGAACATCTACCCCAAGGAGATCGAGGAGTTTATCTACACCTGTCCTAAGGTACGGGACGTGCAGGTCATCGGCGTGCCGGATGAGCGGTACGGCGAGGAGATCATGGCCTGTGTCATCCTCAAGGACGGTGAGGAGATGACGGCAGGGGAAATGACCGCCTACATCGCCGCCCATATGGCACGGCATAAGGTACCGCGGTACATTCGCTTTGTAGCGAAATTCCCCATGAATGCGGCAGGCAAGATCCTCAAGTATAAGATGAGAGAAGAAGCGGAAGAATGGATCAAAGCAGGTGAGGGCAAATGATCGGACAATATAAAGTGATGGACGCCCATTGTCACGTGTATCCTGCCGCCATCGCCGCCAAGGCGGTGGGGGGCACCGATGCCTTTTACGGTGTCACCTCGGTGTATGACGGTACGGTGGAGACCCTGCTGGACAAGGAGATTGCCGCAGGGGTGGATCATTGTGTCATCCAGTCGGTGGCGACGACCCCGAAGCAGGTGAAGAGCATCAACGAGTTCATCGCCCGCACCGTGGCAGAGGGGGAGGGCCGCTTTACGGGGCTGGGTACCCTCCATCCCGACAGCGCCGACATCAAAGGGGACGTGGAGCACATTCTGGAATTGGGTCTGCGCGGCATCAAAATGCATCCCGACATTCAGGCATTTAAGATCGACGACTACCGTTGTCTGAAAATCTACGAATTGTGCGAAGAGCATCACCTTCCCGTCCTTCTGCACACCGGGGATGACCGCTACGATTATTCCAATCCAAACCGCTTATTGCCGGTGTTGGAGATCTACCAAGATCTCACCTTCATCGGCGCCCATTTGGCGGGCTATTCCATCTGGGAGGAGGCCTGCGATAAGCTGGGGCACGCGCCCAACCTGTACGTGGACTGCTCGTCCTCCTTCTTCCGCCTGACGGTGGAAAAGGCAGAGGAACTCATCCGCCGCTGGGGTGCCGACCGTGTGCTGTTCGGCACCGATTATCCCATGTGGGCGGCGGACAAGGAGCTGGCGACCCTGCTTTCGATGGATTTCTCCGAGGAGGAATTCCGTAAGATTCTGTGGGATAACGCATATGATTTGTTTGTGAAATAAGAAAGAGCCGATGGGCAACTGCCCATCGGCTCTTGTTCTATCTCTTGCATTTGGAGGGTAGCACGCCGAACAGATTCTTAAAACAGCGGGAGAAATAGGAGGCGTTCTCGAATCCGCAGGCGGCGGCGGCCTCGGATACTGAGGCACCGTTGACGATCAGCCGTCTGGCCTCCTTGCAACGGATGAGATTCACCATCTCAAACACCGTCTGTCCCGTCAGGTCCTTAAACTCCCGCGAGAGGTGGTATTTGCTGATGCCCACGTGGCGGGCGATGGCGTCCAGCGTCAGCTTGTCGGAGAGGTGGTTCTTAATATACAGGATGGTATTCTTGACCCAATCCACCGAGGGGGAGACGGGGGTGTTTTGGGTGCTGTCTGCGGCGGTGTGGTGCTGGCACAATTCCGCCAGCAACGCCAGTAGGGCGCACCGCACACGGGCGGCGGTGTAGAGCTGCGGGCACTCCTTGTGGGAGCGTATGGCGTCGGCCGCGGTGAAAAACAGGGCGGTTATCCTCGCGTCCTGCAGGCTGTCCCGTAGGCGGATCTTGGTCATGTCCAGTCCGCTTTCCTTGCAGAATGTGTTGCCGATGATGAGACAATGGTACGTCACCTCACTTTGGCTGTGTACCGAATGGAGCACACCCGAATTCACCACCACCAGCGTGCCGGGGGTGAAGTCCAAGGTCTCGGTGTCGCACTTGACGTAACCCTCTCCCGACAGGCAAAGGAGCAATTCAACGTTTTCATGCCAGTTGGGCGCAGAGTTTTCCCACACGACGACATTGGTATGGAAAATGAGGGGCAGAAGCGGATCCGCCCATTGGTGGGTCTCGTAGGTGGTTTTCAGCATAATGACTCCTGTAGCAAGATTGTGTTAGTTTTTGTCAATATCGAGGCTTGTTTTTCGCCTGTTTTGATTATAAAATGAAAATAGCAAAAATGCAATATCTTTTTACAGAGGAGTGAAGTGTATGTACCGATTTCCCATCGGCGTGATTCTGGAATCTTTCCGTACCGATCGCAGTACCGCCATCCGACAGGCGGCGGCTATGGGCGCTCAGGGCATCCAGATGTACGCCACCTACGGCGAAAATGCACCTGAGAATCTGACGGCGGCGGCCAGACGGGCCCTGCTGGACGAGGTCAAGAGTGCGGGATTGGTCTTCTCCGCTCTGTGCGGCGATCTGGGCCGCGGCTTCGGCAATAAGGAGTTGAATCCTGAGCTCATCGAGAAGTCCAAGCGCATTCTGGATCTGGCAAAGGATTTGGAGACGGATATCGTCACCACCCACATCGGCGTGGTGCCCACCGACCCCACCGAGGAGCGGTACAAGATCATGCAGGAGGCCTGCTACGAGCTGTCGCGGTACGCGGACAGCGTAGGCGCCCACTTCGCCATAGAGACCGGACCAGAGACGGCGGTGACCCTCAAGGGGTTCCTGGATGCCCTCGGTTCCCGCGGCGTGGCGGTGAATCTGGACCCCGCCAACCTGCGTATGGTGCTGGGCGACGATCCCGTGCAGGCGGTATACACCCTGCGGGATTACATCGTCCACACCTCGCCAAAGACGGCAGACTGCTGTATAAAACCAAGCCCGAATATTTCTACGGCGTCACGCCTATGCCGGAGGAATTGCGGGGTATCCAACTGTTTGAGGAGGTGCCGCTGGGCACCGGTCAGGTGGACTTCCCCAACTACCTTAAGGCGCTGGAGGACATCGGCTATCGGGGCTTCCTCACCATCGAGCGCGAGGTGGGGGATACCCCCGCCGCGGATATCCAAACGGCTTTTGATTTCCTAACCAAAACCATTCGTGAAAACTGAGGAGGCAAACGATTATGGATAAGGTGAAAATTGCTCTTATTGGTGCGGGTAATATCTCTCACGCCCATATTCAGAGTTATCGAAAGATGGAGAACGTAGAGGTGTACGCCATCTGCGATATCAACGAGCAGCGTCTCAATGAGACGGCGGATGAATACGGCATTACCCGCCGCTACACCGACGTGGACACCATGCTGGCGGATCTGCCCGAACTGGACGCCGCCGACGTGTGCGTGTGGAACTGCAACCACGCCGAGTGCGCCATCAAGGCGCTGAATGCGGGCCTCCACGTGATGTGTGAGAAGCCCATGGCCTACAACGCCCAGCAGGCGGTAGCCATGCAGGAGGCCGCCGAGAAGAACGGCAAATTGCTGATGATCGGTTTCGTGCTGCGCTTCTCCGACGAGGCCAAAATCGCCAAGGATTTCATTGACAAGGGCTACATCGGGGATATCTACTATTCCAAGGCGCAGTATATCCGCCGCCACGGCAACCCCGGCGGCTGGTTCGGCGACAAGTCCCGCTCCGGCGGCGGCCCCGTCATCGACCTGGGCGTCCACGTCATCGACCTGACCCGCTACCTCATGGGCAATCCCAAGCCGGTGAGCGTGTACGCCGCCAGCTACGACAAGCTGGGCAATCGCCCCCATCTGAAGAATAACGTGGGATGGATCCCCCGCGATGCCAAGCCCGACGACCCCTGCGACGTAGAGGACTTCGCGGTGGCGCTCATCCGCTACGATAACGGCGCCGTCACCCAGCTGGAGACCTCCTACAGCCTCCACGGTGAGGGTGCAGGTAATAAGGTCCTGTACGGTACCAAGGGCGGCCTGGATCTGTCCAACGGGGTGAAGATCTACGGCGAATACAACGATTTCCTCACCGATTTTAACGTCTATACGTCCAACTATAAAGAGTCGCAGGAGATGTTTGCGGCGGAGATGGCCCACTTTGTGGACTGCATCGTCAACGGCACCGAGTGCCGCGCCAAGGCCGAGGACGGCATCGAGGTGATGAAGATTCTGGATGCCATCTATCTCTCCGCCAAAACCGGTCACGAGGTCATCCTGTAAGGAGGTAGCGCTATGAAGGTATCCGTCAGTTCCTATTCGTTTATGCAGTATGTGTGGGCGGGAAAGATGACCCAGTTTGATTGCGTAGCCAAGGCAAAGGAGTTGGGTTTTGACGCCATCGAGTTTGTGGACATCGATGGCAAGGAGGATTATGCCCTGCAGGTGGAGAACGCCAAGAAGATCCGCGCCGAAGCGGATCGGGTAGGCATCGAAATCAACGCCTATGCCGTGGGCGCCTGCCTCTATTGGGGCTCTGCGGAAAAAGACGCCGCCGAGGTGGAGCGGCTCAAGCGCCAGTTGGATATCGCCCACATTCTGGGTGCCAAGGTGATGCGCCACGACGCCTACGGATGGCTGGAGAAAAAGGGGGATCACCGCAGCTTTGATCGGATGCTGCCCACGGTAGCGGAAAATGCCCGTCAGGTGGCGGAGTACGGCGAGACCTTGGGCATTATGACCTGCACCGAGAATCACGGCATCATCTCTCAGGACAGCGACCGTATGGAGCGGCTGTGTAACGCCGTGGCTCACGATAACTACGGCCTGTTGGTGGATATGGGCAATTTCATCTGCGTGGATGAGGACCCCGCTACGGCGGTGTCCCGTGTGGCACCCTATGCCATCCACGTGCATATCAAGGATATGTACGTGCGGGATGAGCCCGGCGCCTTTATCCGCAGCGCCACCCGCGGCGGCCGCTATTTCGGTGGTGCCGTAGTGGGGGAGGGGGATATCCCCGTCAAGCGGTGTCTGCGTATCCTCAAGTTGGCAGGCTACGACGATTACGTGTCGCTGGAGTATGAGGGTATGGAGGATTGCATCAGCGCCATCGCCAGAGGACTGAAAAACATTCGACAGTATTTGTCCGAAATTTGACGTGATGACACAAAAATCCCGGGAGGTATCGTGGATACCTCCCGGGATTTTGCTTTTACAATCCTAAGTCTTCTCGTATGGTTTGTTCGGTCCGTTCCGCCAACGCAGCCGTATTGTTGTTTGTCACGAAATCGACGTCCATCACGTCCACGATGCGGATAGATACCCGCTTATTCCACGGCAGGAGGCCTCGCTTTTCGTAGCGGATGGTAGCCACTGCCACGGGACAGTTTGCCAGTTTGGCAATTTTAAACGATCCGGCGTGGAAGGGGAGGAGATTGCCGTCCTTGCTCCGCGTGCCCTCGGGATAGATGCCCACGGACAGCCCTACGTCCGTAATCAGCTCTGCCGCACGCTTGATGGTGGTCACGGCGTTGCGGGCATTGTCGCGGTCGATGGCAAGAAAACGCAGCTTGGTCAAGACCCTGCCGATGATGGGGATCTTCATCACGCTCGGCTTGCAGACAAAGGCGATGTCGTGGTCCTCCAACGCCGCCTCGGTGCAGAGAGGGTCAAAAGCGGAGCGGTGGTTGCCCACCAGCAGATAGGGGGTGTTCGGCAGCTTGTCGGTGCCCTCCACCGTCACCTTATAGCCGATCATTACGAAAATCCAGGAGAGGGTCAACTCGATCCAGCGGTGGCAAACACTCCGCGTGTGCGGAGAGGGATCTGCCTTGGGCAGCAGCAGAAAACTGACGAACAGGATGGCGATGTACAACAGCGCTATGGCCACGTAAAAGCCCAAAAAAATGGGCAACCGCCACCAGAAAGACAGCGCGGGGCAAAGGGCGAACAGAACGGTCATAGCCAGTCCGCTCAGACAAGCAAACAAAATCGTCAGCGTCACGATACCCCTCCTTCTTTGCATATTGGTACTATTTTACCATATTTTCCGGTTTCGTCAAGTGGCGACAACGAAAAAGACCGCTCACCGGATGGTGAACGGTCTTAGTCAAACTAATGTATTAAATTAGTTCTCGCCCTTCATGCTGGCGAAGCACTCGCTGCAATAGACGGGGCGGTCCTCACGGGGCTGGAAGGGCACTTTGCACTCCTTGCCGCAGTTGGCGCACACAGCGTCATGCATCTCGCGGGCGGGACGGCCGGCATTCTTGCGGGCGTCACGGCAGGCCTTGCAGCGCTGGGGCTCGTTAACGAAACCCTTCTCAGCGTAGAACTCCTGCTCGCCGGCGGTGAAGATGAACTCGTTACCGCACTCTTTGCATACTAAAGTCTTGTCCTCGTACATGTGGTTATACCTCGCTTTGATATGATAATACGGGTCTTTCCCGTATTGCAAACGGCTGCATGCCGTTGTTGCCTAAATCAGTTTGCGCCGTATCCGTTGGATGGCGTTGTCCACCGCCTTGGGGGTGATGCCCAAGCGAGCGGCAATCTCTGCATAGGAGCAGTCGCCCAGTCGAAGCAGCAGTACCCGATATTCCCGCTCGGTCAGCCGTGTGCGCAGGCGCTCCAGCAATCCTCCCAGATCCTCCTGCTCCTGTAGGCGCAGGGCGGGGTCGGCGGTGATGTCCGGCAGTTCGGGGCTGTTCTCCATCGGCACCTCGCGGTCGGCGACGGGACCATAGCGCCGTGCCACCGATAACAAGCGGTGACGGATGCAGGCAGTGGCGTATGTAGTGAAGGTGGCGCCGCCGCCCTCACGGTAGGTACGTACCGCGGCCAGCAGACCAATCAGCGCCTCCTGCACCAAATCTTCATCC
>JAFXFF010000016.1 GCA_017520705.1 Clostridia bacterium | reverse complement strand
ATACCCTTGCCGGTATCACCGGCCCAGTTGTTGTTGACCTTGATGTTCATGGTCTGCTTCATGTTAGCGCGGGCATTGAAGCGGTACACGTAATCGGTGTTGGGCTTCATAGCGTTAACATACTTGTAGATGTTGGCCCAGTTCTGGGTGCACTGGAACTCCAGAACACCATCCACAACAGCGATGGTGGAGCTGGAGGACCAGCCCTGAGTCTCGCCGTCGTCGAAGTTGTCGTTCACGATGGCGTTCTCGGGAACCACAGGAGCCACGGGAGGATCGATGGTGGGATCGTCGCCGGGATCGGTAGCCAGAATTTCCTGCACACGGATATCATCAATCCAAACCTGGAAATCGTCGCTGCCATAGTGACCGGACTGGAAGAACAACAACAGATAATTGTTGTCGCCGGAATTGAAGTCATAGGTGTACTCGGTCCAATCGGCCGCAATACTGCCTTTGTAGGAATCAATACCGCAATCAGCCCAGCTACCGTTCTTAAAGTTCACATTCATGCCGGAGCCGTTGATAGCCTTAGCACGGAAAGACAGACGGTAATCCGTGTTGGAGGAAACGCTAGTTCCCTTCATAGCGTAGCCCCAGTCGGCATTGAAATCGATGTGACCCACGCCGTCCTCGGCAACGATGGTGGATCCGCCGCTGTCAAGGTTCCAATCATTAGCACCGTCAGTGAAATCGCCGCCGGCAAAAATGTTCTCGCCCAAATTCTCATCGACAGGAGGATCCACGGGATCGTCGCCGCCCTCGATCTTCTCGATAACGATGTTATCGAAAGTACCGTAAGCATCGGCAGTGCTACCCATCAGAGAGAAGATGATGGTGGTGTAGTCGCCGGTATTGAACTCAGCGGTGAACTGAGTCCACTCCGCGCCGGCGTTGACACCCGCGTTCTTCAGATCCTTAGTATCGCCGCCGTCCTTGACCAGCAGGGACATATCCTTGGCGTCCTTGGCCCAAGCAGTGATCTTGTAATCGGTGTTGGGCTCAACAGCGATACCGGTCTGACGGACGTGCAGCCACTGACCGGAAACCACGTGCAGAGCGTAGTCGCTGTCCTTACCGCCGGAGATGATCTCGACGGTGGGGCAGGAACCCCACAGGTTATCCCAGGGCTCTACCTTGCCGGTCTCAAAGTCGCCATTGTAAATGTAACCGTCAAAGGAGGGATCGCCGGACTTCTCAGTGTAGGTAACGGAAACGTTGTCCAGATAGAAATCGGTGCCGTCGACCACAACGAACAGCAGAGAGAAGTGGTCGCGATCGGGAAGAATGTCAGCATCGAAAGTATAGGTGTAGTGCTGCCACTCTCCACCAATCACATCGATGTACTCGTTCATCAGGTTGCCGCCCTTTGTGGGATCGTCGCCGGGGCATCTCTTAACCTGGAAGTTAATGCCACCGGAAGTGATCGCATTAACGTCGAACTCGACAGTGTAGGTAACGCCCTCAATCTGGGCAACGGGAGCAGTATACAGAATCTCCGCATAAGCGTCGCCCTCCAGCTTCAAGCTGTAGAAGCCGCTGTTGGAGATATCGTCACTAACACCGGACAGACCGCCGGTGGTCAGCTTCCAGCCCTCGGGGAGCTCACCGGAATCAAAATTGCTGAACAAAGCCAGATTCTTAACGGCAATGTTCAGAACGGTGTCCACGCCCAGAGCGACCCAGGTCTCCTCGTCGGTCAGGGGATAGCACTCAAAGGTGATCACCTCGCCGGCGGTAACGGGCATCATCATGGAAGAAGCGCCCTCATCCAAGTAAGCATAACTGCTGTAATCGGCGTTGGCCATGGACAGATAGCTGATGCCGTCCACAGCGGCGGGAGTGGCGACCAGCAGGCCATCCTTCTCCACGGTGTAGGCGTAATAGTAGCCCTCCACTCCCTCGGGGATGGAGATCTCATTGTCGCCGCCAACCAGCTTGATGGGATTCTGCTCGGTGCCCTCGGCGTACTCAACGCTGAAGTATACGGTGTTCTTAGCGCTGCTGGTCTGAGAAATGACCAGATTCATGACCCAGTTCTCGGTCTCCAGAGGCACATACAGAGCGCCGCCCTTGGTGATGTACTCCACGCCGTCCAGAGTGATGGTCAGCTCGGTGCCGTTGAAAGACTCAATCAGCAGCTCATTGCCGGACAGAGAACCGTCCACCTGGAAGTAGGTAGGCTCGGTGCCGTTGATCTCGTACAGGGTGTCAACCTCCAGCCAGTGGGGGTTGCCCTCGGTGCCGGCCTTGGGGGGAGTGACGGTCAGAACGATGTCGCCGGTGACACCGATGGGAGAGATGTAGAAACGAACGGGGATGTAGCTCTCCAACTCCAGAGTCAAGCTGCCGTCCAGAGTGTAGGCAGTGCCGTCGATGTCGATGGAGATGATGAAATCCTCAGACTGCTCGGTGGAGAAGGTGTACTCACCGTTAGCAGTGGGGACATAATCCACCACATAGCTGGGGTTGTTGGCAGGGATAGAGAAGGCGTTTTCGCCGTCCTCCATCGTGTCGGGGTTGTTCTCGGTGCCCAGAGGCTCGTTGTGGCTGATCATAACCTGAACGTCCTCGGCGGTGTCGTTGACATAAGCAACGATGCCGGGGCTCATCATGTTGAAGTTCAGAGGAGCATAAATCTCGCCCCACATATCCGGCGTGTCGTAGACAACACCGTCAACGATGATGGAGGTCAGACCGTAGCCACCCACTTCCCAGCCATTGAACACAGCGGCGTTGTACTGATAGTACACCGCGCTGTTGGCGGGGATAGTGATGAAGCCGGGAGCGGCCATCGGGTTTGCAACGTAATAGGGATTGCTCTCAGAGCCTTCAGGCTCTGCGGCCATGACAGGGGTGATGCACAGAGACATAAGCATCAGCAGTGCCAAGACCAAGGACAATGCTTTTTTCATGGTTTTTCCTCCCTAAATAATTTGAAAACTGTTGATAGACAACAATTCACAGATTGATTTTAGCACACCTATTTAGTAAATGCAAACCTTTTTTGAAATGTTTTCCGTTTTTTTTGGAATATTTTTGCAAAAAATTGCCTTTTCATTAAAAATTTATAGAACAAGCGTACAAAATTCACATCACCTACAAAAAAAGTCGCAGGCGAAACACCTGCGACTTTTTTAGACAGATTGATGTGCTGCCGAACGCATACGCTGCCAACCATGTCTCCCCCACTCCGTAGTCCATGCCAAAAGGACACAGGCCACCGTGTACAGAGCCATATACACCAACCAGCGATCATTGTAGCCGGCATTGACGAAGTAGGTGGGCGGAAACAGCATCTGCACAGCCATGAGTGGGCGAAGATCGAAGAAAATCGGGCACAGCGTGATCATCGCCACCACCAACAGCGGCATCACCGCCGCCAGCACCCTCACCGAGCCGCACAGCCGCAACATCAGCAGGCTGAAGGCGGCACAGCATAGGCCGTACAGCAGCACTATGAGCAGCTCCTTGAGCCAGAAAGCGGCCACACCGCTCACCAGCAGAGCTGCCAGCACCACAGCGGTAACGTTCAGCACCGCGATAAACAGGCAGGCGAAGGCCACCACGCTCTGCTTATGCTCCGGGACCAGGGCGAAGGTGCCCCTTGCCCTATCCTGACAATAGAACAAAGCCGCCGCCAGACCGCACAGCACCACCAGCACACCCAACAGCCCTCGCACGGGAGCGGTTAGGTAGTTGGCCTCCGTTTGAGCCGATGTGCCCCCTTGGGGAGAACGGAACAGGAACAGCTCTTGATCAAATTCCACCCCATTGTAATAGGCCATCAGTTCTTCATCGGTCAGGCCGTTCAATGCCTCGACGTTATCTCGCGTGAAATCGAGATAACAGGCACGGGACGTGTAATTCTGCAAGGAGAAGGTCAGTTTTTCGCGAGTAATGCGGGAAAACACGGTCTGTTCCCTCTCCACCACGGTGACAAAGCCGCCGCGGCTGTAGTGGGAAGCCACAAACTTATTCACCCGCTTCTGCATATCATCGGGGAAGATCCACGCCGCATCCGCCTCGCCCTCAATCACCATATCCGTGGCTGTGCGGGGATCGGCAACATAGGAAAAACGGACCAGCGACTCCTCCTCCATAAAATCCGCGATGAGGGCGGAGGAAATGGGGTCACTGGGATCGGCCTGGGCCAACACTACGTGTACGAAGCCGCTGTCCGCCTGCGCCGCCAGCTGCATCGCCACCACCGCAACGGGAATGAGCACTAAGATTGCCAAAAAAGCGGGGCGCTTATACAATCGCTTGGACAGCATCCAAAGCCAACGAAGCCATCGGGTCATGCTGTGCCCCCCTCCCTTCTGTGCAATGTGTGCATGCGCACCAGCCATGCCGCCGCAAAAAACGCCACGGCATACACCGCCACGCCGATGAGGGGACGGAGATCCGCCCCCTCCGCCAAGGCGATCGCCAAGGTCTCACGGGCCACGCCGGTGGGCAGAAACCGCTCCAGGGTCTGTACGGCATGCGGAAAAGCGTAGACGGGATAGAAGCAGCCGGACACGTAGCACATACACAATACCGCAAAGAAGTGCAGCAAAGCACCGCTGACCACGTTGCCGCCGATTTCAAAGATAAACAAATTAAAGGCGGACACCATCGCCAAAACGGGGATAAAGAACAACGTATACGTCAGCCACTCGTGTGTGGAGAGCATCTGCAGGGCAGTCGGATCCGCTGTAGCGGAAAAAGCCAGCAACGGCACAAACACCGCCGCCGCCAGACACAACAGCGATAGGAAATGGGACAGCCACTCGTCAAAAAGCTGGCGGAAGCCCGATACGCCACGGGACAGTAGCAGCACGTTCAGCGATCGATCCTGGCGAGCATATATCGCCACAAAAGGCAGGCCCAACAGCATCAAAAACAACAGCGTCATACCGCAGAGATAGTATTCCACGGTACGCATCCCCTCGGAGATGCCCAGCTCGTTCACCGTAATGGCCTCGGTGCGCTTAAGCACCAGATTGACATACTCAATCGCCAGCGCATTGACCCATTCCCCGTGCTTGCCCGCCACGTCGTTGTCATCCAGCGCCTCCTGCAGACCGAAAGAACCCTGCTGTGAGGAGACCACCACGTCCGTCACCAGAGAGGTGATCTCGTTTTTAAACATATTTACGATGTTATCGGCGCCGGCGGAGGTGACGTAATACATCGGCTCCACCTCGCCGCGCATAGCCTTTTCCACAAAATCCTCGGGTAATTCCAGATAAGCGGAGATGGTGCCCTTTTGCAAGGCGGCCTCTGCTACGGTCTGCTCCATCTCCACAAACTCCACCGAGAAACGGCTCTCGTCAAAGCTCTGAAACGCAACGATGGCCATCTGCAGCATCTCGTTGTCGGTGTCGCCGGTGATACCCACCTTAAACACAGCGTTTTTCTCGCTGTTGTTGTAGGCGCTCATCAGCCCTGACAGCATCACCGCCAACGCTGCAAACAGCACCACCGTCACGATCAAAATAAAGGGAAAGACCTTCATTACCCGTTTGCATTGTAACGAAAAATAGGTCCTCATAATCAAAAACTCCGCACCAGTTCGGCGGTGTCCCCCGTATAGTCAAAGGGGTGCACCATGCCGTTCTTGAGAATATACCACTCGTCGCACAGTTCCAATTCCATCACGTCGTGGGTAACCAGCAGGACAATACCGCCGCGACGCTTGTGGGCGCCGATGTAGTCGAAAATCTTCTGCTTGCAGGAGATATCCAAGGCGGCCATGGCCTCGTCCAGCAGCAAAATGGGCGGGTCGTGGGCGATGGAGCAGCCGATGGACAGGCGCTTCTTCATACCGCCGCTCATTTTGGAGACGGGCACCTTGAGGAATTCGTCCAGACCCAGCAGTTTGAACACGCCGTTCTGCAATTCCTTCTCCATCTTCTCCTTAGAGCACCAAAGAGACAGGTTGTCCTTGGCGGTGAGCTCCTCGATCAGAGGGGTGCCCTGAGGCACATAGCCCACCAGCTGTGCCCGCTGACGGGGGTAGGTGAACAGATCCTTATCCTCATACAAAAAGGCGCCGCCGTCTGCAGACTGAATCCCCGCCAGAATGGACAAAAGAGTGGATTTTCCGCAGCCGTTGCCGCCCAGGATACCCACGCACTTACCGCCCTCAACGGTGAAGCTGACGTCCTTCAGCACCGGTTGCTTGCCGTAGTTTTTTCGGATATTCCGAATCTCGATCTTCATATCATCGCTCCAAAAATAACAACTTACAAAAGCCGGCGCTGATGGGGACCATCAGCGCCGGAGAAATGTTTACATAGGGTGATTAAGCATAACCGATGACGCGACCGTCGGAGCCGTAGATCGGCTCGCCGAGGTACTCGTCAGGATTGGAGTACCAGTCGTCCTCCGGGATATAATCCTCCACGCCGCCGCCAAACTCATTGGCATAGGGATCGTCGTAATTGGGTTCGTCGTAGTAGTCGCCCCAATCGTCGTCGCCGTAGTAATCGTCATCCCAGTTATCGTTGGGAGCATCCTGAGCGCTGCCGAAGCCCATCAGGAAGCCTTCTTTGAAGTCCTCTAAGAACTCTTCATCATCCAACATACCAGCCAATTCGGCAGGGAGGATCTTCTTCAGCGTGGCGATCAAGTCGGTCAGATCCACGGTATCCACCCACTGCTCGATGTTCTCAATATCAACAGTGTTATCGGGGTTGGGAACAGACACCTTCTCGTCGGTGATCTTCATATCCACACGGATGCCCACCAGGGTCTTGCTGCCGTTGCACAGGCTGACCTTGAAATAGCCGGAGGTCTGCGCAGAATCCACCTCGATCTTCAGGTTGCAATCCAGCAGGGAGACGGAGGAGGTCAGCCACGCGGGCAGATCGGCACCGTCCATGGCCTGCTCCATCAGCTCCGCACCGGGAGCGATGATGAAGGTGCCCTTCATACGGCCCTCTGCTACGCCGTTAGTGTCGTAGTTCTCCACCTTGATGGTGGCGAGATCCATAGACTCCTCCTCGCCAGTCATTCCCATCACCATAGCGCCGTCGATGGTGTAGGTAGCATTGATGATGCCCTTCTGATTGGTACCCTTACCGGTCAGCACTTTCATACCGCTGACCTCCAGCTCAAAAGCAAAATCCTTGCCCTTGGTGGCGGTAGCGTAGTAGAGAATCTCCTGCTTCTCATCGCCGTACTGGGTGGCAAGCTTACGGCCGATGATCTCGTGAGAGCCGTTGACGTAGTCGGTCAAAACGATGTAGGACTCGGGGGTGTCGTCATCCTCTTCGTCCTCGTATTCATCCTGTGCTTCCAGCATGGATTCCGCCTGTTCCAGACCCTCGACCAAGCTGTCGTACAGCTGCTGGCCGTAGCCATCCTGACCCTCGATGGCACCCAAGGCGTCGCCTACGTCCATCAGGACCTTCTCGACCTGAGAATCCTTCTTCAGCTCTTTCAGCACCGCTTTGGCGGCCTTCATGGCGTCCTTCTGACCGATCTTGGTCTTGAGCACAGTCACCTTTTCCTCGATGCTGCCCACCTTGAGGGTATCGCTGTCCTTGGAGACGTTATCAAACTGATCCAGAGCCAGCTGGATGTACTTCTTGAGCAGGTTGTTCACAACCTCTTCGGAGGGCAGAGCCTCCAGCAGACCCATAGCCTGCTCCATAGCGGCAAAATCATCTGCATTCAGCTGCTCGAAGATCTGAGAGATCTCAATATAGGTATCGGAGATGGTGGGGATAGCCACATAGCCCTTCAGATTGGCCAGATCCATGATCATGCCGGCGCTGAGCAGCTCCTCGCCACCCAGACCCAGGCCCATCACCATCTTGTAGACATCGTCCGCCTTACCGCCGGAGATGCTGATAGAAGCACCATCCAGCAAAGACAGCAGCTGAGAAATCTGGGTCGACTGCGCCGTAGCATCCTCGCCGCCGGTGGCGTCGGCATAGGCGTTGTAGATCAGATCCTTGATGGTATCGCCTACCTCAAGGGAGATGGTGGTGCTGGCATACTTGTTGCCCGCCAGAATGTCCTTGTAGGTGTTGATGGCAGAGCCGTAACCCTTGGAGATGCTGTTGGACAGGGTGTCCACGGTCTCGGACTCCACGGCAGACATATAGTCCTCGTCGGAGCCAAACCACTTGGTGATCTGCTTGGTCAGCTTGGTATTGGGGAACCAGCCGAACCACAGAGGACCGGCGATGCAAACCAAAAATACCGCCGCCGCAGCCACCACAGAGATGCCGGCGATGAGCAAGCCCTTACCCTTCTTCTTGGGCTTGGGAGGCTCGGGCTGAGCCGGCGCGAAGGGATCGGCAAAAGCGGGCTGAGCCGCCGCAGGAGCAGGCTGCTCAGAGCCATAAACATAAGCAGGGGGCGTCCATACAGGCTGAGCGGGAGCCTGAGGGGCCGCGGGAGCCTCCGCCACGGGAGCGGGAGCCGCAGGAACGGTCTGGGCCGTGCCGCAAGTGCCACAGAACTGAGCGCCATCCGGCAAAGCAGTACCACAATTCTTACAGAACATAGTCGTTTTCGTAACGCAAAATGCGCTACTCCTCCTTTCTAAGGTATATACTCAATGTAGCACTTTTAAACGGAAAAGTCAATACGAGAAACACAAGCCTTAGGCAATTTCCACCATAAACCAAATTTATTAAAATTCTTTGCACTTTTTTTGGTTTTACTATTGACAAAACCGCAAAAGATGGATATAATTTTATGCGTTGCCGATACGGCGATATGCGCTCGTAGCTCAGCTGGATAGAGTGCTTGACTACGAATCAAGAGGTCAGGGGTTCGAGTCCCTTCGGGCGCGCCAAACAAAAAAGACACCACCTTGGGGCACCCTCCGTAAAGAAGGTGCCCCAAGGTGGCTCTTGTATCTAAACTGAATAATTGATTTCGTTAAGCGGTGTAGCCAATGGCTATGCCGTTTTTGCTTTGCGTTCCGCCATATGATTTTGGAACGCTTCTTCCATTTCTTCGGGAGTGAGTTCTCGGAGTATGCCAACGCCGTTGTAGTAAATATCTATAAACTGAACTCTCTTGCCGTCAAGGTATCTCGGAGCGTGTACCACGATCTTATCAATAAATTCGTGTACCAACTCAGACGTTAGTTTCTTGATTTCGGTTATCCGCTTGACCTTATCAATAAATCTCTGTAAACTCTCAGTCTTGTCCGTTTCGGTTTCAAGATAGTTTTCCATATCGGGAAGTGCAGTTTTTAGATCCCGCTGTTCTTCCTCATAGGACATTGACAAAGTGGCATAGCGTTCATCGGATATTTTACCGATAGCGTTATCTTCGTAGAGTTTCTGTATCAAGCCGTCAATCTCTGCGATACGCTTCTTTGCCCTGTTCAACTCTCGGCGTTTCTCCGCAAGTTCTCTTTTCTTATCCTCACTGTAACATTCCATCTGTTTACGGGCAAATTCCTTTTCAAAGGCTTGCACGTTTAGTAGGATACGCCGCATACTTTCCAGCACATTTTCCATTACCACCTTTTCACGAATATAGTGGGCGGAACATTCATCGGAGTTTTTGCGGAACGAGGAACAGAAGAAATACGCTTGCTCCCGTTTGTAGTTGTTTGTTACGCTGTAATACAATTTTTCTCCGCAATCTGCACAGTAGAGAAGT
>JAFXFF010000015.1 GCA_017520705.1 Clostridia bacterium | reverse complement strand
TACACCTACGTGGCGATGGACGGTATCCAGAATTGGACCGAGGAAGAGGCCGCGTCCATGAACGGCTTCGGCTCTGTCTATTCTGTCTCCGATCAGTGTCTGGTGGGCGGCGCCAAGCAGTCCATCAAGCTCACCGCCAACACCAACCACACCCGATTCTGCTTCGCAACGCAGAAGAAGGATGGCGCCTTCAGCACCATGAACCCCTTTAAGATCACCAATGAGGCCGACGGCAAGCTTTCCGATTACGACGGCATCGCCATCGCCTTCACCGACGAGAACGGTGAGCCTCTGGACATCACTAAGTTCACCGCCCGTCTGATGCGTGACAAGGCGGATTGGGGCTCCTATTGGAACTTCGAGGCCAACTACACCGATTTCTCCACCTGCTATATCAATGGCTACTATCACCTGAATTTCGCTGATTTCCCCGCTCTGGCCGGTGTCATCGACGACGTGTCCATTATGTCCATCCTGTTCTACAAGGACATCAAGACCGGCGACGTGGCCTATCTGTCCGATATCAAGGCCTACTCCTATGAGGAGCCGGAGATCATCGAGTACGAGTATGCACAACTGGACGGTATCCAGAACTGGACCGAGGATGAGGCCGCGTCTATGAACGGCTTCGGCTCCACCTACTCCATCTCCGATCAGTGTCTGGTGGGTGCTGCCAAGCAGTCCCTGAAGCTGACCGCCACCTCCGCTAACACCCGCTTCTGCTTTGCTACGCAGCAGAAGACCGGTGCCTTCAGCACCATGAACCCCTTCAAGGTTACCAATGCTGCTGACGGCAAACTGTCCGATTACGACGGCATCGCCATCGCCTTCACCGACGAGAACGGTAAGCCTCTGGAGATTACCAAGTTTACCGCCCGTCTGATGCGTGACAAGGCGGATTGGGGCTCCTATTGGAACTTCGAGGCCAACTACACCGATATGGCGGCCTGCTATTACGACGGCTACTATCATCTCAATTTTGCGGACTATAAGAATTTGAACGCCGAGGGTATCGACAATCTGGCCATTATGTCCATTTTGTTCTATCGTGATATTAAGGTCGGCGACACCGCTTATCTGTCCGATATCAAGGCCTATCGCGTCAAGACCTATCAGGATTACTCCGAGTTGGAAAAGGCCATTGAGACTCTGAAGGCCAACAACGCCGACGGCAAGTACGATGCGGACATCGCTGCCGCCGAGGCGGTGCTGAACGATAAAAAAGCTGAGCAGGCTACCATCGACGCTATGGTGGGTCAGCTCAACGTCATCCTGCGTCCCATCCTGCTGCCTGAGGTCAACTTTGACGAAGACAACATTGTGGTGTCCTTCGGCGCGGTCAGCGATATCCACATCGTCGAGGACGTCAACAACTCCGCCACCAAGAAGTATGAGAAGGCTCTGCAGCTGCTGAAGAAGTATGCCGGCGGTAAGCTGGATGCCATCACCATCGCCGGTGATATCTCCAACAGCACCTACAGCAGCGGCATCGGAAGCGCATTCAAGACCATCACCGACAAGGAGATGGGGGAGAACGCCAACGTCTTCTTTGTCACCGGTAACCACGATGCTCAGGGTGGCAACGAGAACGATCTGGTCAAGTTCTACACCGATCTGGCAAAGTACACCGCCAACGATCTGCGCTCCAGCCAGCTCAACCGCGGTAACCGCCACAAGGTCATCAACGGCTATCACTACATCGCCGTGAATATGATGGACTACTGGGCCGCCAACGAAGCCACCTTCGCCAAGCAGGATCTGGAATGGCTGAGTGGGGAGCTGGAGGCCGCCCGTGCCGCCGCCCCCGGTCAGCCCATCTTCGTGTACGTCCACGCCGGTGTCTATGGCACCACCTACGGCTCCGATCTGTACACCGGTACCTATTGGGGCAGCAAGGCCATCTATTCTTATCTTGAGAATTATCCCGAGGTGGTCACCTTCAGCGGCCACGTCCACTTCCCCTTGATGGATGAGCGCACCATCTATCAGAAGGATTTCACCTCTCTGAACTGCGGCAGCGTGCAGTATATGGCCATCGAGAACGGCTATCTGCAGAGCGGCAGCGCCACCACCGTCAACGAGTCCCATCAGGTGTCCGGCGGTCTGCTGGTTCAGGTGGATAAGAACAACAACCTGAAGATCACCCGTCTGGACTTCGCCAATGACGCGGTCATCAAGGAGCCCTTCTACATCTCCGCTCCCGATCTGGAGGATGAATATAACCTGCTGCATTACAACGACGATTATTTCCATCTGGACAACACCGCCCCCGTGTTCTCTAAGAGCGCTCAGGTCAGCGGCAAGATCGTCGGCAACTATATGCAGGTGACCTTTGACGCCGCCACCGATAACGATATGGTGCATCATTATGTCATCGAGATCAAGGATCTGCCCGGTGGCGCGGTCAAGAGCGCCAAAGCCTTCTCCGAATTCTACCTCTATTCTCAGGTGAAGGATTTCCCCGACAGCTATACGTTTAACGTTCCCTATGCCGCAGGCACCGGTACCACCGGTTACGAGATTTCCGTCTACGCCGTCGACTCCATGGGTCTGCAATCCGACCCCATCGTCCATAAGAGCGAGGGTGGCGAGATCCCCGAGCCGCCCGTCAGCGACAACCTGTTCGAGAACGGCGACTTTGAGATTGGTACGGCGGATGGTTGGGCGACCTATCAGGGCTCTGCTGTGAGCAAGGAGGCTGCCTACAACGGCATCTACGGCTTCAAGGCCATTGGCACCGGTAACTGGAACAGTATGTTCAGCCAGACCGTGTCCGTCGAGCCCGGTAAGAATTATATACTGTCCTTCTGGGTCAAGGCGGTCAGCAACGGCGTCAACATCCAGGTACGAGAGGATAACTGGCAGGGCACTCCTGTTTCCGGCGCCGGCGGTTGGTATAGCACCAACGGCTACAGCGACTGGACTTACGTAGAGTATGCGGTTGTCTCCAACAGCGACACGCTGTTCTTCAACGTCAACGGCGCCGGTAACAACATTGCCGAGTGCGTCTACTTTGATGACATTAAGCTGGTTGACGTTTCTACTCCCGGCCCCGATCCCGAGCCCACCGGCCCCATCGCCAACGGCGGCTTCGAGACCGGTGATCTGACTGACTGGACCAACCTGTATGGCTCCTGCACCGTCGACTTCGTCGAGGGCTACAACAGTAATTATGCTCTGCAGATGTCCTGCAATCAGTGGAATCAGGTTCGTCAGGATGGCATCGATGTGGTGCCCAACACCGACTACACCCTGTCCGCTTGGGTCAAGAACGCTTCTCACTTCACCCTGCTGGCTAAGAAGGGCGACGATTCCGGCAACATTGCCGAGAAGGCTGCCGACGGCATCGGCGACGAGTGGACCAAGATTGAGTTTACCTTCAACTCCGGCGACGAGTCCACCATCTGCGTCCTGCTGATGGGTAATGAGGACGGCGCTACCGCTATCGTCGATAACGTAGAGCTGATTAAGGGTGAGACCCATCTGCCCGAGCCCATCGTTTACGGCGATCTCAACGCCGACGACAAGATCAACAATAAGGATCTGGGCCTGCTCCAGCAGTACCTCAGCGATTATGAGGTGACCATCGTTTTGGACGCCGCTGACGTCAACGCCGATGGCAAGGTCAACAATAAGGATCTGGGTCTCCTCCAGCAGTATCTCAGCGATTGGGACGTGACTTTAGGGCCCGTGGAGCCTGTGGATCCCCGCCCCGAGATCAAGATTCTCTCCATCGGTCACTCCTTCTCCAAGGATGCGATGCGGACCTATATGTACGATCTGTTTGAGGCTGCCGGCTATAAGGTTACCATCGGCTATCTGTATTATCCCGGTTGTGCGCTGGAGCGTCACTACCATTACATCAAGGATAACGTCAAGAAGTACGAGGAGTATTCCAAGAATTCCAACGGCACCTGGAAGACCATCTACAGCACCAACGTTACCAAAGCTCTGTGGGATGAGGATTGGGACATCGTCACCTTCCAGCCCTCCCCCGACTACGGTCAGGGCGTCAGCTACAAATGCGATTGGGGCTGCAACAAGACCATTGCCAACGATTACGTCCACTTCAACGAGACCGTTGATTTGGTGAAGGGCTATCTGGCCAGCGAAGACAACCCCAACGGCCCCAACACCGACGTGGAGTTCTACTACCACCTGACATGGGCCTTTTCCGAGGATTGCGAATTGTGGAGCTACACCTATTCCGGCTTTGATCAGATGCGTATGTACAACGATTTCATCAAAGCCACCAAGGATCATGTGGTGCCCAACAGTCTGATCAAGGGTGTCATCCCCTGCATCACCTCTGTGCAGAATGCCCGCACCTCTTTCATGGGCGATACCTTCAATGAGCCCGTGGTGCCCGGCACCCAGGCTGACGGCTATCACTTGAATGACAAGGGCGACCTGGTGGCCGCTATGACCTGGGTTGCCTACTTCACCGGCAAGGATGCCATGAGTTTCAAGATCGACACCAAGTATTCCGACGCCGAATACGCCGCCATTGCCGAGGCTGTGGACAATGCCATGGAGACCCCCTGGTCTGTCACTGAGTCCGGCTACAAGACTGAGCCTTAATCGGTAACCTACTTTCGTTAAGATCATCCGACGGCCGACGATCGTGTCTCACGCGGATGAATGCCGGCCTTGCCGGTGCTGAACGTTAGCATCCACCGTCACACGGACAGCTGCGATAAGGGCGAGCGATCGGGAAAGCTCATTACGGAGTGTCGTAAAGATGCACATCAGGTGGGTCGGCCGATGCCGACCATTGACGCCCCTGAGGTGCTTCGGTGATGCTTTTGTTTTGTTGTTCACCCTGAGGATATTGGGGGATGCGGCAGGGCCCGGACAGCTCTGCGGTCAACGGTCCTCACAGTGAGCGAAGGCTTACCGATCACGCAAGGATTGGCTGTGTGGGCGGTGGATCGCTTGATGAGGGCATCCGCTTGGACGTGAAAGAAGGTACGCTTGCGGTGACCTGAAAGGAGATGGTCATAGAAATAATCACAACTCCGGCATTTCGCATCAATGTCGCGTAAGGGTAATCGGGCTTCGGATTTAACCCACAAGCTTGACAGCCCTACTATCGGTGATGTGTCTGCCTTTGGTGCTGTGATGGTGTTTGCGGTGTCCTTTGCCGGTGCCGTCACCTTGCGAAAAAGCGCCGCTAATTGTAGGAATAGGGAGGGTTCTATGCTAAAGAACCCCCGTCTCAAGTGAACAAAAAGTGCCGACTGCATATATGCGGTCGGCACTTTTTCTTTGCCAAGGCTATTGCTTTCTGGTTCTCTCGTTGCATTTTGCCGCTAAAGCGAGATAATAAACACAATTCCATTAGGATGGCTTTGCAAGAAAACCTGTACAGAAAGAGAAAGACTGTGCACATAATGACACCCGTACGAACTTTACATTTCCGGTGTAAAAGCCGCGTCAAAAGAGGGCATACCGTGACGGTGGAATATGCGTTTGGTCTGGCGGTGTGAGGGATTAAAAGGGGTAAAAGAACCAAAGTGTTGTGGCACAATATTATGAATATATATGGTGAAGGGGATATGCGTTTGGATTTGTGGTTGACAAAATTACGTCGGTTATTTTATAATCAAATTGTAGATTTTTGTGAGGAAAACAGGTTCAGTCGAGTGGCTCGAAACGAGTCCTCCACCGTCGGTTTGTGATTTGTTCGAGGGAAGAGAGGTGAAAAAACCTACCCGGATGCTTCCGGGTATCGAAGACTTCTGTTACAAAACCGAAAGGAGAGAATCGAATGAACTCGAAAATTCTGTTTAAGAAATGGACAAGTACTTTTTTGGGCCGGCGTTTTTTGACGGAAATGCCGACCAATACTACTTCGGCTGCCGCTGTGGCGGCGGATACCCGCCCCCGTGGCAAGAGCGGCACCGGTCGCGGTATCCGTCGGTTGGCTTTGACTCTGGCGGCAGTGATGATGCTGACTTTGGTTGGCTGCGGCGATAAGGCGGAGGATTCCGGCAAGAGCGATGGCGGCAAGAAGACCACCACCGTCACCACGACCACCACTGCCGACGTGGCAGACGGCACCACCACCGGCACCGAGGCCGCACCCACCGGTTCTCAGACTGAGGCTACCGGTGCCGAGAACACCGGCACCGAGACCACCGGTACCACCGGCGGCACCGCGGCCGATCCCTTTGGTACGCAAGCCACCACCAAACCCACCAAGAAGCCTACCACCACGACCACCACGACCAACACCATTCCCGTCGGCGAAAACAGCATCTTCGATCAAGTGCCCTCCAAACTGAGCGGACAGAAGATTAAGATGCTCATTTGGTGGGATGTGGCCGCCGATGATACCAAGGAAGCCGCTTTCTTTAAGGAGCAAACCGGTATTCAGGTGGCGTTTGAGACCGCCACGATGGATAAGTATCAGTCCACTCTATCCGGCAAGATTATGTCCGGCAACCCTCCGCAGGTCGCCGCTATCGTCAACACCTGGTATCCCCAGCCCATCACCCGTGGCCTGATGCAGCCCATTAAGAACACCGGCTGGGACTACAGCAACAAGACCGACGATATCTACGCCCTGTCTATGATGGAGCAGTTCTCCTATAAGGGTGATATGTATGGTGTGGCGCTGAAAGGCTCCAACCATTCCACCTTCGAGGTGATGTTCTTTAACAAGGACCTGATGAAGGAGAAGGGGGTCAAAGAAGATCCCTATCAGCTGTGGAAAAAGGGCCAGTGGAACTGGGAGACCTGCTTGAATATCTGCAAGGCCTGTACCGATGCCAAAAAAGAGCAGTACGGTATGTCCATGACGTATATCAATTATTGGATGCTGTCCTCCGGTCAGGATTTTGTTCTGTCCGATCTGAGCGGCTTGAAGAATAATATCCGCAATTCCAAAGTGCTGGAGGCTTGGAACCACGCCTGGGATATGATTTATACCCACAAGGTGATTCCTACCAACTTCAGCACCCAGTGGAATCTGTTCTACTCGCAGAACGTAGCGATGTACGCCGGCGGTTCTTACTTTATGCAGGCGGATCCCAGCCATACCACCTATGTTCCCCAGAACGCCAAGTTCGATTGGGGTGTCGTTCCCTTCCCGTCGCCTAAGGGGCAGTCTGCTGTGGCGGGCTGTGAGGGCACCGTGTGGGGCTTCCCCACCAAGGTGAGCGGCGATAAGCTGCAGGCGGCTATGTGGTGGCTGCGCTACCACCTGGACGATTCCAAGTATTCTGCTCGCGACTTCTATCCCCTGGAGGAGTGCTGGGAGGTTATGGGCTGGATGTGGAATCAGAAGGTGCAGTCCTTCAACTCTGTAGGTGTGATTACCTATGGCGGTAAGTACACCACCGATCCCATTCAGTACTCGGTGATCGATATGGCTACCACCAAAGCCGCGGTTAAGGCCAACCTGGATTCTTGGTTCTCGGAGATCGAGACCAACATTAACGCCATTGAAAACGAACTGTAATCGATAGGCAATCGACAGCCGTCACGGGATATCCGTGGCGGCTGTTTTTTGAGTTGCTAAAAGATGGGTGGCTTACTTTCACAACGGCTTTTGGGCAAAATGCACAAGATCTGTTGTTGTTTTTTTGATATTAGATTCGGGATTGACAAAAGCATACCTTTTATTTATAATGACAATGTAGATTCCGGTTGAGGAAAATAGGTTCAATCGAGTGACTCCAAACGAGTGCTCCATTACTGTCGGTTTACTTTATTCGAGGAAAGAGAGGTGAAAAAAACGTTCCGGAGAAATCCGGCCATCGAATGGTTTTTACCGTAAACAGAAAGGAGAGAATCGAATGAACCCTAAAACTCTGTTCAAGAAACTGATCGGCGTTTTTATGGGAGGCGTTTTGTTGACGGGAATGCTGACCATTACCACTCCGGTGGCTGCTACGACTAAGACGGACGATTTGAGTAATATGGCACGCTCTTTATATGCGGGAACGTACGATAGCCTGGTCGGACGTGTTACCGGCCGTGGTTATACCGAGACGTCGTTGACCGGTGCCTATTCCGGTATGTATTTGCGCGATAGCGCCATCCAGATTATGGGCCACAATTTATATGGCGACTATCATTTGTCCCGTGAAATGCTGTCCTTTATTATCGGACAGCATCAAGATTTGGGCCTGAAGTATACGCAGCATATTTTGGGAACACTGAACGAAACCACGTATAACTATGATAATACGTATTTAACTGCCTCTGCCAAAACGGCCGGGGCTATTTCTGTTTGTGCCGATACGGCGGCGCTGACCGAAGAAGACGGAAGTGATACCTATTTGGGCTGCGGCGACATCGGTATGGGCCATTGGAACCTGCAGTCTGACTATATTTGGGCTCCTTTCACGCCCAGTCAGAATCAGGTCAGCAGCATCAATGCCTACGTGAACATCAACCCTGGCGTGGGTACCTTCACCATCGGTGTGTACACCGATACGAGAGGTAAGGGCGAATTGCTGGGCGAGGCGGTTATGGAGTGCGACAACGGCACCCAGCAGACCGGCTGGCAGACCCTGAACTTCAATACCCCCGTGGAGGTAACGCCGGGCCAGACTTACTATCTGCGCTTCGAGTCCAACGACGTTAAGGTGATTCTGTACGGCTTGGACAGCCCCGTCCCCAACGATCCCCACGCCGAGTGGGTGGATGCCGGTCGTACCGGCGGCGGTTGGTGCAATAACCGCTTGGTCAACTTCCTGATTCAGGGCGGTGACAGTATCGACGCCTATCTGGGTTGCACCGACGTGGGCAGCATCCAGTGGAACATTCTGGCCGACTACGTGTACGGCGCCTTTGTGCCTGACAAGGAAACCATCGAGGAGGTCAACGCCTACGTGACCGTTAACGCAGGCAGCGGCACGCTGACCGCAGGCATCTACACCGACGTGTATGGCCACGGCGAGTTGCTGGGCGAGGCCACCATCCACTGCGACTACGCCGTGGATACGGCCGGTTGGCAGACGCTGACCTTCGACACCCCCATTCGCGTTGTTCCCGGCTCGACCTACTATCTGCGGTTGGGTTCAGACGACGTGAAGGTGGTGCTGTGGGGTAAGGAGACCGACAGCACCAACGATAAGCGCGCCTACGTGGATGCCGGTCGTACCGGCGGTGGCTGGCGCACCGATTATCTACCCAACTTTGAGATTGTCGGCGCTGTGCTGGATGGCAACGCTGCGCTGCTGGAGCTGGACGCCGACACAGCGGGTGCACAGATCATTCCCGCGCTGTACGGCAAAAAGATTTCCTCTGTGCGCGTCATCCTCGGTCGTGATGAGGATGCCACGGGTATTTTGAAAGCAACCTTGTCCAAAGGCTACGGCAAAGACGCCGTGCGTGTGGACTGGTACGAGATGGATATTTCTGAGATTTCCACTCAGGGCAAGTGGGTGAAGCTGCACTTCTCCCTGCCGATCAATAAGGTGGATGCCAATCAGGAGTATTCCCTGAAGCTGGAGCTAGTGAACTCCACCGGTAAGGTGTACTGGTACGGCACCGAGCAGTTGGATCAGTACGGCACCTACGCCATTAACGGCGATACCTCCACCGTGGTTTCCGGCGAGGCCAGCTTTGAGGCATCCACCACCAACGGTGCCTCTATGTGGTCCAATGAGATTCAGCCCGACGGCAACTATATGTTCATCCATGCGTGGTATCAGTATGCCACCGGCTGCCTCGATAACGAGGATAACCGCATTTTCATCGACGAGTCCTATCCTGTGATTCAGACCTACGCCAACTACTATCTGGACAATGGCTACATTGGCGAAAACGGCCTGATCCGCAACCCCTATTTCGAGCACAGCCGTGAGGGCCGTAAGTGGAATGCCTACGACCTGATCACCAACGTGTTCGCCTCTCAGGCTCTGTATGAGATGAGCGGCTTTGCCGCCGATAGGGGAGATACTGCCTCTGCCGATAAGTGGATGGCCGCTTCTCTGTCGCTGAAGGCGGCCATCGAGGAGCACCTGATCGTGGAGTACGACGGCGTGGATATTTACGCCGAGTTGTACGACGTGGATCACAACGTCTTTATCCCCGGTATCAGCTGGGTGAACCTGGCCCCTATTGCGGCGGATTGGTACGGCATCGATTTGGACGTGATGCAGAATACGCTGGATCTGTACGGTGTTTATGCTACCGATACCTTCTACGGCTATGAGATGCTGTACTCCACCGGCGATCTGGGCACGATAACGGGTGGAAACAGCGTGATCGGTAAAGGTCTGTCCTGGGAGATCATGTATTATCACAGCATTGGTAATGAAAAGCGTCGGGATTATCTGCTGGACTTCATCGAAAGCGTGGCCAAGGAATTGGGCTGCTACGGTGAAAGCTATTATAAGAATCGCATTTCCGACCCCGGCAACCAGGAGCATGCCGGCTGGCAGTTCTATGCGGTGAGCACCGTCTATCCCGAACTGACCAAAAACTACTCCGCGGATATGCTGCAAGGTTTGGTGAAACAGGCCAATGCCGTGGAGATCGATCGCTTGCGCGAGGAGTCTTTGGGTGCACCCTTGACTTTGGTATATGCTCTGCGGGACGAGGCGCAGGCCCTCCTGCTGAACGAGCGTTCCACCAAGGAGGAGCTGGACACTCTGTGCGCCGAGTTGGAATATGCATTGGGCAATCTTTCTTACATCGACGAGCCTCCTCACACCCGTCTGTTCCATACCGGCGGTGAAACCAGCAAGATGGAGATGACTGGTGACGAGCTGGGTCTTGCTTTCCGTTTCCAATTAGAGGTAGACGGTGCCGCCATCTCCAACAAGACGCTGTTTGACAGCACCAACGCCACCGTAGACGTGGCTCAAAACGGCATCCCCTACCAGCTGGTGAAGATGGGTGCTGTGGTTACCAACAAGATGGTTGTGGGTGAGGATGCATCTGCCTTTACCCTCGAAACCGTCAACGGCGGCAACGTGGTGGACGTCACCTGCGTGCATCTGTACAGTCTGCAGGATAACGTGGCGGCCTATTCCGTGCGTGTGACCAACATCCCCCGCGGCCATGAGCAAACCCTCATCTACGCCCGTCCTTACTATGTCTATCTCTTCAATGGCGAAGAGATAGTCGTGTACGGTGACATCTATTCCCAGAGCTATGAGCCCAAGGATTCCAACGATGTCACCATGGATTGGTAAGAAAGGGGGATATGTATGAAATTGCGTAAATTGACAGCGCTGTTCCTCTGCCTGTCTATGCTGTGCGGTATGTTGGCTATGAACGTTACCTCGGTGGCGGCAGCCGGCAAAAATCGGGTGATAAACGGCGATTTCGAAGATGGTACTACTGCGGGATGGGCTTCCTATGAATCCACCGAAGCGAGCGCCGCGGCGGCTCATTCCGGCAATTACGGCGCCAACCTGACCGGCGCCGGCAACTGGAACAGCTTGCTGACTCAGACGATTCCCGTTTCCGGTGGACGCACCTACATCATCAGTTTTTGGATTAAAACCGTGTCGGTAGGCGTCAACATTCAGATCAAAAAGAACAACAACAATGGTGGCGCCTTTGCCACCAAGTGGTTCACCGATAAGGAGTGGACCCAGCTCACCTGGACCGTGACTCCCGAGGACACCACCTCCGCGATTTTCCTTAACTTCTGCGGTGGCGGTACCGGTCATACCGAAACGGTGTACGTGGACGACGTCTCGGTGGTGGAGGTATCGTTAACGGAGGACGGCGGCTTTGAGAACGGCACTGCCGACGGCTGGAACCTCAACAAGACCACCGCTGTGGCGGCTGAGGCCGCCTATGCCGGCAATTACGGCCTGCATTTGGTCGGCGAGGGCAACTGGAACAGCATTGCCAGCCACACCTTTGAGGTAACCCCCGGCAACGACTACGAGCTGTCCTTCTACATCAAGGCGAACCAGAGCGGTGTCAACGTTCAGATTAAGGACGAGGCCACCGGCGATGAGCTGGCGACGGGTTGGTGTGACGATACCCAGTGGACGCTGCTGACCTATACCGTCACCGCCGCCAACGACACCATCCTCATCAACTTCTGCGGCAGCGGCACCGGCGTGGTGGAGGACGTGTATCTGGACGATGTCACCCTGATCGAGATCGCGGTTGCCAGCGACGATGGATTTATCAAAAACGGCAACTTTGAATCCGGCACCGCCATCAACTGGGAGCTGTTCCAGGAGACGGCGATTTCCTCTGCGGCCGCCTTTACCGGCAATTACGGTATGGTGCTGCAGGGCGACGGTGGCTGGGGCAGCACCCTGGTGCAGAGCTTCCCCACCGTGGTGGGACGTGAATACACGGTCTCCTTCTTTATCCAAGCGGTGCAGCAGGGTACCAACGTGCAGATCAAGAATGCCAGCAGTGCTATTTTGACCAGCGGCTGGTTCAATAACACCGTGTGGCAAAGACAGGCGCTGACCTTCGTGGCGACCAGCACCACCAGCACGCTGACCTTCTGCGGCGGCGGCACGGGCAAGTTGGAGATCGTCTACGTGGATGATGTTACGGTCACCGAGATTCTTCCTCCCGAGCCGGAAGAGGTGATCGGCGGCGGTAAGACCAGCATCCGTGACACCGCTTTCGGCACCAAGGCACTGGCCTTCCGTTTCGAAGTAGCCGCTGTGGGCGTAAAGACGGAAAACACCACCGAGTTTGTGGCGGATTCCGCAACGATCAAGCCTTGGAAGAACGAGGATGACGTCTATGCGCTGAAATCCGTTGGCGCCATCGTTTCCATCGACCCGAGAGTGGATGCCGCCACCATGGAGCTGTATGACGTGGATGGCAAAAAGGTGAAAAACGTTCCCGCCAAGTATCTGTGCGATATTGGAGAGGAATCCTTTGCGTTTGCGGTGCGTGTTGTGGATATTCCGGACAGCGAGGTGGATACCGCGATCAGCGTCCGCCCCTACTACGTCTATGAGGATGCGGACGGAAAGACTGTGGTTATGTACGGAGACGTCGTAGCCGCAACCTATAACGGCACTCTGACGGAATAAAACACAGGAAGCCACTAAGAAATTGCTATACGAAAATACCAATGCCAATGGATTCTGCCATACTTGCTTTTATGATTTGAGGAGATGGGTTTTTCGTTCATACAGAACTTTTACCTATCCCAATCGAAAGGAATGATTTCTATGAAAAAATGGTTATCCCTTTCCCTGGCTCTGTGTATGCTGCTGAGCTTGTTCTGCAGTACCGCCGTGTTTGCGGCGGCGGATACGCAGTATGAAACCGTGACGCTCAACGGCTTTACCGACTGGACGCAGGCCGAGCTGGACTCCTCCAGCGGTAACAACGGCTATGCTAACGGCTGCTCCGCCGCCTTGACGGTGGTCACCGACGACGCCTACATTGTGGGCGGCGGCAAGCAGGCCATTAAGGCCGTGTACGGCGGCAACACCGCCTACAACAACTGTATC
>JAFXFF010000014.1 GCA_017520705.1 Clostridia bacterium | reverse complement strand
TTGTCCGAGGCAGTGGCGTCGGTGGTGTCGGACGAGTTGTTGGGCACGTAGCCGAACATCTTGCGAATCTCGTCCTCGCTCATCCAGTTGTAGCTCTTAATGGTAAGCGTATCCCCCACCAAAGCCGTCGCGCCGCGGACAACCGGGCTGAACCGGAGACCGTGTTCCAGATACACGGTCTCGCCATACGACTCCCAAGAGGTGGGGACCGCCTGAGAATCCTTAGTATTATACAGGCGGTGGTTACCGTTGATGTCCAGCGCTATCTTGCATGTACCGAAGGTGAAGATCTGCTGGCGATTGCCATCGAAGGAGGTGGTGCCGGTGGCGTTGTAACCACGGGAGGAGACGATGTAACAATGGGTGCCCTGCTCCTGATACGCCAGCCACACATTCTCTCGCTCGGACTGGAGAACGGTGTACTTATCCGCATCGGCAACGTTGGCCATGGCATCCGCCTCGCAGGCCAGATCGTTGGGGCCGTAATACCGCTGGAAGTTGATGACTTTTTCCTTCAAATAAGAGGGGAACTTCTTTTTCACCGATTTTTCGTAGCCGGCGCCCTCCTCGGGCCACCAGCACTCCACCGGTTCATAGGCGCCGTCTGCCTCCTTGGCCGTGAAAGCGAAGGGGGTGTGTACGGTGCCCCAGGTTTTGAGTTCGTCCTGGGTGGTGCAGGTGTACTCGCGGTAGATCATCACGCCGTAAACGGTGACGGTGTCCCGTTTCTCCTTCACGTCCAAGACCGTGTAGGCGACGGCAGGGTATTTGCCGGCCGTGGAATCGGAGCGATACTCATCACGGATGGCGGAACGAATGCAGGCATCCAACGCCTCGGGTACCTGGGTGTTGGACGGCTTTTGCCATAAGCACACCGCCGCCACAGCAGAAATCGCCACGGCGGCAATAAGGATCCAAATCAACGGTTTTTTAAAACTCAACAGACGGTTCATTTTACACCTCCGGAAATAAGGTCAAAACACAAGCCGCTGTCCACGGACAGCGGCTGTGGGAAATTACAGCTTGGAGTAGCCGAAGCCATTGACCAAAGCATCCAACTTCTTCCCAGCCTTGCACTGAGGGCACTCGTGAGCCACATGGCTGGCATAATCCGGCAGATCGTTGGGATTGAAGCAGGAGCGCACTGTGTGGCCACCCACCTGCTCGGTGGTGGCGAAGATGGAGGAAATGCCGACAACGCGGCCACCGTAGTAATCCACCGCCTGAATGGCACCCAAAGCGGTATAACCGGTGGTAACGGAAGCAGCCAAAATCAACACATGTTTGCCCGCCACCATAGGTACCATATTATCACGCAGCACCAGCTGGCTACCTACCGTATGCTCGGGGGTCAGGACATAAATGGTCTGGTGGGCGTTCATATTCATGTAACCGCTACGAGTCAGCTCACGAGCCAAGCAGGCGCCGATAACCTCAGTACCGTCCAGACACAGAATCGTATCCACGATGGTGCTGGTGTCATAGTAGGGCAACAATTCCTGTGCCACCGCCTTAGCCTCCGACAGACGCATCTTCTGCGTGGTCACATCAATGTAGTAATTGGTATGGCTGTGACTGGTAGCAAAATGGCCACGAGTCACGCGCAGAAACAAATTTTTGCGTTTGGAAGGAATCTTGAAGGTCTCACTGGTCAGCATAGAGCAACCCCCTATCATTAATGTACCTGTTATTCTACACCATCTCGCGTAAACGCACAAGAGGAAAATGCAAAAAAGTGGAATTTTCATACAAAATGCTGTCATTTTTTCTTTTTCCATGGAAAAGGTTGACAAAAGCGCTTTAAAGTGTTAAAATGTCCCCGTTAACTGAATAGGCTAGGCGAAGCCTACGGGAAACGGAGAGGATTCCCTCTCCACCGAAGGAGTAACACTCTCAGGTCCCGGACCGTAGGCGGATAGCATTCTGGAGAAGTCCGTGCCCGACACGGATGCCGAAGGTGCAAAGGGTACTCCCCCAATCTCTCAGGCAAAAGGACAGAATCACCACCATATACCCCCCGTATTTTCTATGGTGACGATTGTGTGCGAAGGTCGATGGCTTTCGCATTTTTTGTTATCGAGATAACGGTATCCTGAGATATCCCCCTTTCTCTCCGCATAGTATTCGGAAAGAAAGGATGAAAGTCATGTATGCAAGCGTATTTGTAGAAAAGGTGACCGAGCTCAACAACACCGTCAACTCTTTTGTATGGGTGACGCTGGGACTGCCCCTGCTCATCGGCACAGGCATTCTAATGACCCTGCTGACCAAATTCTTTCAGATTGTCCATTGGGGGCACTGGATGAAGGAAACCATCGGCAAAATCTTTACCAAAAAAGTATCCGCCCACACCGACGACAAAGCCTCCATCTCCCAATTTCAGGCGCTGTGCACCGCCCTCGCCGCCACCGTGGGCGTGGGCAATATCGCCGGTGTGGCCGCCGCCATCGTAGCGGGCGGACCCGGCTCCATCTTCTGGATGTGGATGGCAGCCTTTTTAGGGATGATGACCAGCTTCTCAGAAAATGTACTGGGCATCTTCTACCGCCGTAAAGTAGGCGGCGAATGGGCCGGTGGCGCTATGTATTATCTACGGGACGGTCTGGGCGATAAAAAGGGATTCCAATGGATCGGTGAAGTGCTGGCGGTGCTGTTTGCCTGTTTCGCGGTGCTGGCCTCCTTTGGCATCGGCAATATGGGGCAAGTCAACAAAATCGTAGCCAATCTGGAGAGTGCCTTTGACATCCCTGCCCTCTCCTCGGTGGTGCTGTACGAGGGTGTGACGCTGTATTCTGTTGTCATCGGCGGCGTGCTTATGGTACTGGCAGGCCTCATCATTCTCGGCGGTATGCAACGCATCGCCAACGTGGCAGAAAAAATCGTGCCTGTGATGATCTTGCTGTTTATCATAGGTTCCCTGACCATTATCGGTGTCAATTACCGCCGTGTGGGTGCGGCCTTTGGCTCCATCTTTAACGGCGCCTTCAGCGGCAAGGCGGTATGGGGTGGCGCCGTGGGCGTCACCCTACGGCAGGTGGTCACCTGGGGTTTTAAACGGGGTATTTTTTCCAACGAGGCAGGGCTCGGCTCCTCGGTAATGGTTCACTCCTGCTCCAACGTCAAAGAACCCGTGCAGCAGGGTATGTGGGGTGTTTTTGAGGTATTTGCCGACACTATGGTCATCTGCACCATGACCGCGCTGGTCATCCTCACCGGCGGCATGGTGGATATTTCCACCGGTGCGCTGGCGGACGGGCTCACCGACGCCACACTGGTATCCGCTACCTTTGGCCACGCATTCGGCAAGGGCGGCGAGATGTTCGTTGCTGTCGCCATCCTGCTGTTTGCCTTCACCACCGTGCTGGGGTGGTCCCAATACGGCTGCAAAGCGGTGGAGTATCTGGGTGGCAAACGCGTCAAGCAATTCTATCAAGTGTTTTTCGTCCTGCTCATGATGTCCGGTGCGCTGATGACCTCCTCCTTGGCGTGGGACATTTCCGACACCTTCAACGGTCTGATGATGATCCCCAACCTCATCGGTGTCATCGTTCTCAGCGGGCAGGTGAAACAGATCACGCAGAACTACATTGATCGCAAATTGAAGCACAAAAAGGTGGCTCCTCTGCTCTCCTACGATGCCCGCATACAGAAGCAGATGGAAGCCGCAGCGGCGACGGAATAAGCCGCACAACCACGACCTCTTCATAGTCCTCTACATAGGCACCCCCGTCCGCTGAGCACACAGCGGCGGGGGTGCCGCCATGTGTGGAGGTAAACAAACAGCCCCGACGGCAGCGTCGGGGCTGTTTGTGTTACAGAATGATCAAGTTTTTGGGGGAAGCGGTGAGGTTGATGCTACCCTCCTCGGTGACGTACACCATATCCTCGATACGGACACCGAACTTGTTCTCGAGATAGATGCCGGGCTCCACGGTCATAATGGTTCCGGGACGGAGGACGGTGGCGCAATTGGGGCTGAAGGCAGGGCTCTCGTGGATCTCCACACCCACGCTGTGGCCCAGGCCGTGACCGAAACAGCCCTCATAGCCGGCGGAGTAGATGATATCGCGGGCGATCTTGTCCACATCGCTGCATACGACGCCGGCGCGAATGGCCTTTTCCGACTCTAACTGAGCTTTCAGCACGGTATCGTACACCAGACGCATCTCGTCGGTGGCAGAGCCAACAGCAACGGTGCGGGTCATATCCGAATGGTAGCCCCCCACCACGGCGCCGAAGTCCATGGTGATGAAGTCGCCGACCTCCACCAGCTTATCGGTGGGAACACCGTGGGGCAGAGAGGAATTCTTGCCCGATACCACGATGAAGTCGAAGGACACGCCCTCACTGCCCATGCGGCGCATAAAAAACTCCATATCCAGCATAATATCCCGCTCGGAGCGACCGGGGGCGATGTGATTGAGGATGTAGGAGAAGGTCTCGTCGGTCATACGCTGAGCCTCACGGATGAGGGAGAGTTCCCGCTCGTTCTTGACGGTGCGCATCTCCTCCACCAGACGGTCAAAGCGGTCGCTGTCCGACACGGTGAGGTCGGGCAAAGCGGCGCGCATGGATGCCAAGCGGTTGACCGAGATCACGTCCGCCTCCACGAATAATTCCTTAATACCGTGGGCGGCGCAGATCTCCTCCACCTCGGCAAACAGCTTTTTGCTCAGCTGTACGCGGCAACCGTCCACGGTGGCGGCGGCCTTCTCGTAATAGCGGAAATCGATGAGAAACACTGCCTCGTCGGGGGTAAACAGCACCGAGCCGGCACTGGAATGGAAGCCGGTGAAATAAAATCGGTTGGTTTCCCCCGTCACCAGGAAAGCCTGACCGGGCTCTAAGGCGGATTGGATGCATTCGACGCGTTCTTTAAACATAATATATCGCTCCTTTTACAGTTCTTTCAGTACATCGCAGAGATAGGCATACACCCGTGCGGTGGAAGACACCGACAGCCGCTCGCGGCAGGTGTGGACATCCCACATATCGGGACCGATGGACACCGCGTCCAGGCCGGGAATCTTCTCGCAGAACAGGCCGCACTCCAGACCCGCATGGATGGCGGCCACCGTAGGCGGTGTGCCGGTGGTGCGCTCCCACACGGCGCACATCGTATCCCGCAGGCGGGAATCCTTGCGGTATTCCCACGCGGGATAGTGGCCGTAAGTGGTGCAGGGTGCCAGCGTGGCCAGTTTCTCCAGCAGGGCGGCTTTCTCCGCGCCCACACTGCTGCGCACCGCAAAGGAGGCACGTAGAGTATCGCCCTCGGTGGTGAGGATACCCAAATTGAGGGAGGTCTGCACCAAACCCTCGATGTCGGTGCTCATAGCCTGCACCCCATTGGGGACGGTGGTGAGCAGAGTCAGCACCGCGGCGGTAGTTTCGGCGGTCATCGCCGCCGCAGAGGTGGCGGGAGCCACGGAAACGGTCAGGTCGGGGTCGCCATCGACGCGGTGTGCCGCGGCAAAGGCGACGGCAGCGGCGGTGGGGTCGGTATCGCAGGCGATGACGGCGACGGAGGACACGGGGATGGCGTTGTCCTTTTGTCCGCCGCCAATGGTGACCAGGCGGCAGTCAATGGTCCGCAAAAACTGCGCCATCACCACGTTGGCGTTGAGGCGGCCCTTGTCGATCTCGATGCCGGAGTGACCGCCCTGCAGGCCGCCCACCTCCACCTGCCAACAAGGGGCGGTGTTGGGGACATAGGTCAGGGGCAGGGTCAGTTCGGCACGGGCGCCGCCGGCACAGCTGACGGTGAGGACGCCTTCTTCCTCGCTGTCAATGTTGATGAGCATCTTGCCCTCGAGGTAAGACGGGTCAAATCCCTCGGCACCGTACATACCCGTTTCCTCGTCCACGGTGAGCAGCACCTCTAAAGGAGGGTGAGGCAGATCGGTGGACTCGAGGATGGCGAAGGCCATGGCTACGGCGATGCCGTTGTCGCCGCCCAAGGTGGTGCCGTGGGCGAAGACGAATTCGCCGTCGGTGTCCACATCCAGACCGTCGGTGGTAAAGTCGATGGGACTGTCGGGGGCTTTTTCGCACACCATATCAATGTGCCCTTGCAGAATGACGGCAGGGTGATCTTCGTAGCCTGCGGTAGCCGACTTTTTGATGATGACGTTGCCGAGGGTGTCTTGGTGATAGGTCAGATTGTGCGCCTTGGCGAAGGCGACACAATAATCGCTGATGCGGGCAGTATCCCCCGAACCGTGGGGAATGCCGCAGATTTCTTCAAAATAGTGAAAAACCCGTGCGGGTTGCAGATGGGTGAGTTTGCTCATAGCGGGCACCTCGTGAGTGGTTATTTTTTACGATAAATGTCGATAAGATTGCCGTCTTTGTCTTTCCATACCATCCAACCATTAACGCGATTACCTAAAATAATCCATGCGGCCGTAGTAGGAGAATTGGTAACAACATCTTCCAAAAGAATATTATCACGAATCACAGCCATTCTTCGTGCTTCTGGCGACCATCCCTCTTTGCTAGGCGCACAAACACTACCTTTGAGGACAGTAAAGGCACCATCTTCGACACGCATCTTACCTGATACTTTACCGAACCCTTTTACATTGCGCTCAACTAAATATTCGCCATTGGGAATCAATGCACGATCAACCTTATCGCTTCGCTCTTCAGTAGCAACAGTGAATACCTCTTCCTTGGTCATTGCTTCAGGATATACTTGCCGCCCTTCAAAAGAAGACAACAACTGTACTACCAAATCGGCATCCAAAGCAAACAACTCAGAGCCTTGCACATTGCTCTTGGCAAAAATCTCATCCAACAGCAATTCTTTTTCATCGTAGTCCTCAACTTCGATAGCAAATTTACGCTTCAAACCAACAACATTAAAATATCCATTTCTTTCAAGCTGGTACATTCTTTTTTCAAAATTATCCGAGCCGGTCTTACCGATTTTAATCAAACCGGGAACAACCGTAGTCATAACATAGATAATACCTTTTGCCATAGCGCCAACTCCTCACAACTGAAATCTTCTTCTCAACAAATGATAACACAAAAAGAAAACGATGGCAATAGTTTGCAACAAACAATCCCTCCGAGTTTTGCTTCGCAAAACTCACCTCCCTTTACACAAGGGAGGCTTGAAACACCTCATCCGTCACGGCAAAGCCGTGACACCTGCCCCTCAAGGGGAAGGCTTGTTAAGTTTGTACTTATTTCGGGTATCGGGCAGAAAAACACCCCTGAAACGGGATGTTTCAGGGGTGAAGTGGTTTCGCTTTACAGATTGCAAACCGTTGAAAACACTGGGTTTACAGCTTTTCAACGTCCGCGTCAGTGATGAGGTGGAAATTGGCAGCCTCCAGCGCCTTTTCGGCGGCGGCGTTATCCGTAGGTCGGATAACCACGTAGGCGTGCTTCTCAGTACGAGCCATAAAGGCGTACAGATACTCCACGTTGACACACGCCTGTGCCAAGACGGACAGCGCTGTGGACAGCTTGCCCGGCTGATCGCCGATCTTCACACCGATGACGTCGGTGACCTTCAACACGTAGCCCTTATCCTTTAGGGCGGCAGAAGCGGTATCATTATCGTTGACGATCAGGCGGAGCAGACCAAAATCCTGGGTATCGGCGATGGACAGAGCCCGCAGATTGACGTGATTGGCGGCTAAGGTCTCCGTAATATCTACCAAAGTACCCTGCTTATTCTCCACAAAAACGGTTAACTGCTTTAACATAGTCACTCTCCCCTTTCTTAGTCGTGCAACTTACGCTTATCAATGACGCGAACGGCCTTGCCTTCACTGCAGACAATGCTCTTGGGTGCCACCAGATGCACCTTGGGATTGATGCCCAGCATAATCTTCATGGCGTTGGCCAAGGCGCGCTCTTGCTCGGTGATGCCGCTGACGGTATCGGTGAACTTATCGGGGTTCATCTCCACATTGACATCGAAGGTATCGTTGTTGCCCACACGATCCACCACGATCTGATAGTTGGGCTCGTAGCCCTCTTTCAGCAGCACAGCCTCGATCTGGCTGGGGAACACGTTAACGCCGCGGATGATCATCATATCGTCGCTGCGTCCCATGGGCTTCGCCATCTTGATGAGGGTGCGGCCGCAGGAGCATTTCTTACGGCTGAGCACGCAGATGTCGCGGGTGCGGTAGCGAAGCAAGGGGAACGCCTCTTTATCCAACGAGGTGAACACCAACTCGCCCTTACTGCCCTCGGGCAGCACCTCGCCGGTGTCGGGGTCGATGATCTCAGCCAGGAAGTGGTCCTCGTTGATATGCATACCCGTCTGCTCACAGCACTCGAATGCCACACCGGGGCCGGAAGTCTCGGTGAGACCGTAAATATCGTAAGCCTTAATGCCCAAGGTCTTCTCAATGCCACGGCGCATCTCTTCGGTCCAAGGCTCAGCGCCGAAGATGCCCGCCTTCAGCGGAATCTGGTCAGGGGTGTAGCCCTGCTCCTTCAGCGTCTCGCCGATGTAGGCGGCATAAGAAGGGGTACAGCAGAGGATGGTGGCGGAGAGATCCTGCATAAACTGAATCTGGCGCTCGGTATTGCCCGAGGACATGGGCAGGGTCAGTGAGCCCACCTTGTGAGAGCCGCCATGCATACCGGCACCGCCGGTGAACAGACCGTAGCCGTAGGCCACCTGCACCACGTCCTCCTCGCTGCCGCCTGCGGCCACGATGGCACGTGCACAGCAATCCTCCCACAGATCCACGTCGTGCTGGGTGTAGAAGGCCACCACGCGGCGACCGGTAGTGCCGGAGGTGGACTGGATACGAACGCAATCCTTGAGGGGTTTGCCCAGCAAACCGTAGGGATAGGCGTCACGCAGGTCCGCCTTAGACAGGAAAGGCAGCTTGTACAGGTCCTCAATGCCGTGGATGTCGGCGGGGGTGACACCCTTCTCCTCCATCAAGGCACGGTAGTAGGGCACGTGATCCCACACGTGCTGCACCTGCTTGACCAGCTTTTGGGACTGGAGCTTCTTGATTTCTTCTACGGGCATGGTTTCGATTTCTTTTTGATAGTAGCGCTGTTCCATTTTTTGTTTCATCCTTTCTGCCACAAATAAAGGTTGTGGGATGCAGAAAACAAAAACGCCCTCTGCATTCCGCTGTCGGAATACAGAGGACGAGAAAATCCCGTGGTACCACCTCTATTTACCGCTATCTCACAATAACGGCCTCCGAGTGCAAACACACCCTACTCGATATAACGGTCGAACCCGTTTGGCCTACGCAGTCACCCTTCAGCCAACGACTCACGGAATGAATTCACCGAATTTACACTGCCGTATCACACCAACCACGGCTCTCTGAGAGTGGATCTGTTCGGTTACTGGTTTCCGCTCAAGCGTCTTTATGTACTGATTTTAGCACCATCATTTGACAATGTCAATGGTTTTTTGAGAAAAATTATGCGTTAAAACCGAGGCTGAACGCCACCTTGTTCATCTCCACAAACTTCGGCGCCACCGTATTCTCAATGGCGGCAATCCAGCGCTCGTAGGGGATGTCGAAATACTTGGCGGCACGGCCCATCAGCACAATGTTCACTGCCTTTGAAGAGCCGGCCTGCTGTGCCAGAGACAAGGCGTCCAGCGCATCTACGGAGAGCCCCTTGGCGGTCAGCTCGTCCAGCACGGCCTCGGGATACTCTGCAGCACCGATGATCACCGGCATGGGGTCGATCTGCTGGGTGTTGACCACGATGCGGCCGTCGGTCTTGAGATATTTGGCATAGCGGGCGGCCTCCAGCTTTTCAAAAGCGATGATGACGTCCGCCTCGCCCTCGGTGACGATGGGAGAATACACCTTTTCGCCGAAACGGACGTAGGTGACCACCGAGCCGCCGCGCTGGCTCATACCATGAACCTCGCTGACCTTTACGTCGTAGCCCTCGTCCATCAGCAGACGGCCCAGGAGCTTGGAGGCAAGCAGACTGCCTTGACCGCCCACGCCGACGATCATCACACTGGTGGTTTTCATAAGCAATCTACCTCCTTATACAATAGCGTCAAAGGGACACAACTGCTGGCATACGCCGCAGCCCACGCACAGGGTGGCGTCCACGTGAGCCTTACCATCCTTCATACTGATGGCAGGGCAGCCGAGAGTCATACACCGCTTGCAAGACTTGCACTTGTCGGCGTCCACCTTGAGGGCCGGCAATGCCTTCACGGATTTGAGCAACACACAGGGACGGCGGGAGATGATGACAGAGGGCTCCTCTGCAGCCAACTCTTCCTTAATCACGGTGTCGCACTCTTTCAGGTTGTAGGGATCCACCACGCGGACACGGTTGATACCCAAGGCACGGCACAGCGCCTCCAAATTCACCTTGGCGGCAGGGTCACCCTTGATGTTGTAGCCGGTGGTGGGATTCTGCTGATGACCGGTCATACCGGTGATGGAGTTATCCAGAATGATGACGGTGGAATTGGTGGCGTTGTAGGCCACGTTGACCAAGCCGGTCATACCCGAATGCATAAAGGTAGAATCGCCGATGACGGCCACGGATTTTTTCTCCGCCTCAGCGCCACGGGCCAGATTAAAGCCGTGGAGGCCCGACACGGAAGCACCCATACACAGGGTGGAATCCAAGGCGTTGAGGGGCGGTACGGCGCCCAAGGTGTAGCAACCGATGTCGCCTAGGGCGGTGATCTTATTCTTAGCCAACGTATAGAACAGACCGCGGTGAGGGCAACCGGCACACATCATAGGCGGACGGTTGGGGATAGCGGAATCCGCGCACACGGAGGCATTCGCCTCCTTGCCAAAGGCGGCGGCAATAGTCTGCTGGGAGAATTCGCCCAAGAGGGAGAACAGCTCCTTGCCCACCACGTCGATGCCGAGAGAACGGACGTGGGTCTCGATGACGGGATCCAGCTCCTCAATGACGTACAGCTTCTTCACCTTGGAGGCGAAATCCTTAATGAGCTGGGTGGGCAGAGGATACGGCATGCCGATCTTCAGCACCGAAACGGTATCCCCCAGCGCCTCCTTGACGTACAAATAGGAGCAACCGGAGGTGATGATACCCACCTCGTCGGAGTTTAACTCGACCTTGTTAAAGAGGCAATCCTCCGCCAGTGTACGCAACGCGTTGGTGCGCTGTTCCACGATGGGATGGCGCTTGATGGCGTTGGCAGGCATCATAATGTATTTTTGGGGGTTCTTGACGTATTCCTTGAGGGGGGCGTTCTCTCTCTCCCCCACCTCCACCACAGATTGGCTATGGGCGATGCGGGTGCACATACGCAGCAAAACGGGGGTGTCGTATTCCTCGGACAGCGTAAAAGCTGCCTTGGCGTAGGCGTAAGCCTCGTTAGAATCGGCAGGCTCCAGCATAGGCACCTTGGCCGCCATGGCGTAATGGCGGCTGTCCTGCTCATTCTGGGAGGAGTGCATGGCAGGGTCGTCTGCCACGCAGATGACCATACCGCCGCCCACACCCGTGTAGGACAGCGTAAACAGCGGATCCGCCGCCACGTTGAGGCCCACGTGCTTCATAGCGCAGGCAGAACGGGCGCCCGCCAGAGAGGCGCCGAAGGCCACCTCGCAGGCCACCTTTTCATTCGGTGCCCACTCGCTGTGGATGTCGTCGTATTTGGCCAAGAATTCGGTAATCTCGGTGGAGGGGGTGCCGGGATAGCTGGACACCACCTGCAGGCCGCCATCGTAGAGACCTGCGGCCACCGCCTGATTGCCGATCATCAACTTCTTCATAAGTAAACTACCTCTCTTATTACCATCTACGTCTGCGTCTGGGAGGACCGCCGTAGTTTTTTGCCAATTCCAAAATCACACCGATAGGAAAATACAACAACATCGCCAAGCAACAGCAAGAACTGTTTGGCAGTTTCTTTTTCGCCATCACAAACACCCTTTACGCATTATTCTGCATCGCCACCAAGCCCTCGCCACCATACAGCTTACGGAGCTTCGGTTTTTCAATCTTGCCGGTGGGGTTGCGGGGGACATCGGCAAAGATGATCTTACGGGGACGCTTGTAGCGGGGCAGATCGAGGCAGAAGTCGTTGATCTCCTCCTCGGTGCAGGTCATGCCTGCCTTCACCTCGATGATGGCGGTGGCGATCTCGCCCAGACGGGAATCCGGCAGGCCAATAACCGCCACGTCCTTGATCTTGCTGTGGGCAGCAAGGAAGTTTTCAATCTGGACGGGATAGAGATTCTCACCGCCGGTGATGATCACGTCCTTTTTACGGTCCACCAGATAGATAAAGCCGTCAGGGTCTTGCATCGCCATATCGCCGGTGTACAGCCAGCCGTCACGCAGGGTGTCGGCGGTGGCGGCGGGGTCGCGATAGTAGCACACCATCACGCCGGGTCCACGCAGGCACAGTTCGCCCACGGCGCCCTGCTCCACCTCTTTACCGTCGGGGTCCACGATCTTGACCTCCCAGCCATAGCCGGGCACACCGATGGCACCCACCTTATGGACGTTCTCCACCCCAAGATGCACCGCACCGGGACCGATGGATTCGGACAGTCCATAGTTGGTATCATACTGCTGTTCGGGGAAATAGTCAAGCCATCTTTTAATCAAACTTTGGGGTACGGGCTGTGCACCGATGTGCATCAGGCGCCACTGCTTCAAATCGAACTCGTCCAGCGAGATCTCGCCGCTGTCCAGCGCATTGAGAATCTCCTGCGCCCACGGCACCAGCAGCCACACGATGGTGCACTTTTCCTGGCTGGCGGCGGTGAGGATGTGGCGCGCCTTGGCGCCCTTGAGGATGACCGCCTTAGAGCCGGCCAGCAGGCTGCCGAACCAGTGCATTTTGGCACCGGTGTGATACAGCGGCGGGATGCAAAGGAAGCAATCCTCACGGGTCTGGCCGTGGTGGGCCTGCTCCACCCGACAGGAGTGAATGAGGCTGCGATGGGTGTGGAGAATCGCCTTGGGGAAGCCGGTGGTGCCGGAGGAGAAATAGATGGCGGCCTCGTCCTCCTCGGCGAGGGTGCAATCGGGGAACATACCCGAGCACTCGGAAATGAGGTCGCGGTAATCGTCCGCAAACACGGGACAACCCGCGCCCATATAGATGAGATGGCAGGAGCGGCTGATTTTATCCGCCACCGCCTCCACACGGCCGATAAACTCGGTGCCGAAGATCAGCACGTCGGCCTGCGCCAAAGAGAGGCAATAATCAATCTCATCGGAGGAGTAACGATAGTTCAGCGGCACCGCCAAGGCGCCGGACTTGAGGATGCCGAAATAAATCGGCAGCCAATCGATGCAGTTCATCAGCAGAATGGCCACCTTTTTGCCCTTGCCGATGCCGTTTTGCTGCAAAAGATTGGCCAGACGGTTGGCCTTCTCGTTGAAAACCTCCCAGGTAATCTCACGGCGATAGGAACGGGCGCGGGGTGTCGACTCCACCAGCTCGAACTCGTGCCAGGTGGCGCGGCGGGTCTCCGGCTGCTCGGGATTCAGCTCCACCAGCGCCACGTCATGGGCAAACTCGCGGGCATTTTTCTCTAATAAATGTACGATAGTCATAATATTCTCCCCCACTACTGAGCGATAAAAGTCTGTTTATACTTTACCACTTTAAAGCGTTGTTGTCAACCGTTTTGTGAGGATTTTTGGGACTTTTCCCGACTTTTTTCAAAATTTTCAAAAAAAACTATTGACACATTTGCTTTAAAGTGCTAAAGTGTCGATAGCGGTTTATTGCTTTAAATCGAAAAAGCGACGGTTTTTGATACGCCTTCCGCCTGACAGCACGCACGGCGACGGATCAAAAACCGCCATAACCATCGGAAGCGGGATATTCCGTATCCGAACAGCAGGAGGAGATTCTTATGACAGACGCACAACTTTACACCATTGTGGCTCTATGCGTATACGCCGTGTCGATGGCACTCATCGGCTGTATCAGCTACGGCAAGTCAAAGACCTTGGACGGCTTCCTCATCGGCGGCCGTAACATCGGCGCCTGGGCCACCGCCTTTGCCTACGGCACCACCTATTTCTCGGCGGTAGTGTTTGTGGGCTATGCGGGTCAGCACGGCTGGAATATCGGCGTAGGCGCCGTCTGGATCGGCATCGGCAACGCGGTGCTGGGCTGTCTGCTCTCCTGGCTGCTCTTCGCCAACCGCACCCGCAAAATGACCAAAAAGCTGAACGCCAGAACCATGCCGGATTATTTCGAAAAGCGGTACAACTCTAAGGGTATGAAAATTCTGGCAGCTGTCATCGTTTTCGTCTTCCTCGTCCCCTACTCCGCCGCTGTGTATAAGGGCTTGGGGGCTCTCTTCAGCGCCGTATTCCCCGGCGTGGAGACCTGGGTATGGATGCTGATCATCGCCTGCCTGACCGCCGTATATCTCGTAGCGGGCGGTTACATCGCCACCGCCTATACCGATCTGATTCAAGGTATTATCATGATCGTCGGTGTGGTGTGTTTGGTGGCGGCTGTACTTGGTCACGGGAACGTGGGCGGCCTCGCAGGGCTGATGGAAAATCTCCGCAACTTCGAATCCCTGCCCGACGATCCCAACCCCATCACCGGCAGTCAGCTGACCAGCCTCTTCGGCGGCTCCTCCTTTAAGTTCCTTTGCTTCAACATTATGCTCACCAGCTTCGGCACCTGGGGCCTTCCCCAAATGATCGGAAAATTCTACGCCGTGAAGGACACTGCCGCCATCAAGCGAGGCACCATCATCTCCACCATATTCTGCCTCATCATCGGCTGCGGCGCCTATCTCATCGGCTCCACCTCCCGCCTGATTCTGGGCGGCCGGCTCCCCGCGGGCGGCATTGATTCCGTCATCCCCACCGTTTTAATGGAAGTGCTGGGCAGCGGCACCTTAGGTATCGTGTTGTTGGCCGTTATTATGATTCTGCTGCTGTCGGCGTCTATGTCCACGCTGGAAGCCGTGGTGCTGACCTCCGCCTCCGCCGTGGCGGTAGACCTGATCCCTGCGGTGCGCAAAAAGGCGACCAAGCCCGAGGCCCAAATGCTGCTTACCCGTCTGCTCTGTCTTGCGTTCGTGGCCTGCTCCTTCATCTTCGCCACCCAAAACATCCCGATTATCGTCAGCCTGATGTCCTTCTCCTGGGGTGTGGTTTCCGGCTGCTTCATCGGCCCCTACATCTGGGGTCTGTTCTCTAAGAAAATTACCAAAATCGGCGCCTGTGCCGGTATCCTGTCCGGTCTGCTGACCGTAGGCGGTGCCACGCTGGTGATCTCCCTGCAATCCGGCTTCTCCGCCGCCGCCGCCAAATCCCCCGAAATGGGAGTGACCGCCATGGCCATCTCTATGATCATAGTTCCTGTGGTCAGTGCCCTGACCAAGAACAAAGCGGAAGAGGCCCAACGCGTAGAGGAAATCTTCTCCTGCTACAAAGAAAATTAAAAAAAGGGGGAAAGCCGCGGTACGCAATCAGCGTACCGCGGCTTTTTGTGCAACATACGGGAATGTTTCGCTATTTAGGAGAAACGCTCGATTAAGCGCGCTTTTTGTTCAGCAGGGCCACAGCCACACCGGAAGCAATCAGAGTCAGCAGAGCGATCACAACGGGCACCGGGCTGTCACCGGTCTCGGGAGAACCGGGCTCCTCAGGCTGCTCGGGCTGCTCAGGCTGCTCAGCACCGGTAGCGGCGATGATCACGTTCTTAGAATTGGTCAGCTGGGTCAAAGCCGCATCCTGCCAATACTGCTCGCAATCGGGGCAGAACCAGTACTCAATGTTACCGTTCTCGGTGGCGGTGGCAGCCTTGGCCTCCACGTGCTGCAGCTTGTCGCTGCCGGTGGCGGGCAGAACCACGTTCTTCACGTTGGTGAGTTGAGTCAGAGCCTCATCCTGCCAAACCTGCTCGCACTCGTAGCAGACCCAGTACTCGATCTGGCCGTCATAGTGGCAGCCGGGAGCGATGGCGTCGAAGTGGACCACGTCGCCGCCCTTGGCGGGAACAATCACGTTCTTGGAGTTGGTGACCTGGGTCAGAGCCTCATCCTGCCAGAAGCCCTCGCAGGCAGAGCAGAACCAGTACTCAATATTACCGTTGTAATGGCAGCCGGGCTCAACCGCGGCGAAGTGGACGATGGTGTGGGCGGCGGCAGGCAGCACAACGGCCGCGGCGTTGGTCTCCTGAGTGGCTGCCGCGTCAGACCAATACTTGCCGCAGACGGTGCAAATCCAATGCTCGGCAACACCTTCGGACTGGCAGGTGGAAGCCACAGCCGCATTGTGCTGCAGGCTCTTAGCGCAACTGGTATGGAAGGAGAAACCATCCTGCAGAGAGAAATCGCCGAAGATGGGCTGGTGGTCAGAGGCACCGTTCAAATCGGCGTCATTCACCACGGTGAAATACTTACACTCCACACCCTCGGAATACAGGATGTAGTCGATACCGCCGCGGTTGCCGCTGTAGGAGTCCATACCCGCGGTCTCCCGCACGAGAGCGATGGGCTCGTCGTTGTAACCACTGTTATAGTCGCCGGTAGAGATGATGGGGCAACCGTAGGTATCCTTGTAGTAATTAATGCGCTCGGCCAACTCGCCGGCCTGCGTCTTACGCATTCTCTGACCCTTGGTATCCTGCTCGGCATCGAAGTGAGTGCTGGTGAAGACGAACATCTCACCGGTCTTCTTCACCTTAAACAGAGCCATACTGATGTAACGCATACGCTGAATGCAACCCCAATAGTTGACGGAGTAACCGATGAGCTCGTTCTCTACCAGCTCCAGAGTATCGGTGTTGTACATCATAGTGGTGCACATCCAATCTTTCTTACCCAGGCTGGCGGCAGCCTCCAGTTTCTGCACCTCGGGCACATCGGCGTTGACATAATCGTAATTGGGCAACAGTTCACGCAAAGCAATGTGCCAGTTGTAGTTGTTCTCCTGGAAGCCGATGACGTCGGGCAGATAGTACGCGATGGCGGCAGCAGCCTTTTCGGGGCGCTTGCCGATGGGCTGACCCCAGGACCAGCCACCGTTGGGCTCATCGTTATCCACCAGAGTATTGTAAGACATCACGCGGATGTCCGCACCGGAGGTCAATTCCTTCTGAGAGACGCCGGTGTAGCCGGGCTCGGCACCCACCTCGGCCACGACGAAATCGTCGTAGTAGATACTGCCATCCATAGCGGTGGAGGTGTCGGGAGCCGCATGCTGCTGGATCAAAATGCGTACCTGAGTGTTGTCACCGGGGTTGAAGGCCAACTGCTTAGTTTCCCAAGTGTTGGCGCCGATATACCAGTAATAGGCACCGTCCAAAGCCTCGTTGGTTCCGGTAGCACCCTTGTAAACGTGCACACGGGCCTGTGCCTTGCTGTAGGCACCCACATACTTGGTACTGACGGTCAGGGTGTAATCCTTGTTGGGCTCCACAGAAATAATCTGCTCCGCCACGGGGTCGTAACGGCTGGAGGTGGTGGCCTTCAGGGCGTAGTCGCCGTCAAGGAGCTCAACCACACCGCCGGACACGACCCAATCGCTGCCGTCGCCGGTCTCGAAATCGCCGTTCAGAACGTCGTTGTTCACAGTAGGCCCATTGGCGGTAATCGTCACATTATCGAGGTAGAAATCCGCGCCCTGGGACACAAACAGAATGGAGAAATAGCCGTTAGGATAGTCCTCGCTCTTGGATACCGTGTAGGAGACAGTGGTCCAATCGGTAGGCAAGGTAGGATAGGCCATAACGATGTTGCTGCCTGCACCGGGCTTCTCAGGCACACTGGGGTTCTTAACCTGGAGATTGTATTGGCCGCCATTGCCGGCGGCTTTGATATCGAAGGAGATGGTATACACCACATCGTCCTTGAGCTCAAAGCTGGCAGTCGTCAAAATCTCCGCCCACGCGGCACCGGAGATATGAAAACCGTAGTTGCCGTCCTTGGCGGACACGGTGTCTACACCGGAGGCTCCGGCGGTATCCAATTTCCAACCGGTGGGAATGGCACCGTCCTCGAAATCGAAGCTGCCTACATCGGCGGCGCTGACCGCCAGAGAGAGCGGCAGCATACCGATCACCAGCAACAACGTGGCGAAGACGGCAATGAGTTTACGCAGGTTCATTTGCATAACGTTTCCTCCTGTACGCTTGCTTCGGCAACCGCCGAAGCAATGTTTTTTGTGGCGTCCCGTAACGCATCTCATAACCGATAACGGAACAATCCAACCGGAAATATTATACATGATACGTGGCGGAAAGTCAACCAAGTGAGATAACTTTGGCACAACGCACAAAAGCCATCGGAAAGTTTGAGTAATTTGCCAACAAGCTCAGAAAGAGCGCGCCATCCCCTGCTGCGCCATACAAAAGAACGCCCCCGCTGCACAGCGAGGGCGTTCTTTAAGAAAGGTCAATTATTTCTTCTTACGGAGCAGGACAAAGGCGACAATGGCGCCGACAACCACCACGGCGGCGGCAATGCCGATGTAGAGGAGACGATCATTGCCCTTTTTCACGATATCGGCCTCTACCTTTTCGCCGTCATCCTCGACTTCGGGAGCAGCGGTGGTGGGGGTTGTGGTGACAATATCATCGCCCTCGACACCGGGGCCGTAGATGTGCTCGGTAGTAGAAGCGGGGGCATCGGTGGGATCGGTCACCACGGGAGCGTCGGTGGTGGGAGCGATGGGATCGATCGCGGCAGAACCGGTGGTGGGAGCCGCGGTAGCCTGCGTAGTGGGATCCACAACAGGGGCGTCGGTCTTCGTGGTGGTGACGGGGCCGGCGATACCGCCGGTCGTCTTGGTGGGTTTGGTAGGCACAAACGCAGAAGGCAGAGTGGTGGTGGTGGTCGCCTTCGTAGTGGTGGTACCGGTGGTGGTGGACTGGGTCGTGCCGGTGGTGGGGAAGCTGAAATTATCCTGCAGCGCCAAATCGGCAAAGATGGGCTGGTGGTCGGAGGCACCGCGCAGATCGGAATCGTTTACCACAGTGAAATACTTGCAGCTCACGCCCTGAGAATAGAGAACATAGTCGATGCCGCCGCGGTTATCCTTGTAAGAATCCATATCGGCATCATCCCGCAGCTTTTTGATCGGCACGTCGTTGTAGCCGCTGTTAAAGTCGCCGGTAGAAATGATGGGGCAACCATAGGTGTTCTTGTAATTGTTTAAGAGCTTCACCATTTCATTGGTCTGTCGCTCACGCATTTTCTGGCCCTTGGTGTCCTGTTCGGCATCCAAGTGGGTGCTGGTGAAAACGAACAGTTCGCCGGTCTTCTTGACCTTAAACACGGCCATGCTGAGGTAACGCATACGCTGGATGCAGCCCCAATAATTGACCGAGTAACCGGTGAGCTCGTTGTACACCAGCTCCAGGGTTTTGGTGTTGTACATCATGGTGGTGCACATCCAATCCTTCTTGCCCAAGCTTTCCTTAGCCTCCAGTTTCTGCTCCTCGGGCACATCGGCGTTGACAAAGTCGTAATCCGGCAGATTCTCACGCAGGCTCACGTGCCACTTGTAGTTGCACTCCTGAAAGCCGATGACATCGGGCTGGTAATAGGCAATAGCGGCAGAGGCCTTATCGCCGCGGGTGCCGAGAGCCTGACCCCAGCTCCAGCCGCCCAGGGACTCATCGTTATCCACCAGCACATTGTAAGACATCACGCGGATGTCCGCGCCGGCGGTGAGCTGCTTAGAGCTGCTGCCCGTGTATGCAGACACAGGGAAGCCGCACAGCAGCAGGCTGAGGGGCAGAACACTGCACAGCAGGGCTTTGATGAATACACGCACTACTTTTTTCATTACAACATCCTCCTCAAGGTAATCGGGATAGGAGTATTATAACATATATTTTTTCAAACAGCAAGAGGAAACCTGCAAAACTCTTGCGATTCCGGGTGCTTTGGCACAAAGGAACAACCCCCTCCACGTGGAAGGGGGTTGTTGAGAGATCGTTAGGCTTTTGGGGTAAACACTTTTGAGAGGCGGCAATGACAGTTAGCAATGAGCGGATGCGAGCAACCGCCTTGATGTTTCCGCAACCTCGGTTACCATTCCAAAACGCCGTCGTTGCTGTCGTACTTATTGTTGTAGTTGGCAGACTGAATATCGTCGTAAACCACCACTTCGCGGCCCTCATACTCGAACACATAATATGCACGAGCGTAGACCATAGTATCCTTCTCATCCAAAGGCACATTGGTGATGCGCACAGCGAATTTGGCCACATCACCCTCCAGATCGCACAGATACTTGGCGGCGATATCCACGCACTTCGTGCCGTCCACATCGGCCAGCTTCAGATCAGCCAGGCCCTTGCCGGGCTCGTTGGTGACCACAGCACCCATGCGGAGGAGTTTATACTGCGTACCATCGCCGAACACGTCGACGGTGGCGTTGGTCAGATCCACCTCGGTGCCGTTGACGGCGATACCCGCAGCCCGGATGCTGAAGCCAAAGGCCAGGCCCAACGCGTCGGAGGTCATTTCCATACGGCTGGAGCCGACATACTCCGTCACGGCGCCTTCGTCCTCCATCTCGTCGCCCACGTACTTGACCAGCACGTCGCTGTTCAGGAAGGCGACCAGATCGTCGGCAAACTTCTGCTGACCGGCAGCAGAGGGGTGCCAACCGGCGCCGGCGGTGTTGGTTACCAGCTCCAGAGAGTACAGACCCTCGGCGGCGCCGCCGTTCTCCTCGATGATGGCGGGGATGCGCGCATTGTCGTCATCCTTCATCATGCCATAGATCCAAACGATCTTGGAGTTGGGGTTCTTAGCGCGAACCAGATCCAGCAGCTCCTGATAGCCGGCCAAACGCTGCTCCAGAGTAACGCCCTTCTCGGTCTCCATAGCGATATCGTTGGTACCCAGAGCAATCACAACCACGTCAGGCTGACGGGCATTGAAGTTGTACTGGGTGGTACGGTCGTACTGCCAACGCTGATAGGGATAGAAGGTGTGCATATTGGGATCCTGCCAGCCATACTTAGCGCCGATGCCGGAATAGGCAACGTTGGAGAAGTCGGCGCCCAGAGCCTTAGCGGTCAGATAGGGATAAGCCGCAGTGGCATCCTGCCACTTGGGGCTGCCGCCATCGGAATCACTGGTGGTACCCAGAGCACCGAAACCGGTGGAGATGGAGTCACCGATGAACTCGATGTACAGACGGTTGTCGGCAGGCTTCTCGTTGAAGGTGCCGTTCATCACGATGGAGGAAATACCCACCTCAGCGCCGCGATGCTCGGTCTGACGGTACACCTCGAAGGTGTGGTTGCCGGGGGTCAGATTCTCGGCCACAACCAGCTCCACGTTGCCGGTGGAGGTGATGTGGCACTCGGCGCGCTCCTTCTTCACGCCGTCAACGATGACGGTGAAGTACAGGCCGCCGTAAGAATCGGTCTGCTTCAGGGACTTGACGTTCAGGTTCAGAGCGACCTTGCCCTCGCAGTTGGCGGAGAACTCGATGCCGGAGGCAGAGAAGTCCAGCCACAGAGCACCGTCCTTCAGCTGATTACGGCCCTGAGTCTTGATGTAGTCCTTAGCATCCTTGATGGGAGTAGCAAACTCATCCAGGAACTGGATGTCGGCAAACACGGCATTGTGGTCGGAAGCGCCCAGCACGGCGGCATCCGCGACGGTGGTCTCGTACAGATGAGCAGCCATACCATTATAGAAGATGTGGTCGATGTAGCGACCGGCGGTAGCGTCGGTGAAGCCGGCATCGACAATGTGGTTATAAGAAGCGGTCTCCTCGCCGGAGGCGTTGAAGTCACCGCCGCACAGCACGGGCATCTTGTAGGTGGCGGACAGCTCGGCCAGCCAGCCGGCAACCTCTTCCAGCTGGAACTGACGCCAGTAGCCGTCGCCCTCAGCGGCGACGCCGTCGCCGTTCAGGTCCTGAGTGCCTTCCAGAGAACCGGCATCGGGGTGGGTGGCGCAGGCGATGAACTGCTCGCCGGTGGCCTTCACCTTGAAGGTGGCGATGTTCAGATAGCGCATACCCTGAGTGCCCCAACGGGATTTGGTCATACGCTTCAGGTCGGTGCTGACCAGCTCAATGGTATCGGTGTTGTACGCCAAGCAGGTGTACAGCTTACCGTTATTCTGAGAATCCGCGCTGGTCATCTCGGTGAAGGCGTAATTGGTCATATTCGCCACAAAGTAGTCGTACCACTCGCCGGAGAACTCCTCCAGAGCGATGATGTCGGGCTTGTAGTAGTTGATCATGGCGCAAGCCTTCTCGGGACGGCCGGTGATGGCGCTACCCCAGTTGTAACCACCGTTGGCGGTATCCTGACCCACCAAGACGTTGTAGGTCATCATACGGATGTCCGCGCCGGCGGTCATCTCCTGGGGATACAGGCCGGCGTAACCGGACTGAGCCTTCTCCATCTTAATGTCGTCGTAATACACATCTCCGCCATTGTTCACACCCTGGGCAGGATACAGCAGCAGAGAGGTGTACTCGCCGGAATTGAAGGGAATCTGGAAGGTTTGCCACTCAGTGCTGCCGGAGAAATAATAGCAATCACCGTTCAGCTGGGTGGTGCCGGCACCGTTCTTAACGTAGAAACGGGGCTGGCCGCCGGAGGCTGCCAACTTAGCCTTAAAGGTGATGACGTAGTTGGTGTTGGCCTCGCAATTGACAATCTGCTGAATAAAGGCAGCATACTTAGCGGTAGCGGTACCCTGCAGAGCAAAGTTGCCGGAAGCCACGTTGGCAGAGGCGTAGGTGACGGTGGCACCATTCTTCAGCGTCCAGCCGGTCAGATCGCCGGTCTCGAAATCGCCGTTGGTGATGTAGCCATCGTTGGAGGGAGTCTCGTTGCCCTCGGGTGCCTCGGGCGTCTCGGGGTCATCTCCGCCCGCCTCGGGAGCGGGACCGGTCACCACGATGTCGTCGAAATAATAGGTACCACCATCGTTCGCCATACGGTTGGACCACACCAGAGCAATCGCGGTGTTGGCGCCGGAGTTGAAGGTGTGGGTCACCTGATACCAGGTGTTGGGCGCGGCGGGATAGGTGGTTTTGCTGCCCAGATTGGTAGCGTTGTCCGTGGTCTGGGCATACAGGTAGAAGGAAGCCGCGCTACCGGTAGCGTTCTCACCTTCATAGTAGTACCAGAAAGACACGGTGTAATCGGAATTGGCCTTCACCGCGATGGGATTCTGCTGTAGCATGCCCTGGTACTTAGAAGCGGTATTGGTGGACTTGTGCGCATAGCTGCCGCCGTGCACCACGTCGGACTGAATCGCACCACTGTACTTGTTCAGATAGCCGGTCAGGTCGCCGGTCTCGAAATCGCCGTTGATGAGGAACCCGTCATCCGAGGGCTCCGCGATCTCTTCGTCACCGGAGGGGACGGGACCGGTGAAGGTCACATCGTCGATGTAGCAAGAGCCGCCGCTGGCAACGCCCTGGGCGAAGTTGAAGTTGATCGCCGTGTAGTTGCCGGAGTTAAAGGTAGCGGTCTTGGTGGTCCAAGCGTCGGCGGTAGCGTCGGAAACGTAGAGTGCCGTGATCTGCGTGGTTGCCGTCTCCTCAAACACGTACATACGATGCTGGGGGGTCACGCCGTCGGCGGCGTCACCGGCCAACTTGATCTTGAAGGTGATGGTGTAATCGCTGTTGGGAACAACGCTCACCGTCCGCTCGGCATACTTGCCATACTTCGAAGTAGCGGTACCCTTCAAAGAATAGGAGCCGGAAGCGGCATCCTCGGTGGAAATCTCGCCGTACTTGAGAGTCCAGCCATCAGAGCCATTCTCAAAGTCGCCATTGGTCAGCAAATCGCCATCCGCAGCAAAGACAACGGCACCCAAGGGAAGCATGGTGCACAGCATCAAAGCCGAAGTGAAAAGCGCCAACAGCTTGCGGAACTTTTGCATAGTGTTTTCCTCCTTATGATTGGATTCGGCACAGCCGAAAAACGGTACGAATGGATACGGTGTGCCCTCCCCCCTCCTCCGCCGAGACAAAAGAACGGATACAGGGCAGCCCCGAATTATTTTACATTATATGGGTCGACAAAGTCAACAGAAGAAGAGGTGTTTGAGCAAGTTTGGCACAACGCACAAAAAAACAAAGAAAGTTTGAACAATTTGCCAAGGCGATGGCCGCAGAAAAGAAAGTCCCCACAGCCTGCTTTGCGGGCTGTGGGGACAGATTTTCGCAAGAAATACGGCTGCGATTTACCACTCGAAAATGCCGTCGTTGGTGTCGATGCGATCGTCGTAATTGGTGTAAACGATATCGCCGTAGAGAATGTTTTGCACACCGTCATTCTCGTAAATGTAGTAGGGGCGGGCGTAAATAACGGCATCCGATTCTCTCGTGGGGATATTGGTGACACGCACAGCGTAGCGAAGGTAGCAATATTCTCCGTCGCTGACGATCTCGGAAGCATACACGGCGGGCACGTCCTTGGTGTAATCCGAGAGATTGTCGTGATTCATCCGACTCAATCTGAGCCCGATCTCGGGATCGTTGGTGACAATGGCCCCCACCTGCACCAATCGACAAACGGAAAATTCATCGAGAGCACACACGGTAGCATTGGACAGATCCAGAACGTGATGATCGTCCATCGTTACATTGAAGGCGCACAGATTAAAGCGGAAAGCCACGCCTAATTTGTCCTCGGTCATCTCCATGCGGGAATCGCCCAGATCGTTCATCAGATACTCACCGCAAACCGGAACAGGTTCGGTCGCGACGACCGTCGGCACGGGAATCAGCAAACACACCATCACAGCGGCCATCAAAACAGCCGCCAACTTATGAGTCGTGATTGTCATAACCATCTACTCCTCTCGCAAGACATTTTATCAACTACAGTATAGCAAAACCGCTCCGTTCTTGTCAACCGATGCAGAGAAAGCCGTCGCAAATTGGGCAACGACTTTTCCAGTCGATTTACTCCCCTACTACGGCGTTGATGCCGGTATGGATGACGTCGATCAGATGAGCATCCCAATCGGGGAAGGCGTTGACGGCAGGGGTCTTGCCGGTCAGCACCGTATACCACGTGGCGGCGGCGGCGTAACGGCCGTAATCCCAAGACAGGTGAAAGCCGTCCCGATTCAGGGACAGGCCGCCGTTTTTGTAATCAAATTCGGGGGTATTCTCCCGCAGATACTGCACAACGGGACCACTGGGCAGCACGGTGGCACCGATCAGGCGGCAAGCCATCGCGGCGCAATCGCCGATGCGACGGTACATCTCCCTCTGATCCCGGTTGTAATAGGGAAAATCACCGTGTTCGGAATCGATCTCGTAAGCCCAAGTCTGGTGGAAATAGATCTTGGCCTTAGGGCACTTCTCCTTAACAAACGCCACCAGCTCGGTCAGATACGGAACGAACGTCTGGGGGCGGCCACTGTGGCTGCTGACCTGCTGAACGGTGACCACGTCCCACTCGTCCAGAGCCAAGCCCTCGGGCAGAGTGACGGTGCGCCCGCAATCCTGACCGTTTTGCTCCAAGTAATAAGCGGACTCGCCGTCGGTCATGTGGTGCCAATGGGTCTCCAGACTGCAGCCGCCGATCATCAGATTGGTGGTTTCCAGATCCACACCGTTGGCTGCGGCGATCTGATGCAGCCACCGCTGTGCGTCTTGCGAAAAGCTGTTACCAATGGACAAAAGTTTCATCATTTAACCCTCCGTTTTTGCCGCCAGTTTATCCAAGCGGCGGTTTCTAATATACATCACGACGTCCAAGCTGACCATGATCAAGTTGAGGAAATAGAAAAACAGCACGTACCATTTCGCTGCAAAATCAAAGGCAGGATTGACAAATTTGGAGGCGATACCGGCGATATAACCGGAAATGATCAACAGCAAAAACGGCAAGCTCTTGCCCTTGGCGGTACGAGCTTTGTAGGATTTGATAACATTCAACGGCCACGAAAAGCCGAAGCAAATGAGCATCAGAATTTCAAGGATTTCAGGCATGTTTCATCGTCTCCCCTCTCACTTTTCTTCGCTCTCGAAGAAGGTCAGCAGTTGATCCTTGATCTGCGTCATACCAATATCCGAGGGATGACCCCAGATCTTGTCAATATTTGACAAGCAAATGACCTTAACACCGTTGCGGGTGGCGGACTCGATCAGCGCCTTGTGGATACAGGGTTTCAACTCGGTGTTGATAATGGCGTAGACGTTTACCTCGGGAAGGATCTCTGCCACGCGGCAGAAGAGTCGGCCGATGGCAGGCAGAGCACAGTACATATCCTCCTTCGTCCATCCCTCGAATTTCAGTTCACCCTCAGGGGCGCCGCACCAATCGTCGTTGGTGCCGCCGAAAATCAGCAGCGTATCAATGCCGTCCAACGTGCCGTTCTCATACATACGATCCAGTCGCGTATTGAAGCAGAGATGTGTGTAATCTTCCTTTTCATAGCCCGTATAGCAGATGGTAGAGCCGGACCAGCTCTCGTTGAGCACCAGCTCGGAATCCGTGGAGGAAATCAGCTGATGCCACCAAGTCTGCTCCACGGCAGTGACGCGAGATCCGTGCTCATCTTCGGGGCTGTAGTAGATTACGTTACCCTCGGGAATGTATCCGGCAAAGGTGGAATAGCTGTCTCCCAAGATGACGGTTTTTCCTAATTTGACCATACGAAAATACTCCTTTCTTGCGGAAGAAAACAACATATAAAACCGCTGTGATTTAGTAATTCTGTGGACTTTTCCCTTCCGCTTCGCGGAAAAAAACCTTTCGTACAGCATAGCAAATCAAGGGAAAATTTGCAATAGGGTTTATGCAAAAAACGGCAAAATTTTCTGCCGATTTCATTTTGCTGCTAACCGGGCTTTGCGTTTATGTACATACTGACAAATTTCTCTCATTCTTTTTGTGCATTTTTCGGCGACTTTTCGTCCCGAATTCGTGCTGGATAATATTGACAGAATTTTATTTTGCGTTATAATAGAGGATGAGCTTAAGCTGTGATATTGGGCGATTGCGCCCACCCTAGCCTACCCGGCGACGTGGCATGCACAGCTTGGGTAGGCACTATCCCGGTTTAATCCAATCGTCATCAATGAAAGGAGGAAATCACCATGAAGAAGTACGTTGCTCCCACTATGGAAGCCCTGTCTTTCACCGCTGTGGAAGCCATCGGCGCCGAGTTGGACGGCAGCAAGACCTTCAATGACGGTGAGCTGGAGTGGTAATTGCGGTGCCCTATTGATCAGGGCAGATCGTATCCACCCTATTCCCGTCAACGCGTGACCCCAAGCAAAGATCCAAAATTTGTAAGGAGGAATTACGAACAATGAAGAGCAATTTCCGTAAGGTCGCATTGTTGCTGGCTACTCTCGCCCTGCTGTGCAGCGCGCTGTTTGTCGGCACTGCGACCGTATCTGCCGCCGACGAGCCCACTCTCGTAGTGACCGACGCCGAAGGCAAGGCCGGTGACGAAGTCACCGTCCAGATCAAGCTGGAAAACAACCCCGGTATTGTTTCTGCTGTGACCAGGGTCCGCTATGATGCCAGCGTCCTCGAGTTTGTTAGCTGCGAGGCCGAAGGCTCCTATGCGGACGCTAGACCCGTCATCAACACCGACAAATACCCCACCAAGAACCCCGTGGTTATCAACTTCTGCGACGCTATCGCCGATGCGGATTACACCGAGGAGCTGTTCGCTACCTTCGTCTTCAAGATCAAGGACGATGCCGCTGCCGGCGTGTATCCCTTCACTCTGACCTGTGACTATGAGGGTGACTGGTACAACCTGAACTGGGACATCATTGAGTTCACCGAGCAGGTCGGTGCTGTCACCGTTATCGGTGATGAGCCTGTCTGCGCTCACGAGTACGATTGCGATTGCGATCCCGATTGTAACCTGTGCGGCGAGATCCGTGAGGTTTCTCACCACATCGAGCACATTGCGGCTGTTGCCCCCACCTGCTTCGAGAACGGTAACATCGAGTACTGGTTCTGCGACGTTTGCGGTCAGGTTTGGCTGGATGAGGCTTGCACTCTGAACTCCAACCTGAAGGCTGTTATCCTGCCCATGGCTCACTGCGAGCTGACTCACGTTGAGGCTAAGGCTCCCACCTGCTTCGAGGACGGTAACATCGAGTACTGGTACTGCGAGGCTTGCGGCTACGCTTGGCTGGATGCTGAAGGCACCCTGCCCACCAACCTAAAGGCTGTTATCCTGCCCATGACTCATTGTGAGCTGACCCACGTTGAGGCTGTGGCTCCCACCTGCTTCGAGAACGGTAACATCGAGTACTGGTACTGCGAGGCTTGCGGCTACGCTTGGCTGGATGCTGAAGGCACC
>JAFXFF010000013.1 GCA_017520705.1 Clostridia bacterium | reverse complement strand
TGGTGCACCAGTTGTCACGCCAGTGGCACAGCTGGGCAGCTATGTGCGGAGCGGATAAACGCTGAAAGCATCTAAGCGTGAAGCCGACCCTAAGATAAGATATCCCACTGAGTAATCAGGTAAGATCCCACGAAGACTACGTGGTTGATAGGCTGTGTGTGTAAGGGCAGTGATGTCTTTAGCTTGACAGTACTAATCGATCGAGGGCTTGACCTACAAATTCGAACAGATGTAACGAACACATTTTGACAGGAAGCGGTGTGATGCCCGCAACCTGCAGCTGGTTCTTTCCGCATCCTTTTCAATGTTATCTTTATTCAGTTCTGAGGGCTCCTGAGGAACCCCGAATAGTTGGTGCTGATGACGGTGAGGGTACACCCGTTCCCATCCCGAACACGGCAGTTAAGCTCACTCGTGCCGACAATACTTGGCTGGAAGCGGCCCGGTAAGATAGGTAGGTGCCAACACAAAAAGAACTCCCCTAACGAAAGTTAGGGGAGTTTCTTTTTGTTCCGGAATGTGTTTATCTTACCGGCTCCTGCGAACAGCCAACTTAAATACGGAGCTGAATTGTGGGAATATGGCACGGAACGTGCCATATTCGAGCCGTGGCCACCAAGTTGGCGGTCTGTACGACCTCGGAGCCACGGCGGCGGCCCGGTAACCGAACGCCGTTTGAGGTTGTGCTTGTCGTAGTTTTCGTTCGGCGCTCTCGAATATGGCTGTCGCCATATTCCTGAGATGGCACACATCGTTAGTGGATAGGGGACTTGCGTACCTAAAAAATCTATGCTATACTGATTTTGAAAGAGGTGTGTGAGTATGTGGAAGCTGTTACTGCACAAATTCGGCAGATCGCTGTTAACCATCGGGGCTTTGATCGCCGGAATTTTCTGCTGGGGGCTGGTCATCTACCCCTTCAACATCCCCTATCTGCTGCACCTGCCCGCCGAAGAGACGGATGCGGTGATCGGAACGGTCTTTGCCCTCTTGTTTGTCTGTGTAGCGACGGTGGCCGTGCGGACGAAATGGTGCTTGGAAGAAGATCTATTCTTGCTGAGTGAGGACGAAAAGGCGCGGCCCTTGTTTCTGCGCGTGGTGACCTCGGAAGAATGGATCGCCGATGGGATCGTGTTCGCGGTGTGGGCATTGACGCTGGCCGTAGTCAGCGGCATCACATCGGGAGCGATCTGGTATAGAGTGGTGCTGGGCGTGGTCGAGTTAACTCTGGGTTCGACGGCGTTATTTGCCGTGCTGGATTGTGTGTTGTACGCCATCGCCCGTAAACGAGCCGACCGCCGATTGCGAAAGCTACAGCGGAAAAGAGAACAGTAAAACACGCATCCCCTCTCCGAGAAATCGGGGAGGGGAGTTTTTGTTAAATGGGACTGGGCGATGACGGCTCTTTATTTCGTGTATGTGTCAATATTGGCGCTATCTATCAGCTTGGTATCCGAGAGATCGTGCTTGCCTTTGATGGCCGCCAGACAATACAAACAGACTATATCGAGCAAAACGATCAGCATGTAGAGGATGTCGCTGAAAGCACACAGAAGTGCGATACTTGTCTCGATAACGACAAACACTTGTGTGATTGTTATCCACAGAGTGAGTTTAGGCTTTTTGAACCACATTAGGATGGTTGTTGTCAGCGCGCAAAGCAGAAGCAAAGCCAGAATAACGAGAACACCGATGAAGTAATAACGATGTACGCCGCCCCAAGCCAATACCAAAAGCAAATCAAGGGTGGAAAATCCCAAAGTTTGGACAGAAAATCCCAAAATTGCGAAAAGTAAGGTCAATAACCGACCTGCGAAAATAGTGGAAAAACAGATACGAGAACCGATATTTTCCATCAAGGTCCCTCCTTTTACGGTGGATTTTGTGTTTCCTTATTTTCAGTATATCATTTCATCGGTGAAAATGCAATCTTTTCTAAAACGAAACTCCCCTCTCCGAGAAATCGGGGAGGGGATTTTTGTAATAAAGCAAATTATAGGCCAAAGCGGTTTTTAATAATTCTGGCTGTTTCGGCAGCGCCAATGGAAGTGTTGTCTATCTTTATGTAATTAGCAAAAGGAATTTCGCCATCCAAACTCTCAAAGCGATGGCTCTGATCGTCTGTCAGCAAGCGATTGTTGGAGGACTCGATGTCACGCTTCGATGCCTTGTGCAGCAAGCGGTTCTCGGTACAGTTGCGCTCCAATCTGGTCTCTAAAGAAGAAACCAATTCTACGTAATAGAACTCCGTTTCGTAAGGAGCAAAAATGTCCTTGATGTGTTCGACGATATCCCAGTCTGCTTGCTGATCAAAAGCCCACATAAAGGTGAAGATCATTCCGTAACGGTCCGATTTGGCAAATTCTTCGAAGAACACCTCACGAAGACGCAGGATAACGTGGCTGTCAAAGGTTCCAAAGACTTCCAACACAGGCTCGATGGTCATATGGTTATGGAACAACCGCAAATTCGTTATTTTCATTAATTCTTGTCCCACGGTCATTTTGCCGACCGCGGCATTTCCAAACAGAAACACCAATTTCATATAGCCATCCTCCTAATCAAAAAATTTTCACTATATTATCACATTCGATATGCAAACGCAAGACGTTTTTCAAAAACTTTTCCATTTCCTATTGACATCTATGGAAATCGGGGCTAAAATAAATATAGACGAACAAATGTTCGCTACAACAAAAATCGTCGTTGTGGAGGACGGTTGAGGTGCGGGGATTTGGTCGTGATGGCGATGGCTACGGCGCCGTAGTGGGTCGCCAATGGGTAGAATGGGTGGAGATTTCTCCACGATATGAGCGGGAAAGACGCTCGTAACAACATAACGAGGTGAATACTTTTGGTGCTTGGCGATTGGCAGCGCTTGGCTCGGGAGTTACCCTCAGATACACCGGTGATCTTTCGGTACGATGGGAAAAAGCCCATGGAAACCGAGGATTATTGCGACGGGTTGCGGGTGTATCCATCCAAAATGTGGGATGGGTACGACGGTTGGAAACCCTGTGTGCTGGTGGAGCTGGGAGAGTGCTTCTGAGACAGGTGCTTTTTATTTTGCAATCACTTCTGAAATCTTAGTTGGGCGCTCGGTGGCTATTTTTCCGCCGGCGGAGTCGCAAATGCTCAGGAATACATCCAGTATTCCTTCCGCTTTTTGATCTCCGCCGACGAAAAACCACCTCGCCGATCATCCCAACACGATTTCCTCAGCGATTGCGGAGTACGTTGATTTGCGGTTGCGGGCGGATATGGAATCCGCCCCTACGGGTTGGTTTAAGGTGGGTGAGAATGGCGGGAGCAAATCCTGTCCAACAGTGTTGGAATGAGTTTTGGAGGGTACGATGCAGGATACACCATTGGAGAGGCGGCGGCTGGCGGACATTCAGGCCGCCATTGAGCGGGCGAAGGCCTACGCCGCGGCACAGGAGGTGCCGCTCACCGTGGAGCGGCTGGCGGCGGAGATGGAGATGAATCTGGACCTGCTGCACCGCGTTCTGCGGGGTGAGGTGGCGGCCAACTGCCGTGGCATGAAGGCAAAAGTGGCCGCCATCCGCAAGGCGGGAGGCGAGGCCACCGCCAGCGTGATGGAACATGCCTTGCGGCGTGGCAGCAGTGCCAATATGCACATGCTGTATCTGAAAAACCACGCCGGCTACGACAGCGATAAGGGTGGCAAGACCGCCCAGAACGAGGGCGGCGAGACCGTGCCGCCGGTGATCATTTTGGGGGAGGAGGACATACCCGACTGATATGAAAGAATTGATGAAAGTATACGAGGAATCGCTGGAAAAGCTGCGGCAGCGGCATCAGCGCCTGCTCAGCGAGATTCACGTATACGATAAGAGGGTGGCGCTGCTGGAAGAGGAGATGGACGAATTGTGCGAGGCCATGTCCATGATGCGCCGCCACTTGGAGGGATAAGATGCCGGGTACCTGCGTGTATCTGCCCGACCTGATCGGCGGCGGATACGGCGCATTTTGGCGGTGTCGAAGCCGCTATCGGGTGGTGAAGGGCGGCAAGGCCAGCAAAAAGTCCTCCACCACCGCCCTGTGGTATATCTACCACCTGATGAAGTACCCCGACGCCAATCTACTGGTGGTGCGTGCTGTCCACCGCACCCACGCCGACAGCACCTATGCCCAGCTCCGCTGGGCCATACGCCGCCTGCAGGTGGAGCACCTATGGCGAGCCGGTCGGGAGCCGTTGGAGCTGACCTACACGCCCACGGGGCAAAGGATCCTGTTCCGTGGGATGGACAACGTGGAAAAACTGGCCTCCACCACCGTGGAAAAGGGCTATCTCTGCTGGGTGTGGATCGAGGAGGCCTATGAAATCGGGCTGGAGGCGGATTTTGACAAGCTGGACCTGTCGGTACCACGGGGAGAGCTGCCAAAGCCGCTGTTTAAGCAGACCACGTTGACCTTTAACCCTTGGGATGAAAACCATTGGCTGAAAAGCCGTTTTTTCGATCGGCACGACTCCAACGTGTACGCCACCACCACCGATTACCGATGCAACGAATTTTTGGACGACACGGATCGGGCGCTATACGAGCGAATGCGGGAGTCAAATCCCCGCCGCTATGCGGTGGCGGGGTTGGGAGAGTGGGGACACAGCGAGGGGCTGGTGTTTGAGAACTGGTCGGTGGAGGAGTTTCCGCTTCGGGAGCTGCACCGGGAGGGGATGCGGCACGTGTTTGGCCTGGATTACGGCTACACCAACGATCCCACCGCCTTTATCGCCGCGGCGGTGGACGAAAAGGCCAAGCGCATCTATCTTTACGACGAGCATTATCAGCGGCGGATGCTCAACGAGGATATCGCGGCGATGATTGTGGAGAAAGGCTATCAAAAGGAGCGGATTCGGGCGGATGCGGCGGAGCCCAAATCCAACGAGGACCTGCGGCGGCTGGGGATTTGCCGTCTGCAGGCGGCAAACAAGGGGAGGGACTCGGTACTCAGCGGTATTGCGCGCCTGCAGGAGTATCGGCTGGTGGTGCATCCTCGGTGTGTGCACACGGCGGCGGAATTGCGCAGCTATGTGTGGCAAGCGGATGGGCGGGACGGGGTTTATTGCAATCGGCCCTGCGATAAGGACAACCACCTGATGGACGCCCTGCGGTATGCCATGGAGGACGTGCCCCGTCCCCCTGCACAGCAGGGGAGAGTGGTGCGGTATGGATTGCCCCGAGGAGGGTGGAAAGGATGAGGGAAGCTATGTGGTTTGTGTTGGGTTTGCTGTGGGGTGGCGCGGCGGTGTGCGCGATGGGGTACATCCGCCGGTCCGTAACGACATCCCGTCCCGATGTGGAAAAGTCGGGCAGAGATGGCGGCAACCCTCAAAAAGAATGGGTGCAGACCCGCAATTTTTTGTATTACGACGGGACGGAAATGCCTGTCGTAAAGGAGGACTTGAATGAGCAATAAGGTAAAGGGTGCCGTCCTGCCCGAACAGGTGCAGGCGGAATACCGACAGGCCACCGACTACAAGCGCCAGCTGGGCAGTCACGGTCTGTATGAACAGACCCGTATCAACGAGCGCTTCTACAGCGGAGATCAGTGGTACGGCGTCAACTGCGGCGACAGCCGCCCGTTGGTGCGCTACAACGTCATCAAACGCATCGGTGACTATAAAATGGCGGTGGTGGGTGCCCAGCCGGTGTCGGTGCGCTTTTCGGCGGAGGGGGTGCCTGTCACCGCCGCCTCCCGCGAGGCGGTGGAGGGGTATCGCCGCGCCCTGCGGCAGGGACAAACTCCCGAGTCGCTGCCCGCCGAAGCGGCGGCACAGGCCATGACTGCGGCACTGACCGACTATTTCGCCACCACCGCCAAGCGATTGAAGCTGGAGTACCTGAAGCAGCGGGTGCTGAGAAACGCCTATATCAGCGGTACGGGTGTGCTGTACACCTATTGGGACGATGGGATCCGCACGGGCTTATACGCCGATGAGGCGCGAACGGCTCCTATCTGCGGCGATATCGCGGCAGAGGTGCTGGATATCGAGCAGGTGTATATGGGGGATCCCTCTTTGGAGGATATCCAGCAGCAGCCTTACGTCATCATCGCACAGCGTCGTCCCGTCACCGAGATTCAGCGGCTGGCGAAGGCCAACGGCTGTCGCCGTTGGGCCGAGATCCGTGGTGATGGGGAGAATGGTGGCGGTCACGCCACCCTGCTGACCCGATTTTGGAAGGAGTGGGACGAAGCCGGCAACACCGTCATTCGTGTGGCGCAGGTTTGCGGCAACGTGATGGTGCGTGAGCCGTGGGAGTTGGGTATCACGCTGTACCCTCTGGCGATCTTCCGTTGGGAGGAAAAGCGGCATCAGTGCTACGGTGAGAGCGAGATTCCCTATCTCATTCCCAATCAAATCGCCATCAACCGTACCATTTCGGCAGGGGTGTGGGCGGTGATGATGATGGGTATGCCGATGATGTTGGTCAACGGCGATGTGGTTACCCAGCCCATTACCAACGATCCCGGGCAGATCATTCCCGTCTACGGTAGCGGCGAGGAGGTGCGGGATGCGGTTCGGTACGTGGATCCCCCTGCTTTTTCCACTCAGTTGGATCAGAACGTGCAGGGGCTGATCCGTGACACCATGACCCAGGCCGGTGTCAGCGCCACTCTACTGGGTGACGTGGAGCCTCAAAACACCTCTGCTATTATTGCGGTGCGCGAAGCATCTCTGATGCCGCTGACCATGATGCAGAACCGCTTCTATGCCTTTATCGAGGACGTGGCGCGGGTGTGGGCGGAATTCTGGATGGCCATGTACGGCAATCGCGGCCTGAAAATTGCCGAGGAGCAGGGGGTGTGGTATATGCCCTTTGACGGTGCGACCTGCCGCAATCTGCTGCTGAACATCGGAGTGGACGTGGGCAGTGCCGACGCCTACAGCGAAAGCCGCACCGTAGAAACGTTGGACAATTTGTATAATCACGGCATTATCAATGCCAAGCAGTATCTCAGCCGTCTGCCCAGAGGGACGGTACCTCGCATGGAGGCACTCCTGCAGGAGATGGCATAAGAGAATTTGTAAATTGTAATAAGCTCTTTCACATAGATGAAATGCGGTACGGTTGCCCCGAACGGTACCGCAAAGGAGGAACCGAAATGGAAATGGTAATCCAGGAATTCGGCTCTGAGGAGATGCTGTCCGATACGATTGGCGACGCTTGCATCTCGGAAGCGGAAACTGCGCCCGAGACGGCAGAGGTGCCTGTTGACGTCACGCAGCGTCTGGCGGATGACTTTTTGCGGCTGTCAGAGGAGTTTCCTCAGTTTGTCAGCCCCGATCAGCTGCCGGATGGAGTGCTGGATATGGCGGCGGAGCAGGGAATTGCTCTGCTGGATGCCTATCTGCGCTACCGCCTGCAGGAGGAGAAAAAAGTGGCCGCCGCCGCCGAAAAACGACGTGAGGCAGCCGCGCAATCGGCAGGCAGTTTATCCCACGGAGCGGTTCAGACCCCACCCGAGCAGGATGCTTTTTTGCGGGCGTTCCGCTCGGCTCTGTAACAATCTTCAATCAAGAAAGGAAACGATATTATGAGTCTTAATCTCGAAAACATTTCTGTTAAAATGACCGACGAGCTGGACAAGGCAGTGGCTCAGAAGCCTGTCACCGGCTTTATGGCGGACAACCATCTGCGCGGCAAGTTCGTGGGTGCCAAGACGGTGATGATCCCGGCTATGAACATCTCCGGTCTGGGTGACTATGACCGCGACACCGGCTTTGTCAGCGGCACCGTGTCGGTCTCTGCCAAACCCTATACGTTGGCTATGGATCGCGGTCGCTCCTTCCAGCTGGACCGTGAGGATCACGACGAGACCGGCATTGCCGATCTGGCGGGTCAGATCATGGGCGAGTTTGTACGCACCAAGGTGGTGCCTGAGGTGGATGCCTACGTGCTGTCCAAGCTGGCCGGTTATGCCCACGGCGCGGGTCAGGTGGTGGAGGGCACCCCCGCCACCGACGCCTATCAGATGCTGAGCGAGGCCATCGCCACCGCCCAGAACGCGGTGGGCTATGACGAGGAGTTGGTCGCCTTTGTGGATGGCAAGATGCTCAACGCCTTGCAGAACAGCGAGGAGATCTCCCGCCATCTGGTGATGAACGACTTTAAGAAGGGCGAGCTGCACACCCAGGTCACCAGCCTCAACGGCGTGGCGATCCTGCCCGTGCCCGACAGCCGCATGAAGACCGCCTACGACTTCTACGACGGTACCACCGCCGGTCAGGAGGCGGGCGGCTTCACTCCTGCCGCCAATGCCAAGAGCATCGGCCTGTTGTTGGTCCCTCGTCGCGCCGCCTCTCTCATCAAAAAGACCGAGCAGGTGCGTTGCTTCGACCCTGCCCACAACCTGAAGGCGGACGCCTGGAAGCTGGACTACCGTCTGTACTACGACGTGGTGCTTAAGGACAGCCTCAAGGGCGGCATCTGCACCTACGTGTATTGATGCCCGCACCTAAGGAGGTGACGGTATGACCGGCTTGAGTGTTCTGCGCAACGCTTATGGGTTGCTGGAACAGCCCCACCGTCTGGCCGGAACCGACGGCAACGAAAGCGGTCTGCTGGTGGTCAACCAGATCTACAGCGAGCTGTGGCATCGGGAGCAGACGGGGGAGTTTCAGCCGCTGGAGCATCTGCGACAGCCGCTGAAGCTGTCGTCGCGATGTCTGCCGGCGATGACCTATGGCGTGGCTACGCTGTTGTGCTTGAACGGTGAGGATGGGTGCGCCTATGAACGGTGCTTGGACCTGTATTTGCGGGCACTGACCCACACCGGCGGTGTGCTCCGTACACGGATGCACACCGCGGCGGGGGAGGACTGAGTGGATGAAACGCGAGGTTCCCCTGTATGATCGCCGCCGCCTGGAGGCGTTGGTGACGGCCCACAAGATGCGGGTGCATCGGATGCAAAAGGCGGCAGGCAAGGGCCGCTATCATAACACCGGCGCAAAAACGCCGAGATAAAAAGAGGCGGGAGGAGCATCCTCCCGCCTTTTTTGCGTTTACCCATTGACTTAAGTCTGTAGAATTGATACAATAAAGTGTCAAGTTGTATCTATGGATTCCGAGGAGGTGTTTTGATGGATGTTTGCGTAGCCGGAATGCCGATGTGCATTGACAGTGCCCAAACCGAATGGTTCGATTCTCTGTATCGGCCCTATCTGCGGCAGGATGACCGTGCGTCTGTGATGAATATCCGCACGGTGATGCCGGACGAGATCGTCCGTCCCGAGGGCGAGGTGGTGCAGAGCATCAAGTCGGCCACCATTCTTAAGCTGGCGGACGGACGCCACTGCCGTTACAGCCGCAACTTAAACGGAGACATCTTTTTGGCCACCTATTATAATGACGATTATTCCGATATTGAGATACACATGCGCCGCGGGATGCACCATCCGCAGTTTACCCCCGAGAGCTGGGAGTATTCTCTGACCGGCTTTTCCTTTCAGGATCGCCTGACTGCTTTGGGCGGCGGTGTGCTCCATGCCTCCTCGTTGGCGTGGCGCGGCCACGGTATCGCCTTTTCGGCCAACTCCGGCACAGGCAAGTCCACCCACGTGGGCTTGTGGCAGCAGCGTTTCGGGGATGAGGTGACGGTGGTCAACGACGACAAGCCGGCGATCATCTTTGAGGGGGACAAGCCCCTGCTGTGCGGCACCCCTTGGAGCGGTAAGAGCCAGATCAACACCAATGTGATGGTGCCGCTGGATGCCATTGTCTTTATTGAGCGCGGTGAGAAGAACAGCATCCGCCGTTTAGATCCGCTCAAGAGTTATTTCTACCTGACCTCCCAGCTGGCCCGTCCCTATTATGACATCAATTTGGGTGAGAAACTGGTGGAGTTTGGCGAGCGGCTCTTGGCCACCGTGCCCATCTATTGCCTGACCTGCAACATCAGCACCGAAGCGGTGGAGACCGTAGTGAAAGAAATTTTCCCCGAGGAGGAGATGTGACGATGAAGATCAAAGAAGGATTCCTGCTGCGGCAGGTTGGCGGTAACAACGTCGTGGTTCCCGTAGGCGCTCAAGCGGTGGATTTCCGCTGCATCATCACGCTGAATGAGGTGGGCGCTTTCCTGTGGCAGAAGCTGGCCGTGGATTGCACCGTAGCGGATCTGGTGGAGGCTCTGCTGGCAGAGTACGACGTGACGGCCGATATCGCCACCGCAGACGTGGAGCGCTTTGTTGCCAATCTGCGAGAGAAGAATCTGTTGGATGAGTAAGAAATACGATTGTCCCCGTTATGTGGGTGTGCCGCTGGAACAGTTAGCGCCCATCATGTCCGAGTGTCTGGCAAAGGGGCAGGAGGTGGTGCTGACCATCACCGGTAACAGCATGAGCCCCTTCTTGCGGGATAAAAAGGATCAAGTGGTGCTTGTCGCCTGCGATCCTGCGGCGCTGCAGCCGGGGGATGTGCCGCTGTTTCGGCGGCGTAACGGCAAGTACGTGCTCCATCGCATTGTGCAGCGGGACGACGGGGTGACCTGTACCCGTTGGGGACAGAACGAAGCACTACACTCCCATGGCGACGGCTTGCGCTATACCATGCTGGGGGATGCCCAGTGGCAGGAGGAGCCGGACATCGCTCCCGACCAGATTATCGCGGTGGCAACGGCGTTTATCAGCCGTGGCAAGCGGTGGGAATGCGACAGTGACGCCTACGTCCGTAACCGGATGCGTTGGCATCGATTGTTGCCCATCCGCCCGGTGCTGGTCTTTGTGTATCATTTGCCTCACCGTCTTCGCTATGGCGTACCTCGCCGTCTGCGTCGGTGGATCGGTCAGCTCAAAAAGAAGTAAGGAGTCATCCACGATGAAATCCGCCAATGCCAAAAACTGGATATGGCGTATTGCCCGTCCCTACGGGTGGTCCATTCTGCTGCTGTCTGCAATCAACGGATTGATCGCGGGCGGCATGGTGCTGTTTGCGCTGGCCTCCCGCTGGGTCATCGACATCGCCACCGGCGCCGAAGAGGGCAGTCTGTGGCTGGCCGGCGGTACGCTGGTGGGCTTGTTGGTGGGCGAATTGCTTCTGAACGTGCTGTATAACTATTACAAGGTGTGGATCACCGGCAAGGTGGAGATTCGCATCAAGGATACGGTGTTTGGTGCCCTGTTTGAGAAAAAGTGGGCGGACGTATCTATGTTCCATTCGGGCGAACTGCTCCACCGTATGACCGGCGATACCGACGTGGTGGTCACCGGCGTGGTGACGCTGGTGCCCCAGGTGGTGGCTATGGCCACCCGCCTGATCGCCTGCTTGGTGGTACTGCTCACCATGGACTGGCGTTTCACCTTACTGCTGTTGGCATTGGGTGTGCTGATGCTGATCTGCGGCCGTTTCTACGGCAAAAAGATGAAATCCATCCATAAAGCGTGCCAGGAAACCGACGGCAAGGCCAAAGCCTTTACACAGGAAAGCTTGGCCAATTGGATGCTGATCCAGTCCTTTGACGGGGCGGACACGGTGCGTGACCGCTTGGGCGGCCTGCTGGACCGCCATTTCCGTGTCAAGCTACGCCGCATCCGCTGGAACAATATGGCCCACGCGGCGATGTACCTGCTGTTTTCCGGCAGTTACTACGCGGCCCTGTTGTGGGGCGCCGTCCGCCTGGCGGCGGGCACCCTATCTTACGGTATGCTGACCGCCTTCTTGCAGATCGTGGGTCAGATCCGTCAGCCCTTTGTCAATGCCTCGGGACTGTTGCCCCAATATTACAATATGCTGGCCTCCGCCGAGCGCATCGAGGAGCTGGAGTTGTTGGAGGACGAGCCCCGTGAGCGCGATGCCTGCGACGCCGCCGCCGTGTACGGAGGGCTGGTGTCGCTGGAGGTTCGCGGCGTGCATTTTGCCTATGAGGAGGGGCATCCCATTCTGACGGGTGCCGACTTCTCACTGAAAAAGGGTGAATTTGTGGCGCTGGCCGGCTTCTCCGGCATCGGCAAATCCACCTTGCAGAAATTGATGCTCGGTTTTTACACGGCACAGCGGGGAGAGCTGTGTGCCCGATTGGAGGACGGTGAACTAACCTTGGGCCGTGAAACCCGTCCGTTGTTTGCTTACGTGCCACAGCTGAGCCTGCTGCTCTCCGGCACCATCCGCGAGAATATCGCCTTCTGTTGCGGCGAGGTCAGCGACGACGCCATTTGGGCCGCCGCCGCGGTGGCGGACGTGGCGGATGCCATCCGCAGGCAGCCCAATGGATTGGATACGGTGCTGGGTGAGCGGGGCAGCGGCCTCTCCGAGGGCCAGCTGCAGCGCTTGGCCATCGCCCGTGCAGTGCTCAGCGGCGCTCCTGTCCTATTGCTGGACGAGGCCACCTCCGCCTTGGACGAGGCCACGGAGGAGCGGGTGCTGGCGAATCTGCGCGCCCTGCCCAATCGCACCTGCCTGTGCATCTCCCACCGTCCCGCGGCCCTGCGCATCTGCGACCGTGTGATCCGCGTGGAGGATGGAAAAATTGTAGAAGAATGACAAAGCAAAAAGCCTTTCCGTCTGCGGACGGAAAGGCTTTTTTTAGTCTTCATATTGGGTGAGATGTCCTTGGGTGCGCATACCGGGATAGCCCCATTGGCGCAGCACCTCAAAGGCGCCCACCGCCACGGCGTTGGAGAGATTGAGGGAGCGGGCGGAATCCTTATCGATCATAGGCAGACGCACGCAGGAGTCGGGGTTGTCGTGGAGCAGCCACTCGGGCAGGCCCTTGGTTTCTTTGCCGAACACCAGATAGGCGCCGTCGGGGTAGGCCACGTCCGAGTGGATGTGCTTGGCCTTGGTGGAGAAGTAGAAGAAAGGCCCCTCGTTACGGGCGAAAAAATCGTCCAGGTCCTTGTAATAGGTGATGTCCAGCAGATGCCAGTAGTCCAGCCCTGCCCGTTTTAATTTTTTGTCGTCGATCTTGAAGCCCATGGGCTCCACGATGTGCAGGCGGGCACCTGTGGCGGCACAGGTGCGGCTGATATTGCCGGTATTCTGGGGGATTTCCGGTTCTACCAGTACGATGTTCAGGGTCGGCACAGCGACCACCTCATTTCCTCATTTTTTCTCATTATACCACAGAAAACCACGGTAGCAAGACATATTTTTTGCGTGTGCGGCAATACTGAAAAGGGAAAGGAGGCGCAAGCAAATGAAAAACAATATGGGTAATTTTATGAAAGGCGTCGGTATGGGGATGGCACTGGGGTGCACCGCCGGTGTGGTGGGTACCTATCTGATGAAGAAGAACAAAAAGGGTATTAAGCACAATGCAGGCAAGGCCATCCACTCCTTCGGCGACCTGCTGGAAAACGTCACGGGAATGTTTTGATCGAGGCGGAGCAACAAAAAAGGACGGATTTTCCGTCCTTTTTTGCGTTTTCCCTTTACAAAAGGAAGGAATGTGTGTAAAATAATGAAGAATGGGCATCTGTGTGCCCTAATTTAAGGAAATGGACGGTCCCAGCCGATGAAAGAGAATAAGAAAATGCAAGAGCTGAAACTGAATGGTGTGGCCTTTGACGAAGGGATGGACATCTTCGGCGAACATAAAACCAAGGAGCAGGTACGTGCCGAGGAGAAAGAGCGCCGTATCGCAGAGCGCAAAGCCTTACAGGAGGAGATGGCTCGCCGCCGTAAGGAAGCCAAAGAGAGCGGCGTTGCCCCCGCCAAGCGTAAGGACATCATCGTGGTGTCGGGGGTACTGGTTGGTATCGTCTTGCTGTGCTTGCTGGCATTGGGCAATTCCTTCCGCAAGGCGAAGGAGAAGCAAAAGTGGATGCCCAACGAGGCCCGCGGCCACTATACAAACTCGGCGGCTTCTCCCGATATGTCGGGTGACGGCCCGAAGGCGGACGTGAGCGAGGCTTACTTCACCCAGAATAATCATCTGTGCGTCAAGCTGGTCATCAACAACGGCACCGACCGTATGCAGGATATCCAAGCCATCGATGTGGCAATCTATGACTATGACACCGACGAGCTCATCGCCGGCGGCAAGGCCGCCATTGAAGATCTGGTGGTGGAGGTGGCGGGTACCGAGGCCTACACCTTCTACATCGCTCCCGAGCATATCCGCGTGGACGAGACTACGGTTCTGCCCGACATTCTCTCCTTTGAGATTGCTATTGACCATATCCCCGTGGAGATCGAATAACTCAACCCTATCGAAAGGAACTTCCCTATGCTGGAATTGCAACACATTACCTATACCGTCCAAGATGAAGAGGGCAAGTCCCACGACATCCTCAAGGACGTTAGCTTGACCATTGACGAGCGTTTTGTGGCCATCACAGGCCCCAACGGCGGCGGAAAGTCCACGCTGGCCAAGATCATCGCCGGCATCTACACCCCCACCTCCGGCCGCATTCTGTTGGACGGCGAGGACATCACCGATCTGTCCATCACTGACCGCGCTAAGGCGGGCATCAGCTTTGCCTTTCAGCAGCCGGTGCGCTTTAAGGGCCTGACGGTGCAGGATCTTATCACCATGGCGGCGGGGCGTCCCATCACCATCTCCGAGGCCTGCAACTACCTCTCCGAGGTGGGGTTATGCGCCCGCGAATACATCCACCGTGAGATCAACGCCAGCCTGTCCGGTGGCGAATTAAAGCGCATCGAGATCGCCATGATTATGGCCCGCGGCACCAAACTGTCCATCTTCGACGAGCCGGAGGCGGGCATCGACCTGTGGAGCTTTAACAATCTCATTCAGGTGTTCGAGAAGATGCACGAGAAATTGGGCGGCAGCATTATGATCATCTCCCATCAGGAGCGCATTCTCAACATCGCCGACCGCGTCATCGTGGTGGCAAACGGTGAGGTGCGCACTGAGGGCAGCCGCGAGGAGATCCTGCCCGACCTGCTGGCAAGCAGCTCTCCCTGCTCTGTGCTGACGGGCAAGCTGTAAGGAGGTGCAGGAAATGGATCAGATTCAAAAACAATTGCTTCAGCAGATCGCCGACCTGCACGAGGTGCCTCAGGGCGCCTACAACATCCGCGCCAACGGCGAGATGGCAGGCCGTAACACCACCGAGAATATCGACATCGTCACCAAGAGCGATAAACCCGGCATCGACATCATCATCAAGGCCGGCACCAAAAACGAGAGCGTGCACATCCCCGTCATCCTCAGCCAGACCGGTCACACCGAGATGGTGTATAATGACTTCTACGTGGGGGAGGGGGCAGACGTCACCATCGTAGCCGGCTGCGGCATCCACAACGCCGGCGACGAGGAGAGCCGTCACGACGGCATCCACGCGTTCCACCTCGCGGCAGGTGCGCGGCTCAAATACGTGGAGAAGCACTACGGCGACGGCGACGGCAACGGCCGCCGCGTCATGAACCCCACCACCGTCATCGACTTGGCCGAGGACGCCTATATGGAGATGGAGTCCACCCAGATCAAGGGCGTCACCTCCACCATCCGCGACACCTCCGCCACCATTGCAGCGGGTGCCACTTTGATTGTGCGAGAGAAGATCATGACCCACGGCGAGCAGCTGGCCGAGACCAATTTCCATCTGGACCTCAACGGCGAGGGCGCTTCCGCCCAGCTATCCTCCCGTTCGGTGGCCAAGGGCAAATCCCGTCAGGTGTTCCGCTCCTGCATCAACGGCAACGCCCAGTGCTCCGCTCACTCCGAGTGCGACGCCATCATTATGGACGAGGCGTCGGTCAGCGCCATCCCCGAGGTGACCGCCAATCATCTGGATGCCGCCCTCATCCACGAGGCCGCCATCGGCAAGATTGCCGGCGAACAGCTGATTAAACTGATGACTCTGGGCCTCACCGAGCAGGAGGCCGAAGAGCAGATCGTCAGCGGCTTCTTGAAATAAGCAAAAAGCGTCAAGCCCCGACAACACCAGGTGTTGTCGGGGCTTTTTTCGTCTTTATCGACCGCGATATTCCGTTTTCAGCACTTCGGCCATTTCTTCCGGGGACTCTTGGCATCCATCGGCCAGCCATAGTTTGATGATGGCATTTAAGCCGTTGCGGAAAAACTCGATATGATATTTGATGTTTTGAGCGATCTGTTCTTTTTCCGCACGTTTGGAGTCGTAAATGGAAATGAGGTGCTTTTCATCATAGCAGAGCTTGAAATAGGTTTTGTAGAACAGCTGGTTTTCCTTAATGTGGGTAAACATTTTCAATGCACCGCTACGCTCGTTGAAATAATCGTAATCGGCAAACAGTGTGCCAAAGTCATTCTCCAGCTTTTCCCTCACCTTGTCTGCCAAGTCAAAAATGTCGATGTAATTGGCGTAGAAGGTGCTGCGGTTGAGCCCGGTCATCTTGATGATGTCCGAAACGGTGATGTCCTTGATCTCGCGGCTTTGTAACAGTTCCACAAAGGCTTTTTCGATTTTTTCTTGGGATTCGCGGCGTCTTTTGTTATTCTTTACGTTCATATTCCCTCCATTATTCCAACACTTATCGCTATATTGATGGTGCTGCTTTACTTTTATTCCAACACTTGTCGGCTGATTGTTGATTGTTTTTCCGTTTCTTCGATAGTATACTACAAATGCAATAAAAGCACAAGTGTTGGATTAATGAAAGGAGCATTTTTATGAAAAAGAGTAGTTTTGTTGCATTGATCATGGGTACGGTCAGCGGTGTGCTGTTCTCGCTGGGTATGTGCATGGCGCTGTTGCCGGAATGGGACGCCTTCACGGAGGGCGTGGTGTTTGGCGGCATCGGTCTGGTGCTGGGTCTGATCACCCTGCTGGTGTGGGCTAAAATGGAGGGTAAGTCGCTGCCCAAATTCAGCGGCAAGAATGTTCTTCGCGGTCTGTATGCCACGGTAGCGGTGCTGGTGTTTGGTGCCGGTATGTGTCTGTGCCTGGTGTGGGGACAGATCGTTTACGGCACGTTGGTAGGACTGTTGGGTATGGTGATGCTCATTTCCCTCATCCCGATGTATAAAGGCATCCATTGAATATGTGGCGTTATCTTCGTGACCCACATACGTGGCTGATCGTCAGTATAGCGTATGCGGCGGGCAACGTTGCCTTAGGCTTGTGGTCCTTCTCGTGGTGGTTTATCACGGTGGGCGCTTACTATGCGGTGGTGGCGGTTATCCGTTGGGCCGTGTTGCGGATTCGCCGCCGCGCCAATGGGGATTACACCGCCGAGGCGTTTGCCAAGCGCGTTACGGGTATTCTGTTGGTGGTGCTGTCCGTCTGCATCGCGGGTATGAACGTGCTGTCCATTGTGAAGGATCGCGGCACGAATTATCATGAGATCGTGATGATCGCCATCGCCACCTACACCTTTGCCAAGATCACCGTTGCCATCATAGAAATGGTGAGAGCCAAACGGCATCCGTCGCCGGTGGTCCAAACCCTGCGCAATCTGTCGTTGGCGACGGCGTTTGTTTCCGTGTATTCCCTGCAACGGTCGATGCTGGTGAGCTTTCCCGGCATGACCGCGGCAGAGATTCAACTGTTTAATATTTTAACAGGAACAGCAGTATGGTTGACCGTGCTTCTGCTGGGCATTAACTTAATAGGAGGAAAATATACAACTATGGCAAAATCGAAAATTGCGCAGGCCACCAATAAGATGGCCGAATCCGTCACCGACGGCTACAAAAAGATTGAGACCGGCGTGGTGGACGGTTATAAAAAGATTGAGAAAGGCGTCGTGGACGGCTATAAGAAGATCGAGGATAAATTTGTGGACTTGTACCTGACCAAAGAGGGCGAAACCGTGGAAGAAGCCAAAGCACGCCTGAAAGACAAGAAATAACCAAAAAACAGCCACCGATTTCGGTGGCTGTTTTTCTCTGTAAATATTATACCATATTTCCCGCTCTATTTCAAGTCTTGTGTTTCTCGTCTATATTTGCGACAATAGGTGCTGAGGTGATGGTATGGAACAACGAACACGCGAAGAATTTACCCGACTGTACCAACAATGTCGTAGCGGAAATGCGGATGACCGACACGTCTTAATTGCCTATCTGCGTTCCTTGGTGGCGAAGGGAGAAGTCAGCGCATTTGAGGACATTGGCTTTTGCTATTGGAATATTTCCGACCAATACGCCCTGTTGCGTGACGGTCACAGCCAAGCGGAAAACCATCGGCGGTTTTACGAACACGTTTCGCAAGGCGATGACCGCTATCTCTATTGGTTGACGAACGATGCCACCCAGAAACTGACCTTGGAAAAGGATGGCTACGGTGACTTGTGGTGGGGGTACTACCGCGAGGCGGTAGAAAGAAACGCCACGAAAGATCTGCCGATCGAATGTGGTGTGCATCGAGCGGCGTTGTACAAAAATCCGCTGTTACCGGTGGATGATCGATGCGTTTTGTTTGCCAAACAGCAGTTCGAAGACTTTTTATCTCGTGCCCAAGAGACAGAGGAATACGCTTTCTATTGCGCGATGTATCTCTCTTCGGTTGCACAGTACGAAGCGGTGGAGGAAACGATCTTGATGGATGTGGGGCAGTCGTTGCTCGGTGACCTCTCGGCGGAGAGAATCCCCAACGATTTCTTGATAGGGGAGTGGAGTAAATTCGCCACCTCATACGATCACCGCAGACGAGCCGAAGTAGGTATCTATGCGGTGGTGAACGCTTTGATCGACACCAAGCATACCGAGTGCGCCAAAGTGTTGTACACGGAATCGGTGTCACTTGGTTTACCCAAGAATTTGTATATAGAGAGACGTTTATGAGAAAAAACAGCCACCGTCTCGGTGGCCGTTTTTTTATATGTTGCTGTACAATTTATCTAATTGCCATCTAAGAGGATTTTCGTCGATGTAGCGCAAATGGGCTTGGTAGTCTTTTTCGTCACGGATGATGTGGTCATAAAAGCGGGTTTGCCAAATGCTTTCACCGTATTGTTTGGTGCAAAATCGTTTAAAGGTTGCCACAAACGCAGATAGAGACGCAACTTTTGTTGTAGGGACAGGTGTCCTCACCTGTCCGTTTTCATCGTTTAAGATACGCACTAAAAGGTGAATATGATTTGGCATAATCACAAAAGCATCCACGGAGATGCGGTCGTAAAAAGAATGCATTTCTTGAAGAATCTGCTGCGCGACCTCTCCGTACCGTGTCAACTCAACCGACGGACAGGTGAGGACACCTGTCCCTACGATATGGGAGAGCAAACACTTTCGGCCTTTGGTGCAAATCGTGACGAAATAGGCGTATTCGGAATGGTAATCAAAACCTTTTAGTCGGGGTGATTTGCGTTGCGGTAGTTTCTCCATATCCATCACTCCACGCCGCGTTTATACAATCCTCTCGTAATGGCGGCAGGCGGCTTGCCGCCCTGCTGATAGGCGGCGAGGACGGCGGCACAGCGGCCGGCATCCTCCACGGTGAAGTGGAACAGATGGAAATCCGCAGGCGGGATTTCATCCATCTTATCCCCCCACCACAGGGGTACGCTGTTGAGTACCTCGGCGCACCCGCCACTGCACATCACGGGGAAGGCGGTGCCGGTGCGGTCGGTGATACCCTGTCCGTGGCAATCGCCGCAGGAGCCGCCGGCGCACCGGCGGGGGCAATTCCGTGTGAGCATCAGCGGCTGATGCCCGTATACCATCACACCCACAGGGAGGGGGGAGGGGGTCAGCCGTCGCATCTGACCAAAGGTAAGTTCCATAGACAGTGTGGCGGCATCCAAGCCACGCTCGGCGTAGAAGGCGATGGCCTCGCGGTTGGTGAGGTTGAGTCCGAATCCACCCACAGCGGTGAGACCCACCTCTTTCGCCAGAGGCAGCGCACCCACGTTGCCGCACAGGGCAAAGACGGCACCGGCCTCTTTGACTTTCGCCAATTGCTTGCGGATATTTTCCTCCTGCCCGAACATCCCACGGGGTATCTCCACGCCTACCGCTGTCTTGGCGGCGATGGCACGGATGGCATCCTCATCGGTGGAAAGCGGCAGGATGACGGCATCCGCCGTTAACTCCTCTGACCACTGCCGGGCATTGGCCAGCCGCGCCACGCACTTGGGTTTGCTCGGCGCTTGGCACGCCAACGTAGGCGGCAAAGCCGAAATATCACACGCAATGGGAGAGGGGGCGCTTCTTACAGCGACCAGCTCCTCCAGCGCCTGTCTACGCAGGGCGTTGATGGCCGCCATCGGCATAGTCAGCCCCTCGCCAATAGCGCAACTCACCTCGGTCACGTAAAAGGGCGTGCCGCCGGTCTTGCGCAGTTGCTCCTCGGCACGGGCGGGGTCGAGAGGACGATTGGTGGCGATGACACCACCATCACCGCAGACGGTGACGGTGCGACCGTCCCCATCGGTGATCGCAAGGCGGCTCTCAACCTCACTCACGGTCAAGCTGAGGGAAATCCCCACCAAAGGGGTCTCCTTTTCGTAGAGGTGCGCCAATTCCTTGAGCACGGGTGCGGCGGCGGTCACGTCCTCGTGGCGGCGCACGCCAAACATTCCGCCGTCTCGGTTCGCAGTATAGTACCCATCCGTAAACCCACTGCGTGAGAACACACTTTTGAGCCGTTCCAGCTCCGCCTCGGACACCGTCTCACCCCGCACAGCGGCGGCGTAGACGGCGGTGGCGGCGGCCACGTATTCGGGGCGCTTCATCCTCCCCTCAATTTTAAAGGAAGCCACACCCAAATCGGTCAGGTCGCGGATATAGCTTACTAAACAGTTGTCTTTCAGGCTCAGCGCCGCCCTGTCGGCAGGGCAGGGGCGTGGATTTTCTCGCGTCGGCTCAAAGGGCAGGCGGCAGGGCTGGGCACAGGCACCGCGGTTGCCGCTGCGCGAGCCTAACATCGCGGAAAAATAGCACTGTCCCGACACGCTCATACATAGCGCACCGTGAACGAACACCTCCAACTCCACGCCCAAGTCGGCGCAAGCGGCGATCTCCGCACGGCTCATTTCCCGCGCCAGCACCACACGGGTGAATCCCACGTCCCGCAGGAATTTCACCCCCTCGGGGGTGTGGCAGGACAGCTGAGTGGACGCGTGCAGTGCCATATCCGGCATCACCGCCCGCAGACGGCGGCAAAGTCCTACGTCCTGCACAATAAGGGCATCCACGCCACATTGTGCGGCTTGCACCGCCACCTCTACGGCACGGTCGATCTCGTCCTCTCTCAGCAGGGTGTTGAGGGTCAGGTGGACCGCCACCCCACGGGCATGACAATAGGCCACCGCCTCGCTGAGTGTGGCGATGGTGAAATTGTGGGCGTTGCGGCGGGCGTTAAACTCCTCCACACCTAAATAAACGGCGGCGGCACCGCATCGTACCGCCGCCGTCAGGCATTCGGGTGAGCCCGCCGGCGCTAAGATTTCCGGCAGGGTCGATTTCATCGCATGGCCAACTTTCTCTCCAGCTCTTCCTTCTCGCGGCGCAGCTGGGCAATCTCGCGGCGGAGGCTCTCGCTCTCCACACGGGTGCGGTTGTTGTCATCAAAGAAGGTCTTGAGCTGCTTGCGCAGGTTATCGGCAGATTGGGCGGCCTTTTTGGCCTCGTCCGCCTGCTGGAGGGCGGTGATGACGGTGGCCATCACCATGGAGATGCGCTCGTTGCTGTTCATCACGTTGCGGATGCGGGTGTCCAGCTGAGCGGCCAGCTCCTGCATATAGCCGATGGATTCGTCGGTGGTCACCACGTAGTCGGTGCCGCAGATGTTGAGCGTTACGTTATTCATAGTCTCCATGTCGTTTGTTCCTTTCTTGCAACCTCGGATTGCATCTTGTTCACCGTTTGCGGCAAACCGATACATCAGCGGTTGCTTTCTCTATGTCGAAATTTGTTTCTAAGGTCATTATATATTAGAATTTTGGTGAGGTCAAGTGGCAATCCGCCGATTTTCCTTGTCAAGCTTTGTCATTTGTGATAAAATAACGAAAAACCTTGCAAAGGAGGTTGCCCGCGTGGAGAAAATCGGTTTGTACATTCATATTCCCTTTTGCGTGTCCAAATGTCCCTATTGCGATTTTCATTCCGCGGCGCTGGGCTCCCCTTTGCAGGCACAGGCGGCGCTGGACGCCTACACGGACGCTCTTTTGCGCTCTATGCAGACGTGGGCGCAGCGGTTTCCCGTTTTCGCCGATACCCTCTATTTCGGCGGCGGCACCCCATCCCTGATGGGCGGCAAGCGGTTGGCTCGGGTGATTGCCGAGGCGCGGCGCTTGTTTGGCTTGTCGGGCGCCGAGATCACGCTGGAGGCCAATCCCGCCGACAACCTGGCGGACACCCTCACCGCCTTTGCCGCCGCAGGCGGCAATCGCCTCTCGCTGGGTATGCAGTCCACCATCCCGTCGGAACTGCAGCTGTTGGGCCGCCGTCACACCCCTGCGGACGTGGTCCGCACGGTGGCGGATGCTCGCCGCGCCGGCATTGAGAATATCTCGCTGGACGTGATGCTGGGCATCGGCGGTCAGACCGCCGCCACCGCCTGCGAGAGCGTGGATGCGGCGGCAGGATTGGGTGCGACCCACCTCTCTGCCTATCTGCTGAAGATCGAGCCGAACACCCCCTACGGTGCTTGCCCTCCCGATCTGCCGTCAGAGGACGAGAGCGTCGAGCTGTATCTCGCCGCCTTTGAGCGCATGGACAGCCACGGTTACCGCCAATATGAGATTTCCAACGCCGCTCTGCCCGGCCGAGAGAGCCGTCATAACCTCAAATATTGGCTCAGTCACCCCTATCTCGGTATCGGCCCTGCCGCCTCCTCCTGTATGGACGGGAAGCGGTTTACCTATCCCCGCGATACCGCCTGTTTTCTCGGCGGCGGCGAACCCATCGAGGATCCCTGCGATGGTGCACCCGTGGGCTCGGCAGAGGAATACGCCCTGCTCCGCTTGCGGCTGGTCGAAGGTTTGTCGGCGGCGGATTTTGCCGCCCGTTTCGGTACGGCCTTGCCTGCACCGTGGGTGCAGCGCGCCGCGGCGTTGCCGCCTCAACTGGTGGAGGCGGACAGTGAGAGAATTTGTCTGACCCGCGAGGGCTTTTTGCTCTCCAATGCCGTTATTTCACGAATTATCGGATAATTTTTTAATTTTTGTTCATATAAGCCACCGAAAATATGGTAAACTGATGGTAGAATACAATACTCAAAGGAGGGATAGGCTGTGGCGGACATTAAGATTATGGTCGTGGATGACGACAGCAACATTTGCGAACTGCTGCGCCTGTACTTAGAGAAGGAAGGATACGATACGGTGGTGATGGCGGATGGTCAGGCGGCTGTAGAGGCTTTTGATACCGCCAAGCCCGATCTCATTCTGCTGGATGTGATGATGCCCCGTCTGGATGGCTGGCAGGTGTGCCGCGAGATCCGCAAAAAGTCCCAGTGCCCCATCATTATGATCACCGCCAAGGGAGAATTGTTTGATCGGGTGCTGGGTCTGGAGCTGGGTGCCGACGACTACGTGGTCAAGCCCTTTGAAGCCAAAGAGGTGATGGCCCGCATCAAGGCGGTGCTCCGCCGCAGCGGAGTCAGCGCGGAGAAGAAGGCCCGCATTGTCGAGTACGACAATCTGTACATCAATATGGAAAACTACGAGCTCCGCGTGGAGGGCAAGACGGTTGACACACCTCCCAAGGAGATGGAGCTCATCTATCACCTGGCGAGCAACCCCAATCGGGTGTACACCCGCGATCAGTTGTTGGACGAGGTGTGGGGCTTTGAGTATTACGGTGACAGCCGCACCGTGGACGTCCACGTTAAGCGTCTGCGCGAGAAATTGGAGGGAATATCCGACCAATGGACGCTGAAGACGGTGTGGGGTGTGGGCTATAAATTTGAGGTGCGCACCGAGTAAAAAACGCGTAATTGCCAGCAGAGAGGAGGCCGGCGAGGATGTACAAACACGTGTTTTCCAAATATTTGAGCATCATCTCGCTGGTGGTGCTGCTGGGCTTTTTCGCTATGACGCTATTTCAGGTATTTCTCACCGCCAACGCATTGGCGGAGGAAAAGCGGGATCTGTTGCTGGAAAATGCAGAAAACATCTCCCTCCATACTTCCGCCTCGGTCCGTGAGGTCCACGGACCGAACAACGACGTGGTGTATCAGCTGGACGGTGAACGGCTGGAGCCTTTGCTGTGGCTGCTGTCCGAGGCGGTGGACGCCACCGTGCTGGTCACCGACGCCAACGGATTGGTGCTGATGACCGCCGGTGACCCCGACGCGAAAAGATTTGAGCACACCGTATCGTTGGAGCAGTTTGTGAAGGACATGGATGGCGAGTATTATGCCATTAACACCTTGGGCGACCTGTACGAGGAGCGGCACTACAATGCTGCCGTTCCGGTCACTCTGGAGGGTGGTGTCATACTGGGCTATGTGTTTGCTTCGGCTCCCGCTGATGCGTTTTCCCAGACCCTGGAGAGCAATCTGCGTATTTACCTTTATTCGGTGTTGTTTGCATTGATTCTCAGCCTGGCTTTTGTGTGGCTGATGACCGACCGCTTCGTCCGTCCTCTGCGGCAGATGGCGGCGGCGTCCCGCAGCTTTGCCCGCGGCGATTTCAGCGCCCGTGTTAAGGTGAAGGGCAAGGATGAGGTCGCTCAATTGGGCGAGGCACTCAACAACATGGCGGTGTCCCTCTCCTCGGTGGAGATGATGCGCCGCAGCTTTATCGCCAACGTGTCCCACGAATTGAAAACGCCTATGACCACCATCGCCGGCTTTATCGACGGTATGCTGGACGGCACCATCCCTCAGGAGAAGCAGGCCCAGTATATGAAGATCGTGTCCGACGAGGTCAAGCGATTGTCCCGTCTCGTGCGATCCATGCTGGATCTCTCCCGCATCGACAGCGGTGAGCTGAAGATGAACACAGTGCGGATGGACCTCACCGAGATCGTGGGCAGCGTGCTGGTGGCCTCCGAACAGCGCATCGAGAAAAAGGGGATCACCATCACGGGTATGGAAGATTGCGAGCGGCAGGAGATGGACGGCGACTATGATTTAATGAATCAAGTGCTGTATAACCTGCTGGACAACGCCATCAAATTCACCGATGAAGGCGGTAACATTCATATTCATCTCTACCGTGAAAATGGACGGGTGTACGTGAGCATCCGCAATACCGGCGAGGGGATTCCTCCTGAGGAGATGCCGCAGATCTTCGAGCGGTTTTACAAGAGTGACCGCTCCCGTAGCTTGGATAAGAACGGTGTGGGCTTGGGTCTGTACATTGTGCATACCGTGGTGCGGCTCCACGGCGGCGAGATCTCGGTGCGCTCCGTGCAGGGCGAATACACCGAATTCACCTTCTGGGTACCTGAATCTAAAGAAAAAATCTAAAAAAGGTTTACGATTTGTTTATATTCTTCGCCCGTTTGTCCTGTATAATGTAGTCGAAAACACAGAAAGGTTGTGTATATATGTCTGATATGTGGGATAAAGATCCGTTGGAGCAGCAGCCCGCCGCTCCTGCCGAGCCCGTGGTTTCTGCCGAGCCCGCCGCTCCTGCCGAGCCTGTGGCCCCTGCCGAGCCCGTGGCTCCTGCCGAGCCTGCCGCTCCCGCCGAGTCGGTGGCTCCCCAGACCCCTCCGATGAACGGATTCGCCCCCGACGGCAGCTATCGCTACGTGCCGCCCCGTACGGCGCAACCCACGCCGCCGCCTTATCCGACTCCGCCCCAGCCCAATTATTATCAGCCGACCTATACGCGGCCCACGCCTCCTCCTGCTCCCGCCCCCAAAAAGGGACGCGGTTGGATCGTGGCGGTGGCGGTGCTGGCGGCTCTGGCGCTTATCGTGTTCGGTATGTGGAGTGCCTTTGCTTGGCTGGATTGGGAGACCGATCGGGAGCAGACGGGTACCTCTCAGACCGATGACGGTGCTCAGCAGGGCGACACTAAGCCCACCGGCTCCGGCAATAAAGAGGAATTGGTCATCACCCCCGGCGGCACGGTGGAGGACATCGACCCCGAAAAGGATTATTACTACGGCGACGGCGGCCTGAGCACCGAAACCATTGTCAATAAGAACTACAACAGCACCGTGGTGCTGACCATGTATATGGAGTCCAGCAATCCCTACTTCGGCGAGAGCAGCCTGCAGGAGGTGGGTGCCGCCTCCGGCATCGTATGGACGGCGGACGGCTATATCATTACCAATTGCCACTGCGTTATCGATGAGACCACCGGCGAACAGTTCGACCGCGTCGATGTGACCATGTACGACGGCACGGTGTACGAGAACGCTCGGATCATCGGCGCCGATGAGGCCACCGACCTGGCGGTGATCAAGATCGATGCCACCGGCCTGACCCCCGCCGTGTTCGGCGACAGCAATGAGCTGGCTGTGGGCGCCCGTGTGGTGGCGCTGGGTAATGCGGCAGGCCTTTCCTGGACCGCCACTCAGGGCATCGTGTCCGCCAAGGCCCGTGACGTGTACGAGGATACCGGCTACGCCCTGCAATGCCTGCAGGTGGATGTGGCCATCAACAGCGGCAACTCCGGCGGCCCCCTGCTGAACAAGTTCGGTCAGGTGGTGGCCATCAATTCCGCCAAGATCTTTGCCAGCGGCTATGAGGGGCTGGGCTTCTCCATTCCCATCACCGAGGCCAAGCCCATTCTGGAATCTTTGATGGAGTTTGGTTATGTCAAGGGCCGTGTGGCGCTGGGTATCACCGGCCAGACCTACGACGACGGCTACTACCAGGGCTTCCTGATCCGCGATATTATCGAGGGCTCCTGCCTGCAGGGCACCGAGGCCGAGGCGGGGGATCTGATCGTGGCGGTGGACGATACCGTTGTGACGGATTACGGCTCTTTGCGCGCTACCTTGGCTAAGCACAAGGTGGGGGACAAGGTGACCCTTAAGCTGTTGCGCTCCAATAAGCGTCAAGTAACCACCCACTACGTGGAGGTCACGCTGAAAGAGCAAACCGGAAATTGATCGTGTAACGCATAGGACAGAGCATTTTTGCTCTGTCCTATGGCTGTGAGTAGGGGACTTTACCTTGAGGAGGTGACGGAGGATGGAACGTGAAAATTTGGACGCGGCTATTGAGCGGCGTCGGCGGATGCGCGCCCGCCGCCGTCGCCTTCTGTACCTGCGTCGGGCGCTGATCTTGCTGATCGCCGCGGCCCTGTTGGCGCTGGTGATCGCCACCCCGATATGGATCGTCAGAGGCATCCGCAATCACCGGGACCGCATCCGGGACTCTCAGGCCGATACCAAGCCCACGGTCACGCAGTCGACGGCGCCGCTTCCGCAAAAGCCGGCCATCCCCGCCGTGGATGGGCACACGGTGTCTTTGGGCAGTGAGATCGTGTCCGAGTACGCCGTGCTGCTGGATATGACCGAGGGCCGCGTGGTGGCGGCCAAGAATCCCCACGTGCAGGCCAACCCCGCCTCCATTACCAAGGTGATGACCCTGCTGGTGGCGGTGGAAAATATTGAGGATTTGCAGGACACCTATACCATGTCCTATAAGATCATCGACCCTGTGTATACGCAGGGGGCCAGTGTGACGGGCCTCACCTCCGGTGAGACGGTCACCGTGGAGTCCCTTCTGTACGGATGCATCCTGCCTTCGGGTGCGGATGCCACCGCCGCGTTGGCGGACTACGTGGCAGGGGGCGAGGAGGCTTTTGCCGATCTGATGAACCGAAAGGCACTGGCATTGGGTGCGCAGAATACCCACTTTACCAATTCCAGCGGTTTGCACAGTATGTATCATAAGACCACCGCCATGGATATGGCGCTGATCATGGCGGCGGCGATGGAGAATCCCACCTGCCGTCAGGTGCTGTCGGCGCGGGAGTATCTCATCCCGCCCACACCCCAGCACCCCGAGGGGCTGCTGCAGACCAGCACCATGTTCAACCACATCGGCTCCCGCTATACCTGCGTGATGGCGGGCAAGACGGGCTACACCGATCAAGCCTTCAACACGCTGGCCACCTACACCGAGATCGACGGCCATGAATATGTGTTTGTGTCGATGTATGCCAATGGCTCCGATAAGGCATTGGAGGACGCCCACGCCGTTTATCGCAAGTATTGTAATTGGAAATGACAAAAGCGACCCATCCGCGGATGGGTCGCTTTTTCGTAGGATTCATTTCTTGTGAATAGCGGGAAAATATGCTAAAATGTGTCTGAACATGCAATAAAACGCCTTTGCGAAACGTTAGTAGAGTGAAAGGGGGAGAGAATATGTGGCTATTGCTTCAAATGGTAGGCGAAACCACGCCCGTCAAGCGGCCGATTGACGAGGGGTGGATCTCCTGCATTGCCGCCGGCGATATGGACGCTCTGCGTGATCTGTACGACGCGGTGAGCGGCCACATCTACGGCTTTGCCCTTTCGCTGGTGCGCGACCCCCACGATGCCGAGGACGTGCTGCAGGAGACCTTCCTGCGCATCTGCCGTTCCGCCGCCGACTACCGCCCCCAGGGTAAGCCGCTGGCGTGGATCTTCACCATCGTCCGCCGCCTGGCGCTGGATAAACAGCGTCAGCAGGCTCGCACCCTCCCCGTAGAGGAGGTGGCGGTGGAAGTCACCGACGTGGCGGACTCCGATGACCGTCTTCTGCTGCATTCTCTGCTCAACCGCCTGTCGGATGAGGATCGCCAGATCCTCATCCTCCACGCCGCGGTGGGCCTCAAGCACCGCGAGATCGCTGTGGTGATGGAGATGCCTCTGGGTACGGTGCTCTCCCGCTATCGCCGCGCACTGGATCGACTGAAAACCATCGTAAAGGAGGAAGAACTCCATGACCAATAAGCAATGGGAGCGCCGTCTGGCGCAGGCTATGGGCACATTACGTCCCGAGACCGATTTTGATACCGTGGCAGGGGCCATACCTGCCCCCGCCACCGAAGCCGACGCGGTGATTTACCGCCATTCCCTTCGCCGCTATGTGGCGGCGGTGGCCGCCGCCGCGGTGATGGTGACCGGCGTGGGGGTGTGGTGGTACACCCGCCCCGAGGATAAACCTCCCGTCATCCCCGCCGATACCGCCACGACCACCACCGGCAGTGCCGCCGATACAACGACCACCACCGTCGGCACGGCGGGCAGTACGGATGCCACCGGCTCCACTTCTGCCATCGGCAGCACCTCGGCTACCACCGACGGCACCGTAGCACCCACCAAACCCACGACCAAGCCCACCACACCTCCCGTCACCCCGCCCAAGGCCCCCGTGACTTCCCTCAAGGAGGCGAAGGCCGCCATCGCTGATGGCCGCTATGAGGCCGCCTATCTCTATCTGCTCACCGACAATTCCAAGGAAGCGGTAGAACTGCTGGAAAAATTCGTCTACGTCCCCGTGGGAAAGACCGACACCAACAATGGCACGGGTAGTTGGACTTATGACGAGATGGGTTTGCCCGAGATGGAGAGCATCGTGGATGAAAGTGCCGGCACGAAAAAGCAGACCAAGAAAATATATACCTATGACCCGCAAGGTCGCGTCAAGACCAAGACGCTGATCGCCATCTTGGATGGTAAAGAAACCAAACGGGAAGAATACACCTACACTTACGATGCCGCCGGTTATCTGGTGAGAGAGGACTACAGCAACCCCAATGTGGTTCTTCCCTCGCAGTATACGAAGGTGTATACCTACGATGAGCGTGGCAACCGCATACGAGAAGAACTCATCGGCAACACCCACGTCATTACAACCTATACCTACGACGAGGCCAACCGATTGTTGCTGAAACTGGAATCCTATGTAGAAAAAGATACGTGGAAAAAATGGGAGTACGTCTACGATGCTGCTGGTCGGGTGCTGAGCGATGTGTATCTCAACTCCCACGGCAGCGGCTGGACCTACGAGTATACCTACGATGAAAACGGTGTCCAGACCTCCTATTCCCACACCCTCTTCGACGACCCCAACCACTGGCAAAAGTGGCACATGGAAGGCAACCAAAAGGTGTACGAAGATTCCCAAGGCCATACAGGCAATTATTCAATGTATATCGAAGAGGATGGGAAACCGGTATACAGCTATTCCATCAGTTATAGATACTTGACGAACAAATACGGGATGCTTCAGGAAAAGGGTCTGGTTTGCGAGAGCGAGAGCTTCTACGACGAGCGGGGCAATCTGTTGACCGAGATCGAGTGGAACGATTATCATCCCGATGTAGATGAAAACGACCACGGCGTCTATCGCCTTTGCACCTATGACGACAAGGGCAACTGTGTGGAGAAGCGGCAATATACCTTCACCGACCGCGACGATCCCGAAGGCTCCGCCGGTCGTGTGTGGATCACCGATACCTACGTCTACGTCTACGATGCCGCGGGCCGTGTATTGGAGTATCAGTATACCAACGCCCAAGGGAAAGTGAGCACCCATGTGTACGCCTACGATGCCGCAGGCCGCATCATCAAGGATGGCTCCTATACGAAAAAAGGCATCTTCCTCGGCGATGAGTACACCTACGACGCCGCCGGTCGGGTGCTGGTTTACAAGAAGACCTACAACACCGACTATTGGCGCTGTGTGACCTATACCTATGACGAAGCCGGTCACAAGATCGGCGTGGAATACACCTACTCTGACGGCACGTGGAGCAAGTACACCTACGACGCGGCGGGCAATCTGCTGAGAAAAGAAGATAACGAAGGCGTGATCTACGCCTGCACGTGGGAACTGCGGTATTATCCCGATGGACTCACCCCTGAACACCGCCAAGAGCTGGAGGAGTTCCGCAACGCTACGGGCGGCGATGAAATCTTCGACGATTCGGGAAGTGATTTCGAGGGCGGTCTCGTGGACGCATGATGATCCGAGCAGCACTTTCACATTTGACGGATACTCGCCAATAAAAGAACAGCCCCTGTCATAGGGGCTGTTCGCATTTACAGTATATTCTGCAACAGGGGGTCGTCCACCTGCCGCACAAAGGTGAGCTGGGCACGCAGACGGGCGATCTCCATATAGATCTCCTCCTCGCTGTGCTCCCGCAGCAGGGTAGGGAGGAGGGCGGCGGTCTCGCGGCTTTCCCGCAGCTCGTTGTGGGCCACGTAGCAGCTGATGCGGTCGCAGATGCGCTGGTATTCGGCGGCAAAATCCTCCGCCACCGTTACCGCCCCATCGGCGTCGCCGCTGCGATACGCCGCTTCGATGCGGTCGAGGGTGGTCAGCATACGATCCATCTGGCGGTGTTGGTAGAGGTGGGTGAGCACGCACGACGTCGCCACTGACACCAGTAAAGCGATGGCGATATACAGGCGTTTCACGGGTTGCCCCCTTTCACGTCAGCGTAGGTCAGCAGATGATGGGGTCCGTTTTTGGTGGCGGTGAGCAGAAAGACGTCCGCCTGCATACACTGCTTTTTGTGCAGATATTGGGCCAGCTTTTCCTCGGTCATCCCGCACAGCCGCATCCCCCAGTCGCAGAGGCTGCCGTCGCTGACCACCACCACCGGCATCTCCTCCTCGCCGTAGCAGTAGGCGCTGATGTGCCCGTTGGTCTCGGCGATGGCGTACTGCACCTGACTCACGTCGAAGATGTCCTGCTGGCGCAGGGATTCCTCCAGATCCTCCACCGTCATCCGCAGCCGTTTCAGGGCGGAGGCATCCATCGCTCCGTCCCGTATCACGGGGATGGGGGAGCCGGAGATGAGCTTTGCCACCGGCGGGAATTTCAGCATAGCTCCCGACAGGAGCAGCTCCAGGCTCACCAGCACCAGAATGGGCATTACGCCGTTGAGGAGGGGGAGGCCGTTTTCCTGCATGGGCACGGCGGCCAGGTCGGAGAGCAGCAGGGTCACCACCAGCTCGGAGGGCTGCAGCTCCCCCAGCTGCCGCTTGCCCATCAGCCGCATGGCGATCATCAGCAGCAGATAGAGAATGACGGTGCGGATGACGGATATGGTCACGATGCTCCCTCCTCCCGTGTAATCGGGGGTAGTGTGCCCAAAAGAGGAGGGAATATGCAGGGATTAGATGTAGTAGGAGCTGTAGTAAGGACAGGCGTCCTCGACCGCCCGTAGCCACGCCAGCGGCAGAACGAAGGAATGCGGAATATCACTCTTGTTTTCTCTGCTGATTTATGATATGATAAAATCAGCATTGTAGGGGTATGGGCTTTGCCCGATGCCTTTTGTAATATAAAGGCGAAACTTGCGATAAAAGGGGGATAATGATCATGCCAACATGGAGCGGTATTAGGCATAAACTTGAAAACGAATATCTCGCTGAAGCATTACAAGGGCATATTCAGTATTATTGTACTTCTTACAGCAAAAGTCCGGATCATCACGGCAGAGCTTCTATAAGGCTGGATGGAAAAGAATTGATTAGCGGTTGCTATTGGAACAACTGGAGCAAGGCACACTTGTTTCCGTATGATGAAACATACGAAAAGCGAATGACAGAAAATTATGCATATATGGATGATACAGCGATAAAATTAGGAATTTTCAGCCCGCATGCCTTTTATCAGGCTTTTGAAGAATTTGACAACCAAAGTATAGAAGATAGTTTGAAAAGTGAAAATATGATCGTTCGTATTTTTGCCATACTTGATCGGAGAGTGGGAAAAAGACGTTTGATAAATATGTACCACACGTTAAATCCCCAAGAAGAAGTTTTTAATTTGTTTTACTCAATTCGTGTAAAAGCAGAGAAAATCGTATTGAATTAATAATTAACCCCGACAGATTTTCTGTCGGGGTTAATTATTTGTCTTCTACGTTGCAATTATGCCTTGACGGACCGTGGAGGACGCCTGTCCCTACAATGCAATTTGCAAACATCCTTATGAGAAGCACCCGTTTGGGTGGCGTTTTCATTTGCGAAAGAGCAATATAACGGTGCGCAGATGCGGGTAAGTAAAGCGAAAAGGGGCATAAATCAAGTGAAATATCCTTCGGATGTGAAATAATGACCTGCGGTCATTGTGAAATTTGATGCTTCCGCATCAAGTGAAATGAAATAAATCCCCTCACGCCCGCAGGCATTTCACATTGCGCAGCAATATTTCACACGCGAAGCGTATTTCACAAATCCCGCAAGGGATTTATTTCGTGGTGCGCCCGAAGGGACTCGAACCCTGCGTCTTGCTGCGCAAGCCGCCTATAGTTTGCTGGCGCAAACTAACAGGGGTTCTCGCCCTTCGAACAAAAAACAAAAAAAGACACCACGCAAGGGAGACACTTCGTAAGGAAGTTGTCTCCCTTTGGCTTTTGTAGTCAGCCAGAATGATTGAATTGTAAGGATAATTCAATTCATAACGGAGGATTACACAATGGCAAACTTTATTGAAGAATTTTTCTACGGAAATCTTGATCCACAGGCACGCAGTACAAAGCAAAACAAGGCTGTTCAGAAGCAGATGGAAATTCTGATGAACAATGAAGAAAAGCTGACGGCGGCATTGGATGAAGAAAACAAGAAGTTATTTCTTGATTTTGCAAACGCTTGGAGTGTTGTAAACGGCGAATCAACATTAGACAGTTTCATAATGGGTTTTCGGTTGGGTGCGAAATTTACATACGACACCTTTATCGGAACGGATGCTCCGTTCGAGGATCTCTTGAAGGAGTGATGATAATGAAAAAGTATTACATAGTATTTGACGAATACGAAAGAGGCATTATCATCAACGCTCTTAATGACAAACGGAACGCGCTCATAAAAGAAGGGCGATATACCGATGCAGTTGACGAAGTCCTGCTGAAAGTCATTAACGCAAAGCAAAAGAGATTCAATATTAGATATACGGAGGATTAAGATTATGAAAAAGACTATATTTGAGCAAATGGGCGGTACATACACGAAGGTTGGAGATTATTACTTACCTAACCTTATACCCGCCGAAGAAGAAACTGAAATTGGCTTGTGGGGACAGCGACACCTACGGTACATCAAGCAACACCGCAAAGTGCGATACACTAATCTGCTGACAAGCGGCAAACTGAACGGCTATCTCGCTGACATCGACAAGCAGGCTGAGGATATGCTTTTTCGGCTCGTAAAACAGATGGCAGAGCGTGAGGGTGTGACCGAGCAGCTCAAAGCGGATAATCAAATGGAGTGGGTTGCTCGGATGAATAATATCCGCAGCAGAGCCACAGAAATCGTAAACCACGATATAATTTACAACTAACTGAAGCATGGCGGCAGGGAGAGCAATTCTCCTTGCCGCTAATTTTATGTCAAAACTTTGAAAACTACGCTAATCGACTTTAATATATTGCATCCTACTCTATTTTGTGATATACTATAAAAGCAATAGACTAACACTTTGAATTTGAGAGGTCAGAATTGTGGAAATAACTAACAGATGGTATTCTCTAAAAGAAATATGTGAATATCTTGGCGTAAGCAGAGATACAGTTTTCAAATGGATTGATAACAAAAATATGCCTGCACATAAAATGGGCAGACAATGGAAATTCAAAATTGATGAAGTTGATAACTGGATTAAATCCGGCGCTTCTGCGGACTAATATTGTTTGAGAAGAAAGGCATATATATGGGATTGTTTTCTAAACTCTTTAAAAAGAAAGAAACGATAGCAAATAACATCACGGATAATATGTCATTTGAGAATCCCGAAAGTCAAAGTTTGTGGGACTTAAAGGCTTATATGGATAACATATTATCACAAAACCGCTATGTTTCAAAAAGTGAATATCGTGCAAGGCTGCTCGACGGAAAGAAAACCGTTGAGTATTTTGGCGTGCTTCAAAGTAGCCGATTGTTAGATGCTTTCTGCAAAAACAATGGTCTTTCACTTTCTGTTGTCGAAGGCACATTATCAAAATACATAAATTTTGAAGCTCTTGTAGACGAGCATAATGAGTCTTTTATTCGCCGTGCAATGACCGTAGAACAACACTATTTGGATAATATTCTTCGTGAGGTCGATCCCCAAATCAAATTGGATGAAGATCAGCGCCGTGTTATACTGACAGACGAAGATTATTGTCTTGTTATTGCTGGCGCAGGTGCGGGCAAAACTACTACTGTTGCGGCAAAGGTTAAATATTTGGTTGAGAAAAAAGGTATAGAACCTTCTCAAATTCTTGTTGTTTCTTTCACTAATAAGGCGGTTCAAGAACTTCGGGATAAACTGAATCGAGATTTGGCGATAGATTGTCCTATTGCTACGTTCCATTCAACTGGTAATGCTATACTAAGAAAACAATCATCGGATAAACTTAATATTGTTGATTCTTCAAAGTTATACTTTGTTTTACAGGATTATTTCAAAAGTTCTATATTGAAGAATGAAAGTCTTGTAAATAACTTGATTATGTTTTTTGCTTCGTACTTTGATGCTCCGTATGAAGGTGAAGATCTCAATAGTTTCTTCAATAAAATTGCAAAGTCGAATTTTGCTACAATGCGAAGCGATCTCAACGAGTTTAAGCAACAAGTTATTGATATTCGTACAAAAAAATCTGTAACAATTCAAAGTGAAGTAATGCGTTCTCATCAAGAGGTGGAGATTGCAAACTTCTTGTATTTGAATAACATCGACCATGAATATGAGCCGATGTATAAGTATGATATTCTTTTTTCAAAAAAGCCCTATACGCCCGACTTTATTATTCGGCAGGGCGATAAAGTTGCCTACATTGAACATTTCGGCATTACACAAGATGGTAAAAATGATCGCTTTAGCGACGATCAGCTTGAAGCCTATAAAAAAGCTATAAATGACAAAATCAATCTACATAGGCAGCACGGCACAAAACTTATATATACCTTTTCGCAGTATTCTGACCGTAGATCACTCTTAGAACATTTGCAAGAGGAACTGGAAAATAACGGTTTTGAGTTGCATCCCCGTTCCAACAAAGAGGTAATGGAAAAGCTCGTATCCACCGAAGAAAATCGTTACATAAGAAAACTTGTCAATTTGATTTGTCGCTTTATTACAAACTTCAAAACAAACGGATTTACTGCGGATGAATTTAACCGTATGTACCATTCTACTCAAAATGTACGTACAAGACTTTTCTTGGATATTTGCAACGACTGCTATTTGGAATATGAGCGTTATTTAAAAGAAAATAATGCCGTTGACTTTGAGGATATGATAAATGAATCCGCACGGGTTCTCCGAGAAGTCAAAGAAATGAAAAAGAAACTTGATTTCAAATATATTATCGTAGATGAATATCAAGATATTTCTCGACAGCGATTTGATTTGGTAACAGCTTTATCGGAAGTTACTGATGCTAAAATAATTGCTGTTGGTGACGATTGGCAATCAATTTATGCGTTTAGCGGTTCTGACATAACACTCTTTACGAAGTTTGAAGAGAAAATGGGCTATGCCAAACTTTTGAAGATCGTAAAGACCTACCGCAACTCGCAGGAAGTAATTGATATTGCGGGCAACTTCATTCAGAAAAATGAAGCACAAATTACAAAAGAACTGAAGTCTCCTAAAAATATTGTTGATCCTGTTATTATCTACACTTATGATGGAAGCCCTAAAAAACTGAATGCCGATAATAAAAGCGGTGCAAATTACGCAATCGCACACGCTGTTGAAGTTGCGCTCGAACAGATTATTGAATTTAACAAGAAGGAAGGAAAATCTGAAGATTCTTCTATCCTGCTACTCGGTAGATTTGGGTTTGACGGCGATAAATTAGAAAAATCAGGTTTGTTTGAATACATTGATCGTGGAAGCAAACTCAAAAGTGTAAAATATCCGAAACTTAACATCACGTTTATGACTGCGCACGCTTCTAAAGGCTTGGGATACGATAACGTTATTGTTGTAAATGGGCGCAATGAAACATATGGGTTCCCTTCAAAAATTGAGGATGATCCCGTTCTCGCATTTGTAATTAAGGGTGATCGCTCCATTGATTACGCTGAAGAACGCCGTTTGTTCTACGTTGCAATGACAAGAACTAAAAACCGTGTTTATTTTATAGCACCAGAGCAGAACCCTTCCGAGTTCTTGCTTGAAATAAAGCGAGATTACAAGAATGTTGTTCTTCGTGGTAATTGGAGCGAGGAGCCACCGCAAAATAACATCACAAAGAAAACCTGCCCTATCTGCGGTTACCCTATGCAGTTCCGATATAAAAATGCATATGGTCTGCGTTTACACATTTGCACGAACGAACCGGAAGTGTGCGGGTTTATGACCAATGAGTATAAGGCGGGAAAACTCTCTATTTTGAAATGTGACCAGTGCAGAGACGGCTATCTTATTGTTAAACCGGGAAAAGAAAATAATTATTTCCTTGGTTGCACCAATTATAAAAAAGATGGTACGGGGTGCGGAAAATTCATCGTACCAAAGTTGTATTATGAAATGTTCAAACTCGATCCCGATCCCGCACCTGCAAAAGAATTTCCTGCTGTAACCCCTAAAACATCGGCACAAACTCAAGTTGTAAAAGCTCACCCTCAGCACGAAGAAAGCAAGGCAATAAAAAGAGCCTATGTTAAAGCGGTTATGTTTGAAGAAAACGATTTGAATGATATTGTTCATATCGTTTTGCAATGCCTCTCTCATATTAGTGAAAAGCGGTATTATGGCATAAATGTTTTAGCTGATGTACTTCGTGGGGCAAACAGCAAGCGTATTACAGATGCCGAATTGGACAAGTTGCCGGAGTATGGAAAGCTAAAAAGAGTTCGTCGTGATGATTTAATCACCACTATAGAATGGCTGATTGAAAACCATTTCATATTGAAAACAAAACATCCTACATATCCTGTGCTTCACCCGACTTATGAAGGTATGCATTATGATGAAACCATCACGGCTAATAAACTTAAAAAGCTTTTTGAAAGATTAAATTCTTAATAGGTTAGGAGATGCTATATGGCTAATTCTAAAGGCTTAATACCTGCTGATATAATCAACGAAATTAAGTCTAAAAACGATATCGTTAATTATATTTCATCAAGACAAGAGTTGTTTAAACGTGGTAAGAATTATCACGGGAAATGCCCTGTATGCGGCAAGTTGGAATCCTTTGTTGTATATCCGGAAACAAACTCGTTTTATTGCTTTGCCTGTAGTTTAGGCGGAGATATAATTACGTATGTAATGAAAACCAAAAATGTTGATTACAAAGCAGCCGTTTCAGAACTTGCGATTATAGCAGGAATTACACCCCCTGAAATCAATCCTTCGTCAAACAACCTAATGCGTGATGCGGCAATGTTCTATCATTCACAATTAAAAACGAACAGTAAGGCAAAAAGTGCAATCGATCAGCTCCACGCTTGGGGCATAAAAGGTAAAACCATAGTTCAACTTGGCATTGGTTTTCACGACAACTCATTTAATTGCTTTATTGAATATATGACTAAACAAAAGTCGTATACTATTGCTCAACTTGAAGAAGCAAACTTGATTGCAAAATCTTCAAAGGGGAATTATTGTGACAAAATGAGGAACAGCATCATTATTCCCACGATAGATGAAGAAGGAAACGTTGTTTGTTTTGACTATTATATAATAGACAAAGCTCAATTGTATAAGTATCCGAACAGCGACAAATTTGCTCGGTCAAAGCACCTATATTCTTTCAATTTGGCAGTACGCTCCGAAAAAAAGAGTGTAATTATTGTGTCATCATATGAAGATTACTTCAAATTGTTTGGATTGGGGATCACAAATGTGGTAGCTACATATCTGCCGAGAATTACAAACGGGCAGCTTGATCTACTAAAAAAGAACTTCAAAGTTGTTATGCCGTTCTTGCCGCAGTATGTCAATTTTTCAGCGTGCGATCAATACTGTAAAAGCAATGGAATGTTCTGCGAAGACATACGCCTACAAGGATGTGATTCACCCATAGAGTATTTAGATAAGTATGGTGTTGACACTATAGTGGAGAAAGTTGCTGAGTTTGAGAGAATACTATAAAAGTTATTAGTATTCCCTAAAATCCGAAAAATATTCAAAACCCGTCGTAAATTTCTTGATTTACGGCGGGTTTTATGGTATAATATAATCCCCTTAAATGAGAGGGTACAACTAAATACGATGTAAGATTGAGATGTGGCAAAGCCACCTAATGCCGGCGGTATGCTAAGAGAAAATACCGTCACCCACCACTCTATGCGTTTTGGTACTGTTAGCGAGTGAATGGGTGCGAAAACAGTCCCGTCTTTGAATTTCAAAGCCGTTACATAGAACATCATTTTGAAGCGAGAGCAAAGCTCCCGCCGATTCTTGATGTCTGTGTAGCGGCTTTTTTGTTTTGCCTTTTTTCAAAAAAACTATGCATAAAATCAAAGATTTTTGACGTTAGATAGAAAAAGTTTTTGAAAACGTTGGATTTTTTGCTCTTCTCACTGCCTACTTATTGAGGGATATAAATTTTTTGTGAATTTTTCGCAAAACGGTTGTATTTTTGTCCTTTTCGCTGGCTACTCATTGAGGGGTAAATTAAGCCGCTTGTACTTAACAACTGAATGACCGTCCGAATGGGATATGATTTTGCGATGATATGAGCGAAACGACGCCGCTGAAAAGCAGGGGCAGAAACGACATTCGGGTAGAACGGCAAAATGGCTCTTGAACTGCAAAAGTCGGTGCTTTTCCGAACAGAAAAGGTTTTAACGATGTGCGCATCGTTTGGGGTGTTCCTATTAAAAAATCCGTATTTTTTACAAGTCTTGAACTATGAAAAATCGGTCAAAAATGCCCTACTTACAAAAGTAAAGAAAAATCAAGCCAATTTTTGAAAGGAGCGTGAAATGATGAAAACGGGACTTAAAAAGTCGCAGAAAACAACAGAGATATTCTTCGATGAAGCAAGTCGATGGATAACGGTGAACACGTATAACACCGATCTCAAAAACAGATTGACCGCCTATGCTAAAAAGCATCCCGCTCTGTGCAGGCTTACCGATGACACAGAGGATGGCGGTCTTTCCTTTGAAGTTGCGAAAGGTCGGTTTTGCTTTCGGTTGACCGAGCCGTACAGCGATGAGCGACGGGCGGCGGCAAGCGAATTTGCCAAGAGGCAAAACAACCGACTTCGCAACCGTAAAGTTTAGGCGGGGTGCAGGGTGCCCTTTTCAAAGGGCGGCACTGTTGGGGAGTTATCCGCAGATAACGGGGCAACGCCCCTCTCCCCCTCGGAGAGCCCACTGACATCTTTGCACGGAGTATTCGTGAAAGTGTCATAGTGGGTTACACACTTTGAAAAGGTGTGTAACAGAGAAAACGCTATCTCAGATAAATCTATCTCAAAAATGAAAGGAAGTGATAAAAATGTCAAGACAAAATTACAGTGTTGCAAGGGTAAAAACAAGAACGCAGGACTCGGTGGGCAAATTTGAACGACATATTGAAAGGAAGAACGAACACTATGCAAATATGAACGTTGACTTAGAAAGATCGCCTATGAATATCCAATACCGAACTTGCGGGGAACTCACCTACAACGAGATGCTTCAGAAGTTGGTGGATGAAGGCACGGTGTCTATGCGAGGTCTGAAAAAGGATGCCAAAGTTTACGACGAGCTTATCTTTGATATTAACTCGGAATATTTCGAGGAACACGGCGGTTATGAATTTGCAAAAGCATTTTACGAAGAAGCGTATTACTTTGCCGAAAAACTGTATGGCAAGGATAATATCCTCTCCGCCGTTATGCACGCCGATGAAATCAACCTGACTCTGTCCGATAGGTACGGCTATCCCGTTTACCACTACCATATGCACGTTATGGCATTGCCCGTTGTGGAAAAGAAAGTGCTATGGTCAAAGCGGTGCAAGGATAAAGCGTTGGTCGGTACGGTTAAGGAAATTGTGCAGCAGATCAGCCACTCGAAAAAATGGAAATCTCCGCAAAAGCTCAACGAACACGGCGAGCCTGAGTTTAACGAAAAAGGAAAGCCGATACTTGTGCCATCTTACAGTATCCTACAAGATCAGTTTTACGAGCATATGCAGGCGGCGGGATTTAAGGACTTTGACAGAGGTGTGCGAGGCAGTACCGCAGAGAATAAAACTAATGCAAGGTTTCAAGCCGAGCAGGACAAGAAAAGACTTGCGGCGATCCAAGAAAAGATTGAACAGGCAAACGAGGAACTGTCCACGATCCTCCCCGTCAAGGCAAGTGCCGAGATCATAGACAATATGGGCAAGAAAACGCTTATGGGTAAAGTTCAAATGTCGGGTGAAGATTACACCTATCTATCCAACTTGGCAAAAGAGTGTCTTGTGAACAGACGGACAATCTCTATTCTTGAAAGCAGCATACAGGCATACAAGGACAGACTTGCCGAAGTAAAGACGGAACTTGCTGAGCTGAAAGCAAAGTGCAAACCGTTTTTAGAAGCGTTGGCGCTTGCGCCGAAGAAAGTTATGGAGTTTATTGAGAAAATCATTAAGCCGAGATATAAGCCCATAGAGCCGAAAGCAGAGCCTGTAAAACTCAAGTCAAGTAATTGGGATTTCGTTGTGGATGATAAGTCTGCACCGAAAGCTCCCGAACGAAAACCGAAACCCAAAAACAAAGGAGGTTGGGAACGATGACAAATACCGATAGAAACGATGATATTTACAAGGTCATAGACGAAATTACAGACCACCTTGCAACGCTTACCAAAGAGGAGCGTATTGCTTGGTTTAGGAAGAATATGTACCTTGAACCGCTGAACTTCGTAAAAGAAATTGACGGTACGCTCTATGCGGTCAGAACTTTCTTCAAGAAAGATGCAACGGAAAATATCACAGAAAAGGTAGAACGCATAATTTTGAAAAAACAATGAAAAACTTTCAATTTACCGCATTAAAGTGTTGAAGCATAGCAGAAGATATGATACAATATGTATGTCCTACAATTCGTATCATATCTGGCTGTGGAAAGGAGAACTATGAACAAACAGTCAGAAAAGATCACTGCTCTGTACTGCCGCTTATCTCGTGATGACGAGCAGGAAGGCACATCGGGCAGTATTAAGAATCAGCAATCTATACTTGAGAAGTATGCTAAGGACAATGGCTTTAAGAATACCCGTGTATTCGTGGATGACGGTTGGTCGGGAACGACTTTCGCAAGACCTGCCTTCACCGAGATAATGGAACTTGCCGAAAAAGGAATGATTGGTACACTTATCGTAAAAGACCATTCCCGTCTTGGTCGTAACCGCTTGGTTGTTGGTCAGTTGTTGGAAGAAGGCTTTGACAGTTTAGGGGTTCGGTATATCGCTATTATGGATAATATCGACACAGCAAAAGGTATCAGCGACCTTGTTCCGATGCAAGACCTATTCAATGAATGGCACGCTAAAAACACAAGCCAAAAAGTCCGTAATGTTTTCAAAAACAAAGGTATGTCGGGTGTACCGCTTACAACAAATCCGCCGTTCGGGTATATGAAAAATCCCGATAACACAAAGGAATGGATTGTTGATGAAGAAGCGGCAAAGACCGTCAGACAAATCTTCGCCCTATGTGTTGAAGGACTTGGACCGACACAGATCGCAAAGCGACTCAAAGCCGCAAAGGTGCTGACACCTACGGAATATTGGATTAGTATCGGCAGGAATTGCAGTAAGCCGCCCGCCGTTCCGTATAATTGGTGTGCAGATACCGTAGCAAACATTCTTTCCAAACAAGAATACTGTGGTGATACGGTCAATTTCCGAAGCACAACAAAGTCATTTAAGAACAAAACCAAAATTGAAAGACCGCAGGAAGAATGGAAAATCTTCCCGAACACCCATCCGGCAATTATAGACCGAGAGGTATTTGAGTTGGTACAAGAGCTACGGCAACACCGCCGTAGACCTACCAAAAGCGGAATTGTCAGTTGGTTTTCGGGACTTCTCTACTGTGCAGATTGTGGAGAAAAATTGTATTACAGCGTAACAAACAACTACAAACGGGAGCAAGCGTATTTCTTC
>JAFXFF010000012.1 GCA_017520705.1 Clostridia bacterium | reverse complement strand
CTATATGCAGGAGCATATAACCGAAAATGTCACCATTTCGGAACTGTGTGCGGTATATCACTACAGCAAAACCTTTCTCTGCAACCGCTTTTTGGCGGTAACAGGGAAAACGATTAATCAGTTTTTAACACGATTAAAAATTGATGCCGCAAAAAATATAATTCGTAACGAGAAAAGTGCAGACATTCACATTGCGCACATTGCCAATGTGTTAAATTTCTGTTCCCCCTCGTATTTCAGCTATGTGTTCAGGAAAATAACGGGCATGTCACCGGTGGAATATGCGGTCAGTGTCAGGCACTATGAATCCAATAAATCGTAACTCTGTAATCCGCCACCGGCGGCGCTCGCAGGCGCCACAGGTTATTCGCCCAAGGGCTCATAACCCAAACGGGTATTGGGAGCAGGCTTCTTCTCGTCAAATAAAAACAGGACACCCTTGCGGATGTCCTTTTTCATTTTGGCTCGTAGCACCGAAAAAGATATCAAGGTTGAAACTGGCCAACAAATTGGGATTGATTAAGCTTTACAGAAACAAAACAAGTTCTATTTCATCCTCATCTAAATTACCAGTTTCTTTGAAACCATACTTATTATACAGATGCAGTGCAATTGAGTTGTCTTTATTGCAAGTTAATACTACTTTGTTAGATGGGCCAAACGGCTTGGATGCAATATAATCCAAACATTTTCTTAAAGCAAGAGCTCCAAATCCTTGATGTTGATAAGCAACATCAATCATCATATGCCAAATATTATACTCTGCAAGGTCATAATCATATATCACCATCACATAGCCAACCATTTTGTCACTATCAAATATTCCAAAAGGCGTGCATTGATTATAATATACATATGCTTGTGCTAAACTCCTAATTGGATTGGAAACAAATTTCTCTTGTTCTCTGTCCAATTTTAAGTTAAATGCTTGTATGAAGTTATTCTTATCGATTCGTGTTAGTTTAATATTAGACATAATTCCTCCTGTTTGTTGTGGAGGGTTTACAGCAAAATATAGTCTCCCTCCAAATTCAATGCTTTAATAGTAACCAGATTATAGTTTCTATTCATAAATGAACATCTCCTTTCGATTCGGGATATCTATGTAAACACAAACGTGTAATTGTATCGCTGAAAGTTCAAATTTGTTCAACAGTCCACCAAATTCTTATCTACCGAATTGATTATATCACATAAGTGCAGATTTTTCCACTTAATATTGCTTGGGTAAGAAGTTCAAGTCCTCCCCAAAGGTTGTTTTGGGGAAATGATATCTTTTGACTTACACCTTAAAAAATGGCATAACAAAACCCCGAAACCGCTGTAGTTTCGGGGTTTTCCGAACCGATATCTTTTTCGGTTCGCATTGTTGGTTGCGGGAGGAAGATTCTGAACTTTGGTTTTGCGCCGAGCGAGTGCGAATCGTAGGTGTACCAAGCGCAAAACCTTAGAAATGGCTGTCGCCATTTCAGAAGTTCTCATTCCAATCACACAGCAACAAAAAGAAAAGACACACCGATTGGTGTGTCTCTCTTTTTGTGGTTGCGGGAGGAAGATTCGAACTTCCGACCTTCGGGTTATGAGGGTGGATTTTCCACAAGACCTTGTGCTTTTATGTCATATATATACTATATATTGTATTTTGATGCCAAATAAATTGGTGTCAAATTGCGATGTTGGCGTCAATTTTGGCGTCGGAATTTCGAGGAATATATGAGGCTTAAATGCAGCTGGATTTGTGTCCGTTTTCTGTTAGAAACGTCGGCTTACACACCATTCATAACGCGTTATAATGAATGCAAATTATGAAGAAAGTAGGTCGAACTTATGCGTAGAATTTCCAAAAAAGCACTGCAAGAATTGAGAGAGAGAAATACCCTCAAGGATCAAGAGTGGAACTCATTAAGATCAACGATCCGTATAACACAAAGCTGGTTCCTGGTAGCCAAGGCACCGTGCGTTGTGTTGACGATATTGGAACGATTCACGTAGAGTGGGATTGCGGTTCGCGTCTTGGTGTGGTTTATAGAGAAGATGTTTGTCGTCTGATATGAGTTTCCCCTTGTCAAGAGGTCGTTCTTATGGTATAATTTTTCCTGTTATGTCGAGCGAGAGGAGGGATAGACTATGAACGGCAAAGCCTATACAAAGTTAATCGGTTTCGTTGGGTGGTTAGTGGCGGCCTGTGTCCTCCTGCCGGGTCTGTTACTCCCTATTTCTGATGGGATGGGCACCACCGTTGACCCTGGCAAGACAGGCAATATGGTTATTGTCTATGGTGTGGTGGCTATGTTCTCCGTCCTGCTGCTTATCGGCTATACTTGGCTTGCGAAACAACGTGACAGCCGTTTCGTCTTGCTGTTCTCCTGTGTTGCCACCACCAACTGTGGTTACTTCTGGCTATCTTGTTCCCGCTCACTAACCAGTGCGATGATGGCAAACCGCCTGTCCTATCTTGGTGCCGCCTTTGCGGTGCTGGTGATGATGTTCATCGTGATGGATGCCTGCCGTGTGGAACGTAAGAAATGGCTTACCTATCTGCTGATTGGTATCAGCACCACGGCGTTCCTGATTGCGGCCAGTGGCGACTGGTTTGGTTTGTATTACAAAGCGGTTTCCATTGAGAGTATTGATGGTATGACCCGCTTGGTGAAGGACTACGGTCCTTTGCACCCTCTCTATCCCGTGTATCTGCTTTCCTATTTCGTCACGATGGTGATTACGATCATCCATTCTCACCGCAAGGGCAATTTGTCCTCTGCCAAATACGCTTTCTTCCTGGTGGGCGTGGTGTTGACCAACCTGATTGTGTGGGGTGTGGAACAGGCGGTTCGCGTGAATTTTGAGTTTCTGTCGGTGTCCTATATCGCCACCGAGTTGATGCTGTTGTCGGTGTACAGTATGTTACAGGATTACGGCATTGTTCAACCCGGCGGCTCTTTGGTCAGCGTGCAGATGTTGACCCAGCTTAACACTCGTTCCACCTCCGAATTGCCTCCCGAAATGGAAGAACTGTTTGTGTCCTTTGCGGCCAAGGTGAAACTTCTATCCTCTGCCGAGCGCCGCATCCTGCATCACTACATTGATGGATACGACATATCCGATATTCCCGAACTGGCTTTCATCAGCAGTAACACGGTCAAGAAACACAATCATAGCATTTACAAGAAGCTGGAAGTGGCTTCTCGAGATGAATTGATGCTGTACATTGAGTTGTTCCGTTGTTGCGATCGATTGGACGAGCTTATATCTGAAAATATAGAAAACTAATGCAAAGATATAGTCAAAATGCACAAGTAACCATCGTGTTGCTTGTGCATTTTTGCTTTTATCCACCAAAAAGTACCCCTGGTACCATTGCGTTTATTTGTATATGTGTAGTAAATTGGGCTTAAAGGAGGTGAGTCACACATGAAAAAACTTGTGGAACTATTGTTGGATGACACATCCGACAAGGAGACGTTTCGGTTTCAGGTTGGTTGCGACAACTGTCGTAAAACATATCAGAGTAAGCTTCGACGGTTTTCCAAAGCGGGGGAGGATCCGCCCACTGACGAGAAGCGAGTGCTCTACGCAGCCATTTACGAACAAGAACATCGTGCTGCACGACAGGATGCGGTAGCACAATTGGCAGAGCGTTTTAATTACTGTCCCATTTGCAAACAAGTTGTGTGTGATGACTGCTTCTTGATATGCGCAGACATTGATATGTGTCGAGGATGCGCCGAGCGATTACAGGAGACGGGCGTCTCTGTTTTGACCGATGTATCAAACCGTGGATAAAGCGAGGAGAGGATACTATGAAACGACAATTTTTACGTGTAATCAGCATGTTGTTATCTCTGGTGCTATTGGTTGGTTTCGTACCGGCAGCGGCTTGGACTGTATTAGCTGAAGAACTGACTCCTGATTACAAGGAGTTTGTGGGTTATCCGGTGGCTGACCACGACGGTCTGATTTTGGAGTTCTGGAATGAGTTGGCTTTGGAACAGCACCGCCGCTCCAATGGCGGTCAGCCGTTGGGTGGGAATATGCTTCTCGTGGACGGATCCTATCAGGAGGCCAAGAATTATGAGAAGATGACCTCCATTCGCACGGTCACCTATAACTACATTGTCGAGGCCGCAGGATATGCGGAAATCTATGGCAGTGGACGAGATGTGCAGAAAGATGACCCCGATTTGGATAGCGACATTTTGGCATTTTGGTTGGCGGCTGCCGAGGTGGCTGACAGTGTGCCGAACTCGAATCTCCATACGATCCGCATTGCCGTGATGGATACGGGCATTGACGCAACTCACGATGAATTGGTTGGTCGCGTGGCAGAAGGCTATGATGCTCTGGCGGATGCTGTCGAGCGTCGCATCGAGGCGGGCGCCAACTCTGAAATCAGCGACTCGTCTCACGGTACCATGGTGGCCGGCTTGATTGCTGCCGAGGTGTTTAATGGCGTCGGTATTTCGGGTGCGGCGGGCGCATTTCCGGTGGAGCTTGTCCCTGTTCGTGTGCTTGATGAAAACGACAAGGGTAAAATTGCGGATATTGTGCGTGGTATTTACTGGGCGATTGACAACGACATTGATGTATTGAATATGTCTTTTGGTGCGAGAATGGAGTATTACCCCACCGCACTGGCCAATGCCATTAGAGACGCACGCGCACAAAACATTCTGCCGATTGCCGCGGCAGGTAATGAATACGGTATGACATGGCAGGGATATTATCCCGCTTGCTTGGATGGTTGTTATCCCGTTATGTCCGGTACGGTTGGTATGGGAAGCAACTATACGTCTTCTTTCTCCAATACATTCCCTGTAGGCTCGGTTCCGGGTCAAGATTATACCTCGATTGATGGAGAAAATCGGACGAGTACCACGCTGGGCAATACCTACGGCACTTTCACGGGTACCTCTGCTTCCTGTGCGTTGATCACCGGTTATGCATCGGTGGTGATGTCTCTGATGGGCGGTAAGAGTAATCCGGCAACCATCGAGACGGTGCTGGCCGTATTTACCTATGCTCATACAACCAACACCAATTTGATCCCCTACAGTTTGGTTCCCAGAGAACTGGACAGCGCAGTGAAAGCCTGCGTGACGGCGGAATTGATCGGCAAGGCAGGCAGCGCTATCTGGGGTTCTGTAGAGTGCAACGATATCTTGAAAGCGGAGGCACCAATCGTTACCAAGATTACTTACGGAGCGGACGCTGTCGGTGACGTTACCCTTGCGCTGTATGATGCGATGGATCAACTTGTCTATCTCAGCGAGCCTGTTGTGGGTACCGGTGCCTCGTCTTATGAGCTGTCTTTGGATACGACGGTGATGACGGATGGCAGAGCGACGGTGGTTGTGTATTGCCGCACCGCCGACGAGGTGGCAGCAGGCACGGAACCCACGCAAGCGGCCCACAGTTTCCGCAAGCGCGTGGACGTACAGAATAATTTGATTGCTGAGAATGCGCGCATCCGTCTTTATGATGAGTATGACCAAGCCTTTGCCGCCACCGTTTATGTCACCGATCCCATGACCGGTGAGTTGGTAGCGACGGTGTACCCCGATGAAGATGGTATTCTTTCGATTGAGCGCAGAATCTTCTTTGGCGGTGAATTGACCTTCACTTGCATCTGTGCCGGCATCTATTATCAGAAAACGGCGGCGTTTGCCTCTGAAATCACGTTGGGTGGCGATGAGGTGCAGACTACCGTCATCTCCTTTGCGGGAGATGAGGTTACCTTATCCGGTGTGACCGCCTACACCAAAGCTCCCGACGGTAGCTTTATCAGTCTGGGTGTCACGGATGAAAACGGTGAAATGCTGGTCAGTATGTCCGACATCACGATGCCGATGATTGTGGTGGATGGCGAGAGAAATTACATCCTCTCCGTGACGGCTGAACAGGATGGTAATCAGATGCAGTTTTCTTTTGCGGATGCCGTGAATCATGCTAAGGAAATCACGGTATCTGCGGTGTCTTCTATCGCTGAAGAGGATCGTTACGCCCTCTCGGTGTCCTATGATCCTCTTTTCGTCAATACGGATGGTGTTGCGACGGCTATTCTTACCAAGAGTCAGAATACATTCCGTATGTACGGAGACTCCTTGTATGTTATGGTCGCTGTCTATGACGTTTTTTACAGAGAAGACGGCGCAGGCAACAAGAGCGATTATCGGTTCTATTACACCGCGCACAATTTGGGTTGCTTGGAACTGGATACCATGGCCACAATTGATTTTAACCCCTGTACGCTGGTGACGGTGCTCGACGTGGAAAAAACGGAGCTACGCCACGGTGAGAACACACCCTATGCACTGCAAGTGATAGATAACAAGGGAAATCCCGTGATTGGCGGTTATGAGCAGAGCTATGATACGATGGAATTTCCCATTGTTTGCGGTGAGTGGTATGGAAGTCAAGACTACAGCTTTATGGATCAAAGCAGGGAGAACGATTATCAGTGGCAAGTAGAGAATGGGGTTATCTACACCCTCACGGATTATGGTATGGCTCTTCCTACGGAAGAAGGTTATTATATCTTCGGAGCCAAATGCTACATTGATACCTACTCTATGGCAGAGTATTTGGGTTGTGCCGGCTTCCTCGCATACGAGGCGGCAGAGGTAAACCAAACCATTCACGTATTGCCCGGTTCGACGTTGGAACTGATTCTGCAACTGCCCGAGGGAGCATCCGACACGTGGGTTCAGATGGAAAACATCGTAGTTTTCCGCGATGGCACGACGGAGAATGCCGGTATCATCTCTCAAGATTGGGAGACTAAGACGTACACCATCAATACGCTGGGCTATGAAGCAGGGACTAAGATTGCCGCATGGGTGACGGTGGGCTTCAATGAGATGACGTCTCTGGGCGTGTATCAGTATTGTTATCCCATTGTGATTACTTACGATCCCGAAAACCCGACTTATACGGCAACGATGCCGGACATAGAATTTGGCGTGACCAATATCGTGATGAACGGTATGATACTTTACAATACCACGCTGATGACCGTCGTGGACGGGCTTGCTCTTTCCATCAGCGGTGGCGGTGAATGTGCGTATCCTGCGGGCGTCTACAGCGTCCTCGTTGCCGACCGAGATGAGGAGAATCGCTTGGTTCTCGGATATGAGGAGTATACGAATCCTGCCGGTCAATCTCGCACCATTGAGTTGGAAACGACCAATTTTAATCAGATTACGATTGATAAGGCGGATATGACGTCGATAACCGTTTATCCGGTCGTAGATGACGTATTGTATTCGTGGCCGCAAGAAAATATGGGTCAACTGTGGGATATGTCCACTGTGTTGCTAGTCGCACCTCGTATCGAGTCGGTGGTGGCGAGATTCCGCACCATGGAGTATGACCATATGGGCGGCATTTCTTGGATGACCGCATTGCCTTTGACCGCGACGGAGCCGATTATGTTGGATGCCCAGAATTCCTGGGTCAGTACTTTTGAGGCCTATCCCGAAAAACTGACCTTTAAACCCAATGAATCGGTGATTGTACGGCTGAATGCGGCGTTGCCCAGCGGTGTTGTTTTACGGAACGTACGCAGTGGTCAGTTTGCCGGTGGTAAGAGCGTGGAGGAAACGGAGATCACTCCCTTTATCAAGTATCGTAAGGCGGGCGGATCTTGGCAAATGGTGGAGTTTGCGGATTGGCGCTCGGTCAATCTCGGTAAGTTGGCGGCGGGCACCTATGAAGCGGTGGTCGGTGTCAAGAGTATTGAGATTCCCATGGATGTGTACGAAAGTACATTTGTGTTTGTGGTGGATGATGCCGCAGCCGGCAATCCCGTTATTCTCAGCGCGCCCGACCAGGCGGCAGGGGAGGTAGAGATCCTCGTCAGCGGTATTAAGGGCGCTGTGATTACGCTCAGCTATACCGCACCGGATGGGACGAAAAAGGTGTTGCAACCCTTCACGATGCCTGAAAGCGGTATTTATCGCGTAGCGATTCCTCTGACTTTGGAGGGAGAGTATGTCTTCTCTGCCGTTTCCGTCCTGGATGGAGAAGCAGATTCCGAAGCGGAAAACATCGTGGTGACCAACAGCTTCGCTGTTCCGGGTCCCATTGAGAGTTTTGTGGTAACCGGCCTCAACGACGGAAGTTTGAAACTGACGTGGCAGGCGCCGGCCGGAGCGGAAAAACTCCTGCTTTATCGTGACGGTGAAGTGTTGGGATATATCCCCGTAGACATCACGACCTATACCGATAACTACGCCAATCTCAATCTTTCTCGCACCTACACATATATGTTGGTAGCGGAGAATGGGGCAGGCCGCAAAGGTACGCCTGTATATGCGCAAGGTAAGCCTGCACTGGTGGCGGATACCGACGCACCCACTGCACCCGCCGCACTGACAGCTGAGGCGGTGGGCATGACCGCTATGCTTACGTGGACCCGATCCACCGACAACGTGGGTGTGGTCGGCTATCGTGTCTATCGTGATGGTGCGCTGGTTTATGACGGCGTCAAGAGAACCTTCGCCGATGAAGGTCTGTCACGATCCACGGAATACGTCTATACCGTTACTGCCTATGATAGCGCAGGCAACGAGAGTGCGGTGAGTCCGAGTGCTCGTGTTGTAACGGACGATACCTATACGATTGATGCCTTCCGCGTCAATCTCAAAACCAATCGTGTGGGCGACATTACGGATGACCGTCTGGACGTGGTGGTCAGTGTGGGTGATGCGCAGCGCGTGATTGTTCGCGTGGTTTATCGATCGAAGAATGCGGAAGAACTCACCTTCGATATGGAGTTGGCGCATTCCGGTGCCTTCTGGACGGGTGCGTGGGACTTCAGTCGTGTGTATCAGATTCTCTCGATGACTGCCTATGCCTATGAGGGCGAGACTGTGGTTGCCCAAAAAGAGGCTGCCGGCTTCCCGCGTGCTGTCTCCTCCAGCATTGGTGCTGCGGTGACAGTCACCAACGCTACGTATGCTCCGGTGGCTATGAAAGGCATGGAGATAGTGCTTCGTCAAGCAGAGAGTGGAGCTTGTTTCCGCTTGCCTGTCGGGGTAGAGGAAGATACCGGCTACTATCAGTTTGAGCATCTTGGCGCCGGTACCTATACACTGACTGTGGAATATACAGAGGGCGGCAGGCTGCATGAATTGTACCGTCAGGAGAACGTTTTGTTGGAAAACGGCGTTGAAAAAGTGCTGGCTCCCATAACGATCAATCGCTTTATCCGTATTCACCAGGATTACGACCAAGCGGTTTACGGCTTTGATCTCACGGATACCCAGACCGATGATGGCTATCTGATTCACGAGGGCGACAGTGCGTTCTTTGTCAACAAAGACACCTCTGTCATCACGCTGCGTTCTCTTTGGGAGGGCAAGAGCATTCTGGTAGACGACGTTTTCTATACCGTTCCGTCTTCGTATTCTCTGGCTCTCTCCGAGGGTGTGACTTCGTATGACATCGATACGTTGGCGGCGGCGCAGACGGAACAAAGTAAGCAGGTGCGCATTCGCTTCAACACTAACGAAGTCTTCTCTTTGGAGGGGTTGGAAGTGACCCTTTCCTGGCGTGGAGGTTCCGGTGTGTATCGGCTGGATGCGTCCAACGAAGTGTTGGTGACCGTGCCGGCCTCTGCGGCCACGGTGGATTACAGAGTCCCCAAACAGGTGTACAGCCTAACCGGCGTCGCCAGCTATGTGTTGGATTCCGTGATGAGCTGGATTGTGTTGGATGATTCTCCTGTGTACGAAATTCTGTTGTGGTTGCGCACTACTGCCGCGGTTAAGCTTCAGTTTACCTGCGATGCACCTATGAGTGGCATTAAAGGATATGCGCTCTTGACCGGATCTACTTCGTTTGTTCTCGGCGACGATGGCATGGCAGTGTTGGCGGTAGAAGGCCATTTGAATTCGAGGCTGCACATTGCTATCTACAGCACCTTTATCGGCGACTACTATATTCCGAGTCAGAGTTTCTATGTGCAGTATACGTCGACCGATACGGTATACACGTTGCCGATCAAAGCACAGCTAAAGAAGGAACGCCCGATTCGTCTGACCTTTACGGATGCCCACGGCTATTCGTTGGAAGGCGTGGGGGTCACCATCTATGCAGAGCAGGAAACCCACGACTTTGTATTGGGCGCAGATGGCGTCCTGGAGACGACGCTGGATTACTATGGTAATCTTGCTCCCGTTACCATCCAGACCTCTGGTCGCAAGGATAACCTGATCTGGAAAACCAGCACCTACATACTGCAGGCGGATGAAAACGAGAAGTCGATCGTGTTGCAATCCTCTGCGGAGATTCCTATCAGCGGTAACTATTTTGAGTATTATTTCGATCTCTACACCGGTACGGGAGCGGATATGAAGGTGACTCGACTGAATACGGCGAGCAGCACCGCGTTCTATCTCGACAGTGGGCTGTTGGATGCGAACGTATGGCTGGTAGCCGTGCCCGCGTGTCGGTTCGGCGAGTGGTATGACAGTAATCTGCCTGCCGCCCAGCGGTTAGCACTGTGGCAGAAAGTGACGCCCGATAACGTGTTTGAGTTGAACGCAGAGACCATAACGAAACCCATTCGTATGAAGAATGTAGAATATTATACAATAAACTCGACGAAGGATCTCGTTGGTAATCCGAACAACTCCTATCTCCGTGCCTACGTGTTTGTGGAGGATACTCTGGTACTGAATTCTACGCTGCCGTTGACAGAAGAACGCATTCCCAAGTTTTCGGATAACCAGCGTATCGTGCTGATCGGCGGTCATCAGTATGCCCTCAAGGCACAGCAGGTGGAAGAGGCTCTTGCCGATTACCGTGGTACCTATTGCTTGGAATGGATCCCCGATGCTCAGTCTGCCAAAATAAAAGATTTTGTCTTTGGTTATCAAAGCGTGTTGCGATTTGAGCTGCTGGACACCGAGGGTGAGGCGCATACGGATATGATAAATATGGCGGCTGCCTTTGATGCGAAAGAGAAGTACATCTACAACAGCAACCAGCAGTACAATAACTTGCTGGAGGTCCCTGTCATGATGGGGCAATCGGATTTTACGGTTTTCTTGTTGTGGTTCTATCCGTATAACGTGGTAGGTACTTTGGAAGATAGTTTCCTTCGTAGTTACCGTTATTTTGATGAGATGGGCGAGCAAGCGGCCCGCATCACACTGGATCCTTGTCAACCAAACCCCGATCCCATCGTGGTCAAAACCAACTTTAATCCAATGGTTCGTTTGACAAGCAGCAACGGAAACGATCTGGCTACCAACATCAAGAGCGTGATCAAACAAAACGATGGATCTTACTATGTGCGTATGATCCAGAATGGAGCACGAGAGTTCCAGACGTTGATTCTTCTGCCCGACGGTGCCTACAACGTCACGGTGGATAATGAACAGCAGAGCAGCGAGAGTATTTTGCTGGAAGTCGGTCGGGAACGAGTCGACATTTCCTTCTTCATTTCGGAGGAGGATTTGATGGCGGACAGAAGTATTCGTTGTTACGTGCTGACGGCCTATGGACGGAGTTTGCAATACATCCGAGAGATCGACTATGAAATCTTCATTTACGGACTGCGCAACTCGGTCAGTTCCAATGAGGTGCTCTTCAAGTCGCCGCATAAGTATTATAATGAAATAGGAACAAGGGTGCTGCATGAAGCGGCCTATGTGTATAGTGTGTTTGGCCAATCGTACCATTTCGGCTCCACGTGGGGATTGAAGGACATTCCGGACATTGAGGGGTACACGTATTTGGATCTTTTGGATCCCGAGTCGGAATTCTATGATCCCGATTACAGTATCGAGGACTATCGTGAAGAAGTTGGTGAGAGCAGTGGTCAGGGTCGATGGATGACCTTTGACACGCAGTTGGATAACTTTGCGGTGGCTATGAAGGTCAACGGGAAACCGTTGGTGCTGGATAATAGTTTCCCGTACTCCGTTGTCAAAACCAACCGCGGCGACTATTGTATTGTGGATAACATGATGGTGGACGCTTACCGTTTGGAGAGTTGGCTCCGTTCTCAATACACAACGGATTTGCCGCGCTCTTTAGACGAACACGACAAGGAACTGGATTGTTTCTTCTACAGCGGCGGTTTCCTGGATATGTACAACTATTACGATCCGGAAACAGGCTATGGTATGCTCCCCATTCCTATGCCCGAACCGGATACTTATCCGGCCAACTATGAAGTGGAAATCTATTTCCGCTATACGGATGTGGAGGGCGTCGAGCATACCGAGTGTTACACGGAGAACATCCGTATGTATTACGATGCGCCGATATTACAGAAGTGGTACTATCAGGTGCATGAAAGCTTTGGCACACAAGAATCCTCTATGCATTATTTTAACATCACCACCCGTGAAGATCGGTTGGACTATGTGGCAAGTCGACCCCAAGACCGTGATTTGTCTGTCGCGATTACAAACAACGAGTTGCCTGCCTTTACTTTCTATGCGTATTTTGATAAGCCACAGGAGGTTTGCAACGTCTATGCGGTGGCGGACATCCAGGGCGACAGCGCCGAATGTAATTATGATCGATACATTCGCTTGGAATACGACGAGGATATCGGTTGTTACGTTGGAACGGGAAAATTTGGAGATGTTATGCACCTGCCGCAGGCGTTCAACGTAGTGTACGAGTTGGTTGCCGAGCAGCCCTATCAAGGTATGCCCACCGTCCAGTTGACAGATCTGTTCCAAACCGAGGGGGCCCTAAACGGCGCTATGCTGAATTCGGAGAATCTTCCCGAGGGCTGGACGGTTACCGAATCGGGTCCGGAAAACGGCTGGACGCTGCGTGAGACGTATCAGCGTTGGCGGCTGTACGGATCCATTCTGGCGCAGTTCGCCGAGAGTGGTGAGGTAATGACGGCAATGGACTTGAGACGCGTACTGGATGAGAATATGCGTCTGTATTTGCCGATTTACAACTTCTATGACCAAGAGGGAACCTATATGTTCTCGCTGAAAAACTACTACGATTTCAGTGAGGAGGTGACCGCTATCGAGAACGGTTTCTCGGTGGCGATTATGGATGGCGCGGAACACGTGTCCACGCTGACGCAGGGCATGACAGTCAGTGAGGAAGATGGGGAGATTTGTTTGATGACCTCTGCTGTCGACACCGCGTTCATGCTCCCCTATGTGCCTGCGGATGAGGTGAATAGTGCCTCTTTGGGTTCGCTGATTGGCAAGGGCGCATCTTTCTTGGGTCAGAAGGCGGTTTCTGCGGGTCAGTATATTCATAAAAGTGTTGAATATACCGGTAAGGTTGAGGCTGTTAACACGGTGGCCGGTTTGGGCTTTGGTGCCAGAGACCTGTGGAGTGCGTTGTCGGATACGTCTACAGCGTGGGGTGTGAGCGATTTGCCGGAATGGGCGTACGATTTGACACCGAAGCAATTCAACGACTACATGAATTATCGTCAATCGAACGTGATCGTTAATATTGCCAGTGGTAGCGGCGCTTTGATCGTTGGCACGTTTGCGACGGGCGTTCCCGGACTGATCACTACGGTGCTGTTTGGCCTGGCCAACGACATAGCCAAGGCGGCTTTTGGCGATCCGGAGGAGATTTATCAAAAAATTGCCGCGATGAATAGAGATCTGTTGGGTGAAAACGAGCGTATGATCGGCTACCTGCGCGAACACGGCTTCCCGGGTGAGCTGGAGAAACTGACGATGTTCCACGATCCTTCGGGTGTGATCTTTGAGGGTATTGAGAGCAACGTTCTGTCCGGTGTGACGGCGACCGTCTATTACCGTGACGACCAGCAAGGCGAATGGGTCAAGTGGGATTCTGCGCTGTATGGCGAGGGCCCCAACCCCGGTATCTCGGATGACTACGGTCATTATGGTTGGGACGTTTTGACCGGTAAGTGGAAGGTCATTTTCGAGAAGGACGGCTATTACTTGGCGGAGAGCGTCGAGTTGGATGTTCCTCCCGCACATCTGGACGTCAATATCAGTATGGTGGCCACGGTGCCTGCCGCACTTTCCACGGTGAAAGCAGGCGCACAGGGTGCCTATCTGGACTTCACCTTCGACCGACCTGTGTTGGTAGAGGACGTTGTGGCTAAGGCGACGGTTCTCTATGGCGGTGAAATGGTAGAGGGTACAATAGTGGCGCTGAATGCTGCCGAAACCGCATTCGGTAATAAACAGCAAAGCGGAGATCACGACGTGGTCGAAGGACAATGGGTAGCGACGGCTTTCCGCTTTATCCCTGAGGAGCCGATGGAGATCGGCACCGCGGTGATGCTGACGGTGGAAAAAGGCGTTTTGACCTATAATGGTCTGGAATGCGATGCGATGGAAAGCGCCTACGTGACCATTCCCGAAAACGTCGCCGATCCCATCACTGCGTTCTGGTATGAGGGTACGGCCACGCTGGTTGTGGGCGAGACGCTGAACATTATGGACAGCCTGTCTGTCAGTGGCAGTGAGGGCACGATTACTTTTAAGTCTCAGGATGAGTCCATCGTCACCGTGGATGAGAATGGTGTTATGACGGCTGTGGGTGCCGGACGCACCTATATCCGTATGACGTGCGGTGACGTCATTGGCGTAGTGCCGGTCAACGTGACGGCGCAAGATCATACTCACTGCTTCGACGTGATGAATCCTCTCCTTGCCAATCGTGCCAGCGAGGCCACGTGTACCGATGCGGCGACTTACTATTACCTCTGTGCTTGTGGAGAGCGTGGAACCGAGACCTATGTCTATGGTGATCCTGATGAGACGCACCACACCGGTTATGCGCTGTGGGTGGTAACGGATACGCACCACAGCATTGCCTATGACTGCTGTGGCAAGATTTGTATGGGTGAAACCTTGCACAACTTTGATGAGGATGGCGTTTGCATCGATGGATGCGGCAAACTGGCTGACGAACAACCGGTGGTTGATGATGCAATCACCTTTGGTGGCAACTCCGCTTCCGAAGACGTCAATGGTTTGGCTTTCCGCTTTGATGTAAACGTGATCGGTATGTCTACAAACGGTACCGTTGCGGATTATAGCAATGCGGTTGTTGTTGTGGACGGCGTGGAGCGCCAGTTGTTGAGTATGGGTGCTATTGTCACCAACACCGACGCGCAGACGCTGGATAAGTCTGCTGTCAACGGTACTACGGTTATCGACATTGCCGCGGTGTATTTGTGTACTTTAGAGCCCGACAGCGCCGGATATGCGGTGCGTATTATCAATATCCCTGATGAGGGTAAGGATACGACTATCCGCGTTTGCGCCTACTATGTCGTGCTGATCGACGGCGTCGAGACCGTTATCTACGACGACCAAGTCTACGAGCAGACCTACAATGCTGTTCTGAACGGTTAATGGTAAACGAAAGTGAGCATTAGCCACTAAATGAAAAACCGCCCCCGATGGGAAACCATCGGGGGTTGTTTTTGTGTGGCGTTATTGTTCTTTGGTTAAAATCATTTTACACAATGCAATACTTTTTGGAATTATGCCGATCATATACCATATAACGTGTTCCTTTTCAACATATAACAATAGCATATGACTTGATTGGCGTCGTCTCTGGCGTCAAAATTGGCGTCAGACGAATTTTGGCGTTGATTGGCGTCGGGTCCTAAAAAGCAAAAAACACAGGAGTTCCAACGGAACTCCTGTGTTTTCATTTTGGTTGCGGGAGGAAGATTCGAACTTCGGTTTTGCGCCGAGCGAGTGCGAATCGTAGGTGTACCAAGCGCAAAACCTTAGAAATGGCTGTCGCCATTTCAGAAGTTCTCATTCCAAACACACAGCGACAAAAAGGATACCGTCAATTCGACAATTTAATACTCCAAATATATGTACCGTCATTTTTTATCTCGCCATATTGTACAATAAGAATTTTATCGCTTTCAAGAGCATCTATAATACCTTCAGAAAAGATATTGGAAGGAGAAACCCTTTGCCCGTCCACCTCCAGCACCACGGTATATCCCGAAAAACTACCTCGGTAGTATTCTTCTTCAAGCGAAACGACCTTAACATCCCCTTCTAAAATAGAGGCGTTACCTCTGCTCATGTTATAGTCAAATGTTGTATATTTCACAAAAAGACTACCAAACAAAATGGAAAGCACCAACGAGATTATTATAAACGGCATAAAATTAAGAACTCGCTTTATCTGCATTTTTGATCCGTTTTTTGATTCTTTTTTTGCTTCCTGAATCACTAATTTGGTCACAAAAGCAGTACCTATAGCCATTCCGATGGCCATCAAGGCATAAATGATATTCATGAATATACCGAATTTGAAGCTATATATTTCCATGCGTTTCATCTCACCGCCTTCCTAGTCATTATAGCACAGCCCATGACAAGTTGCAATACGTAAACGAAGCTCCGTTTGCACGAAGCGCAACATCGTTGATGCGAAGCATCATATCGTTTACGGCAACAACCGTAACCTCGTTTCGTGTCCGCAAGTGGACAATGATGTTCTCGCTTCGCTCGAAATAAGGTTGACCTACGGTCAAACGATGTTGTGTTCTGCGGACACAACCAAAAGAATCCATCGCACCAGCGATGGATTCTTTGGTTGTAGCTGAAAGATTCGAACTTCGGTTTTGCGCCGAGCAGGTGGTTATCGTAGGTATGCCAAGCGCAAAACCTTAGAAATGGCTGACGCCATTTCAGAAGTTCTCATTTCAAACTCTCGACGAAAACGAAAAAGGACATCCTCGCGGATGTCGTTTTTCATTTTGGCTCGTAGCACCGAAAAAGATATTTCATTAAAAATCATTTTCAGTTGACATTTCGCTAAATACCTTTGTGATAATTTCAGGGAACAGGTTGTTTCTTACGAATCTGCGATACTTCATATCATTTTCAGTTCTTCCGCTAATCAAAGATTTGTTGGTGACAGTGTTATCTGATACACTAAAAATAGCCGCAAGTCTTAAATTTGCAATTCCCGCCGCTCTAAAAGCTGATGCCGTCTCCATTTCGATAACATTACAACCCATATTCAAAATCTCATCAATATGCGCATATTGAGCGAATACCGAATCAATACTAAATGCTCTGCCAATGTGAAACTTCACATTATTTTTATTACACACCTTTTCTGTAATTCTGCACATCACATCAAATATTTTCTTATCGGGTTCTACCTTTGTCCCAAATACGTCTTTATTTCTTAGTGTATCTGAGGCAATGTATCGGCTTGCACCATCACCGCAGATGCTATATTGAGGAATGACAATATCTCCTATACCTATATCTTCGTCCAAAGAACCAACAGAACCTACAAAAATAATATTTTTGCATTTTGTTACGCCTAAGGCCAAAAGAGCATCCATAAACACAGGTGCGCCAATGCCGGTTTTTATGTAGGTTATATCACAAATTTCGCTTTTTATATTCCATACTTTTATGGCAGAAAACTGAGATTCGCTCAAGTATTCAGCATCGCCAAGAAGCGCCAATGATTTAGGTTCCCACCAAGGCGCAATAACTACATTTGTATTTATTTGTTCGGGCATTACACCAAGACAATGAAGACATATATCCGTTTCGGTCGACTTGTATTTTTTCATTCCGTCTATCAATTGCCGATAATTCATAATCGCTCCTTTTGTTAAACAATCAAATTTTTATATTGTTCTATCTTATTTGGAAATTCTGCATCAAAAATTTTCTTTTCAATAATGAGTTGCGCTCTCCGTAATATTTGCAAAATTTCGGGATCATCTTCCGTTCTTCTCAAATCTGCCATAGCCATAATGATTTTACCGCGAACAAAATACAGTGTTTTCAAGTCGCATTCCATATAATCCGCCGCCTTTCAAACAACAGATTATACCGAAAGATTTTCAAAAGTCCAGCGTTATTTTTCGGTGTTTTGTTTAGCGGTGTTGATGGATGAGATTAAAATTCGTTTAACCTCGGTACATTTGTCAAGCAAGATTTTATCATTATAATATCCGCTTTCAACAATGAGTTCAATCCAGTATTCAGTTTCAGAACACTCTTTTAATGCAATTTGTAATTTAGCAATAAAATCAGCCTTGCCATGAGCGTAAAAAGCCTCTCTAATATTTGCTCCGATACTTGTTCCTGAACGCAAAAATTGATTGATAAGAGCAGACTCACACTTTGCCACTCTTAACTCCTTGCATACCTTTATCACATCAAGCGCAAACGCTTTTGATTTTATCATCAAAGGACTTTCCTTCATCGCTATCACCCCTTAAACTTATTATACTTCCTAAAAGTAAAAAGTGCAAGGCAAAGCCTTGCAAAACACTTCTTCACTATTCACTATTACTTATTACTTCCAAAAAGCTTCTCGGACGGATTTAGTGAAAAGTGAAGAGTGAAAAGTGAAAAAGTAAAACCTTCCCGAACTTCGTCCGAGAAGGTTTTTGGTTGCGGGAGGAAGATTCGAACTTCCGACCTTCGGGTTATGAGCCCGACGAGCTACCCCTGCTCCACCCCGCGATATATGGTGCGCCTCAGCGCCTACATAGTATACCGCATATCCACCCGTAAAGTCAAGCCTTTTTTCAAAAAACCTGCATTTTATTTCCCGCTGCTGTATTTCCCGTCACGATTCGCAAAAAGGGATTGGACTTTTCGGCAATATCCTGTATAATGAAGCGGTAGAGGCGGCCATCGCCGCCAATTGACACGCGTAGAGGGTGTTCGCAATGAAAAAATTAGACAAAAATCTGCTGGCGCGTAACGTGGTGCAGACGGCAGAGGACGATATGGCGCGGCATAAGGCCTTTGGCAGCGCCTATTGGGTGATGCAGGACGGCGAAACGGTGTACGAGCGTTGCTTCGGTTGCACCTCCGCCCACGGCGCGGAGCCCGTGACGGCAGATACGCTGTTCCGTATGGCCTCCATGACCAAACCCGTCACTGCCTTTGCGGCACTGATTTTGGTGGATCGGGGTCTTCTGCGCCTATCCGATCCCGTGGCGATGTATCTGCCGGAATTCCGCGGCGTCCCCATCACCGAGGCGGCCGAGGATGGCTCCCTGCGGACGGTGGGTGCGCCCCGAAACGAGCCCACCATTCGCCACATTCTGACCCACACCTCCGGCATTGGCAGCGATGGGCGCAAGATTGCCCATATGACCGCTGAGGACAAGCGTACAGTGGCTAACACGGTAGCGTTCCACGCGCGAATGGGGCTGGATTTCGATCCCGGAACGCGGCAGCAGTACAGCGGCTCGGGCGCCTTTGACGCGCTGGTCAAGATCATCGAGCAGATCACGAAAACGGACTTCCTCAGCTTTTTGCAGAAGGAGATTTTCGACCCCTGCGGTATGCGGGACACGACCTTTACTCCCACGGCGGAGCAGTGGAAACGGATGACGGCAATGCACACCGTTGTGGACGGCCAAAACGCCGATGCCCCTATGCGGGAGGGTTGCGTGATGTCGGATTATCCCTGCACCCATTATCTGGGCGGCTCCGGCTTGGCCTCCACCCTAAGCGATTACGCCGCTTTCGCGACCATGCTCTTGAATCGCGGCCAAACCGCCCGAGGTCGGCTGGTTTCGGAGGACACCTTCTCGCTGCTGTGCACCCCGGCTGTATCGGAGGCAATTATGCCCATCCACGAGCGGTGGGGCCTCGGTGTGCGTGTGATCACGAAGGAGTATTACGAGGATCTGCCCGTGGGCTCCTTTGGCTGGAGCGGCGCCTACGGCACCCATTTCTTCGTGGATCCCGTCAACAAGGTAGCCGGCGTATATCTACGCAATTCTCTGGTGGACGGTGGATCCGGCAGCGAAGCGGCCCGCAATTTCGAACGGGCGGTGCACCGTTCGTTCATCGCTATGTAACGTTAGGAGAAACGTATGGAGATTTTCGGCTTTCCTTGGTGGACCGTGCTGATGGTCTGCCTGGGTGTGTTCTGTGCCTCTTTTATGGACGCCATCGGCGGCGGTGGCGGCATCATTTCGGTGCCGTCCTATCTGTTGGCGGGCATACCGGCCCACCTGGCGTTGGGCACCAATAAGTTATCCTCTTGTATCGGTACGGTGGCTTCCACCGTCCGCTACGTAGCCAACGGTTATGCGGACTGGGGATTGGGTATCCCCTCCATCGCACTGGCGCTGGTGGGCGCCCATCTCGGCACCCGCCTACAGTTGATGATGGAGGAGCGGTTTCTCAAAATTCTCCTGTTGTTCGTGTTGCCCGTGATTGCGTTTGTGATCCTCAAGCAGAAGCATCTGCCAGAGCAGCGGGGGGAGGTGAAAGAATGGGCACGCCGCGCCATCGTGTGGAGTGCCTCTTTGGTCATCGGCGCCTACGACGGCTTCTACGGCCCCGGCACGGGTACTTTCCTGCTCCTCGTCTTCTGCTACCTCGCAAAGGTGGATGTCCGCACCGCTTCCGGCAACGTGAAGCTGGTGAATCTCGCCTCCAACGTAGGCGCTTTGGCCACCTCGTTGGCGGCGGGCAAGGTGCTCATTCCCCTCGGCCTTGTCTCGGCGGTGTTCGCCACCGCAGGCCAGTATCTGGGGGCTGGTTTGGCGCTGAAAAACGGCTCCAAGATCGTTCGTCCCGTCATCCTGGTGGTGCTGACACTGCTCACGGGCAAAATTCTGTTGGAGCTTTTCGGCATTCTGTAAACGAAAAAAGGACATCCTCTCGGGTGTCCTTTTTTACGTTGATTAATCCTCCATACCGATCTGCCCCTGCAGACGGGTGCGTTTTTCGTGAATATCGTTGAAATAGCCCATATATTCCACGTAATAGTTGCTTTCGGGGAAGAGATAGCGGTGCAGTTCGATGAGGTAATCGTCGGTCATGCTGGCGATATAGTCCACCACGATCTGGTTGGGCTCGGTCTGCTCGTAGGGCAGGTCGCGGCGATAGTGGGTGGCATTGACGTAATCGATGTGGTGCAGGAAGATGGGGCTGTCGCGGCGGTCGTTGATGAGATCGTCCAGCAGCTGTTCGTAGATCTCCTCCATCATATACTTCACCACGCGGTCGAGGATGACCCGCCCGGGCTCGTTGGCGTAGATCATGGAGTAGTTTTCCCGCTTATAACGCTGTACCGCCTTGAAGTGCTCTTCATCCATCATAATGTACGGCTTTCCGTAGCTGTTTTCGATGATGTTGACCACCAGATTGTTGACGATCTCGGAGTTGATGGTGCCGATGCCGTCGGCGGTGTATTCGTCATCCGCCACCATCTGCATGCGGGCGGCGTCCTGCCGATCCTTGCCGAGATACGCGATGATATCCGAGATACGCACCACGTTACCCTCCAGCGTAGAGGGCTGGATCTTGTTGGAATAGCCGGGGATGGTGTAGCATTTCTCCAGTTCGGCCTCAAATTCTTCGAAGGTGTTCATCGGCACGGGGTGATACTCCGCCATTTCGATCTCGCCGTTGTGTCCTGCGATACCCGATAGGGTTTGCAGGGTCAGGTTCATGGGGAAGATCTCGGTCAGCACGCGGGCGGAGTGGATGTTGTGGGTGAAATAGCGGCCGGTGTGTTTGTGGTACAGGTCGTTGAGGTACACCTCGCCGCAGTGGGCGAAGGGGGTGTGGCCGATGTCGTGACCCAGGGCGATGGCCTCGATGAGATCAAGATTCAGATTCAGCGCACGGCCGATGGTACGGGCGATGCGGGATACCAGCTGCACGTGGAGACCGCGGCGGGTGATGTCGTCGTTTTTGGTCAGGGCAAACACCTGGGTCTTGTCGGTGTAGCGGTTGTAGTAGGGGGAGTAGAGAATTTTATCGATATCCTTGGCGAAGGCGGGACGCCACACGGTGTCGGGCTTGGCGGTGGCGTAGCGGCGGATGGCCGCGTCATCGTGAAAGGAAAAATCGGTATAGGAATGGGTGGATTTTTCCCGTTCCATCCGTTCGGACAGGGCAGGGGAGAGTTGTTCTTTTGCCATAAAATATCCCTCCTTTTTCACTATTATACCACATAGCCGCGCAAAATGCAAGTGGCAGAAAATAGCGATTGTAAGCGCTTACATCATACTTTTGCGAAATCCCGACAGCCTTCCCCTTGAGGGGAAGGGGGACCGCCGAACGGCGGTGGATGAGGTGGTCGCGAAGCGCAGAGCGGTCGATGTGAGCATCGACCCTTATGCCTTCCACCAACGTGCGATAAACCCGCTCCTTTTTCCAATTTCACCCACCCTCTTGACATTGTTTCCCTTTTGGTATTATAATAACGGATACACGAATTTTCTCCGAAAGGATGCATACATGTGAGCAACTACAAAATCGAAACCAAATGCGTGCAGGGTGGTTACACCCCCGGTAATGGCGAGCCTCGCCAGATCCCGATCATCCAGTCCACCACCTTCAAATACGCCACCAGCGAGGATATGGGCAAGCTGTTTGACCTGGAAGCCTCCGGCTATTTCTACACCCGTCTGCAGAATCCCACCAACGATTCCGTGGCGGCGAAGATCTGCGAGATGGAGGGTGGCACCGCTGCCATGCTGACCTCTTCCGGTCAGGCAGCCTCTTTCTATTCCGTATTTAATATTGCTTCCTGCGGTGACCACGTGGTGTCCTCCTCCTCCATCTACGGCGGCACCTACAATCTGTTCGCCGTCACCATGAAGCGTATGGGCATCGATTTCACCTTCGTGTCCCCCGATTGCACCGAGGAGGAGCTGAACGCTGCCTTCCGTCCCAACACCAAGGCGGTGTTCGGCGAGACCATCGCCAACCCCGCGCTGACCGTGCTGGATATTGAGAAATTTGCCAATGCCGCCCACGCCCACGGTGTGCCGCTGATCATTGACAACACCTTCGCCACCCCCGTCAACTGCCGCCCCTTCGAATGGGGTGCCGACATCGTTACCCATTCCACCACCAAGTATATGGATGGTCACGGCGCCGGCGTTGGCGGTTGCATCGTGGATTCGGGCAAGTTCGATTGGACCAAATATCCCGATAAATTCCCCGGTCTGTGCACCCCTGATGATAGTTATCACGGCGTCACCTACACCGAGCGCTTCGGCCTGGAGGGTGCTTACATCACCAAGGCCACCGCGCAGCTGATGCGCGACCTGGGTTCCATCCAATCTCCCCAGAACGCATTCCTGCTGAATTTGGGTTTGGAGAGCCTCCACGTGCGTATGCAGCGCCACTGTGAAAACGGTCAGGCTGTGGCCGAATTCTTGCAAAATGATGACAGGATCGTATGGGTTACTTATCCCGGTCTGCCCGGTGATAAATACTACGACCTAGCGCAGAAATATCTGCCGAACGGCTCCTGCGGCGTGGTCAGTTTTGGTGTCAAGGGCGGTCGTGCCGCTGCCGAAAAATTCATGAAGAATTTAAAGCTGGCCGCCATCGAAACCCACGTAGCTGACGCTCGCACCTGCTGCCTGCACCCCGCCTCCGCCACCCATCGCCAGATGAGCGATGCCGAGCTGGCAGCTGCCGGTGTGTCCCCCGATTTGGTGCGCTTTTCCTGCGGTATTGAGAATGCCGAGGATCTCATCGCCGACATCAAGCAGGCGCTGGATAATCTGTAATTTCTTTTAAATTCCAATGGAAATATATGTACGCTTTTACGGCGTATTCTGAAAGGAGGAACCCTCTTTGCCGATCAAAATTCCCAACGATCTGCCCGCTGTGCAGACCCTGACGGACGAGAATATTTTCGTGATGACCGAGACTCGTGCCATCACTCAGGACATCCGTCCCTTGAAGATTTTGCTTCTCAATTTGATGCCTAAAAAAATCGAGACCGAGACCCAGTTAGCACGCCTGTTGGGCAACTCGCCGTTGCAGGTGGAGATGGAGTTCATCCACACCAAATCCCATGTGTCCAAGAACACCTCCGCTGAGCATCTGTTCACTTTCTACAAGACCTTTGACGCAGTCAAGGAAAAGCAGTACGACGGTCTCATCATCACCGGCGCTCCCGTAGAGCAGATGCCTTTTGAAGAGGTGGAGTACTGGGAGGAATTGTGCGAAATCATGGAGTGGAGCAAGACCCACGTCACCAGCACCTTCCACATCTGCTGGGGCGCTCAGGCCGGCCTTTACTACCACTACGGCATACCGAAATACCCCATCGGCTACAAATACTCGGGCATTTTCCCCCATACGGTGGATTACAAGCGCTCCATTTTGTTCCGCGGCTTTGACGATGTGTTTATGGTTCCTCAGAGTCGCTACACCACCGTCCGCACCGAGGATGTCGCTGCCGTTCCCGAGCTGAAGATTTTAGCCTCTTCTGAAGAAACCGGCATTTACGCCGTGGCCACCCCCGGCGGTCGTCAGATTTTCATCACCGGCCACTCCGAATACGATGCCGATACGCTGAAGAACGAGTATAACCGTGACATGGCGGCGGGGCTGAATCCCGACGTGCCCAAGAACTACTTCCCTGAGGACGATCCCTCCCGCGCCCCTGTGATGACGTGGCGTGCCCATGCCAATCTGTTGTACAGTAATTGGCTCAACTACTTTGTTTACCAGACCACCCCTTACGACATCGCGGAAATTAAATGATCGACATGAAAAAGGTCCGATGCATTGTACAACGCATCGGACCTTTTCTATTTCACCGTTTCGATGATGTCGGTAATGTCGCATTCCAGCACGGTGCAGAATCGACTGAGCACGTAGCGGTCATACCGCTGTACTTGGTTTTTATAATAACGATCCACCACCGGATACAAGATGCCGGATCGTTTGGCCAGCTCGTAGCGGCTGATGCCGTTTTTATCCAAAAACCTGTCTAAACACAACTGTACCTGCATAGGTTAAAGTTCCTCCTTAAGTTGCCGCTCATCTCGCCTCCATTTTATTGACCGCATACCCCCTTGACAATCTACTCATTTAGATGTATATTTATATAAATATACAATGCGCTCAATTAACATAAAAAATCAGAAAAAACTCTCCTTTAGTAAGGAATTTCGAAAAAATTTACAAAAAGTTCAAAATTTAAAAAAGCCGAGAATGTGCCGTAATTTTGGCACATTCTCCATATTTTCCAAGATTTTCCGGCCCGATTTGTACAGTAGAACGCAAAAAAAGACTTGTAATTATATATATATTATGCTATACTGGTTTTCGTAAAAATGGCGAGTTGCACGTGTGCGCCGTTTTACAGGTCAAAAACATACGGCCTTTTCGGCCGACACGTGCAACTTTCCTGCCACATATATCGGGCAGAGATCACATAGAGGAGGTATCAATCAGTAGAGCGCACATCCCGCGGAGAGGGTTCTCCGTCCCCAACATAATCAAAACAAATTTTTTAGCAAAGGTTGTGTATCGAATGAAAACTTGCAAGCAAGCAACAAGAAGAGCTTTGGCCCTTCTGCTCTCGCTGCTGATCGTAGCCACCAACATTGGTGTGTTGCCGATCTTCGCAGCGGTTTCCGAAGGCTCCGCGCCTCATCAGCACGGCGAGCCCCAGGATAACGTTTGGAGCGGCACCACCGGTTCCCTGGTGGTGGGCAATTATGAGCTCAACAAGTACGAGGAGGCGATCATCGTCTGCACCGGTCTGATTGGTGATACCTATACCGTTGAGGTGCCCAACAGCACTACCGATGGTTTGGTGTCCATCAATGCCGATGCCCAGACCGTGACTGCCAAGCCTTACGAGACCGACGGTTTCGTGTGGGTTCCCTCCGCTGCGGTGATTAAGTACACCGCCGCCGACGGCACCCCCGGCACCGATATTCCCGTCACCATGAAGAAGGTGGGCGAGGATTACGTGGGCAGCTTCGTGAAGCCCGCCAACTCCTACCGCGTTGAGGTGACCTATTCTCTGTACATAGCAGTGGACGCCGCTCTGCAGCAGGCTCTGCTGAACGCTCCCTACTATCTGGTTGAGGGCTATGCCCAGGTCAGCGCCGCCATCGACGGTTCTCTGGCTCTGGTGTCCTCCACCATGAACGAGAAGATGGAGGATCTGCGTCAGATCGCCTCCGGCTCCAAGTATGACATCGTCTACGACGGCAAGGTCGTGTATTCCTACACCACCCCCGCCCTGAATGATGGCGCTGTCAAGACCGCTCTGAACGACCTGTTGGCCGATTACGATGCCAACGGCGGCACCCTGACTCTGGCTAAGTATTGCACCGAGTATCAGCGCGCTGCCAGCAAGGTGCAGTTCGTTATCGAGCAGGGCGAGGCTTTCAAGGAGCATATCAAGTGGTTCTATTCTCGCATCAATGCCATCGGCAACGAAGAGGGCCGTGCCGAGCTGAACGCTTTCGCAGACAGTCTGACCGCCAGCGTGGAGGCCGCCGTCGAGGAGGCCGTTCAGATCATTGTCAACAAGGCCGTTGAGAAGGCTGCTGAGTTGAATGTGGATTTCAGCTCTCTGCAGGGCAAGACCCGCGAGAACGATGCCATCTACACCGAGATCGAGGCCAAGGGCGCTACTGTGGAGCAGGCTGCCGCCGATCTGGAGAGCATGGCTGATTTCTACGAGATGATGGGTAACGCCGCCAAGGCTCAGGAGTACCGCGATCAGGCCGCCGAGGTGCGCTCTACCGGCTTTGATGCGCTGGCTTCTCTTGAGAATGCCATCCGCACCGTGTACTCCGAGGGTGATGACGCGGTTGCCGAGGCCGAGGCCAAGGCCGCCGAGGCTAAGCAGGTCATCGACTTCCTGCCCTCCGTTGTGTCTGCTGTGCGTACCATCAACCGTCAGAGCTGGGACTTTATCGGCAAGGATCTGGTGAAGGATTCCATCACCGTCGACGAGTACAAGGCTCTGGATAAGGCTGTTATCGCTGCTTACGACAGCGGCGAGGAGATCGATCTGCACGACGACGTGGAGCTGCTGGATGAGCTGTTTGCCACCTCCACCGTCATCAGCGCTCTGGTGGATCAGTACTCCGTCTATGTGGATGTTAAGGCCAACGTCGTTGGCAAGAACACCGTGGACACCGCTTCCACCGTGGCCTTGGATGTGTTCAGCACCGACTTCCCCATGGATAAGAACACTGCCGCCGCCGACATTCTGGCCGCCATCGATGCCAATGGTATCGAGGCTGCTGCTCTGAATGCTTGGGATAGCTATTACAATGTGGGTGCTGCCAACTACAACCGTGTGGTTGTCATTACCAACGCTTCCGGTGAGACTGTGGAGCTGGGTGACCTGACCGGCGATATCCACTACACCATCACTTACGTTCCCAAGACCTACACCATTGACAGATCCTGGGACACCGACGTGGTTGTGCCCTACGGCTACAACTGGCGTCTGCCCCGTCCCGCTGAGCTGAGCAAGTCCTACGAGTATAAGATCGACGGCGTGTCTCATCGTGAGAACACCATCGTTCGCATCGTGAAGGACATTCAGGTCACCCGTGAAGAGGGCAAGGCCATCGAGGCCAAGACCTTGTCCGAGGTGATCGCTTCCAGCCTGGTGCCCGGTATCTCTCTGAGCGCCAAGGAGAAGGCTGTGCTCAACAGCGGTGCCCTGCTGGTTGACACCCTGTTCTTCCGCACCCCCGACAGCAACGATAAGCTGACTGCTGTGACCGCCGATGGCGAGGGCTACAAGCTGACCGCCCAGTCCATGCACGCCGGCCTGCTGAACAGCGAAGCCGCTTGGGTGCCTGTAAGCGCTTACCCCGTGCTGGTTAACGGCACCGGCGCTGAGTTTGCTTTGGTTGAAGAGGGCAACGGTGTTTACACCGCTTACTTCGAGTGCGACGAGCTGTTCACCAGCGTTCAGGTGGTGTATCAGCTGCAGATCGCCGGTCTGGATGCCGCTCTGGTGTCCAATCTGGTCAACCTGGCCGACACTCTGGTTAAGGATACCGCCCTGCAGAAGGCTGCTTTGGATAAGCTGTGCAACGAGAACAACTTCTACAACAACCTGGGCCGTGTGAACAGCACTCTGCTGGGCACCGTCACCTCTACTGTGGAGCTGACTCCCACCGCCAAGGCCGCTCTGAAAGAGATGACCGATCTGGCTATGAACCCCACCACCGGCAACACCTTCCTGTATGATTACCTCACTCAGTATATGAGCGAGAACGGCGGTCTGGCCTACTACTACAAGGGTCAGAACGCTGCCAACATCCAGAAGCAGATTGACCTGGTGAACAAGAACCTGCCCATCATTTGGAACGATCCTCCCGTACAGGAGTACCTGGCCAAGATGGGTATGGAGAGTGAGGGCGCCCGCGTTGAGACCGTTCTGGATCAGCTGAAGGCTACCAACCTCAAGCCTGTCAATGCTCTGGTGAATACCAACAGCGCTTTCATCGATAATCTGCTGGCCATCGTGACCGGCGAGGGCACCACTGCCTACCATGGCTCTGTGTCCGGTACCGTTACCATGCAGCAGGTCCTGTCTGCCGCCGCTCCCGGCCAGTCTTCTTACAGCATCGTTATCAAGGTGCAGAATAAGAATGGCGGCGTGGTGCAGACCTACAAGTCCGAGGACTTCGCTCGCGTGGGCACCGACATTTCCGCCGCCGAGTTGCGTGCTATGTACGAGGCTCTGCTGGCCACCATCCCCAACGCTGAGTACTATGTGGCGGACATCGATCTGCCCACCACCGACGTCCGTCTGGGCGAGAACGGTTTGGTTTACACCGGTGCTCTGAGCCCCATTTCTTACACCGTTAAGATCGATGGCGAAGAGGATCAGATCCTGTACGCTTTCGACGCTTACACCATCACCCTGCCCGGTACCGGCGACAATGGTATGAAGTACATCTACTACGTCGGCGGTAGCAGAGTTGAGGTGGCCGCCGGTGCTCTGGAGAACTTCGCTCTGGGCACCTCCATCGAGGCCATCGACGCTCTGTTCGGTGCCGATCGCGAGTTGCTTATCACCCGCGAGCTCATCGACATCAACAAGGCCAACCTGCTGACCTTCATCGAGAAGCTGAACGTAGCTCTGACCAACTCCGGCCTCGTGGATGGCAACAATGCGGCTCTGGCTTTCATTCCCATGACCGATGCCAACGGCAATCTGGCTGTGGTCCTGCGTGTGACCAGCAAGTTCAGCCAGCTGTCTCCCGGCTCTCTGGCCAATGAGATGATGACCCTCATTGAGGATCTGTCTTATGTGGGCCTCAACGGCAACCCCCTGTTCGGCCTCAACGCCGACGGCGAGCTGAAGCTGTATGTCCAGTCCATGATCAATATGCTGCTCAACAGCGGTCTGGGTCTGGATGCTCTGGCTGCTATGATCGAGTCCAACGGCAACATCAAGGAGATGCAGCTGTCCGGTATGTCCCCTGTGGGCGCCGCCGGCAACGCCATCGTCCTGCCCAACGGCAAGGTCATCAACGGCCTGAACACTCTGGGTGGCAAGCTGATGGAGGCCACCATGCAGTATGGTTTCAACATCAACAACTGCACCAGCGTTCCTATGTACGTTACTTATGAGGACTTTGACGCTCAGAAGGATATTCTGGCCAAGGTCAAGAAGGGTGCCGAGCAGCTGCTGCCCTACGTCAACGTCAACATGAAGGACGGCGCTCTGAACACCATCGTTAACGCTCCCGACAGCGCTTACGCTTATGCGCTGACCGCTCTGCTGGCTGTGGGTCAGATCAATATGGATAACCTGCAGTCCTATGACCTGTCCAAGGTTATTGAATACGCTTTCGGTCTGATCGATCCCATGTTTGAGAACGACAACATCAGCGCCGATACGTTCATCAACACGACTAAGAAGACCGGTTTCTACGACGCGATTGCTCGTTTCGACATCGAGTCTCACAAGGAACTGCTGAACTTCCTGTACAACAGCATTGATCATCTCTATGATCACATCGGTCGCACCGGCTCCTCCGTGGGCAACAAGTACAGCGGCGTGCTGCACTACGATGCTCTCAACGTGCTGCTGAACAGCAACGTAAAGCTGGGCGACTTCTCCGGCATGGTTGCCGAGAAGGATACCGGCGTGGACCTGCCCATCACCTTCACCCTGAAGAACCTGGGTGCCGAGTATGAGGCTCTGGTGCTGGATGTCCGTGCCGACGGCATCACCAACAAGTTCACTATGAGCCGCAAGGTCACCGATGCCATCGCCAAGGCTTCCGATAACGCTGTCATCGTCCTGCTGAGCGACGTGCGCGGTAACATCGTGGTCAACAACGACGTGCTGCTGAACCTGAATGGCTACACCATCAACGGCGATATTAACGCCAAGGGTCGTCTGGCCATCGTGGACAGCACTCTGGATACCAAGAAGTGCGGTTCCGTCACCGGTAAGCTGAGCGGCAACATCAGCATCGCCGCCGGTAAGTATGCCGACGATGTCACCGCCTACGTAGAGGATGGTTACTACTTCGACGACAACGTTGTCTACAACGGTGTCTACACCTTGAATAAGAACGGCGACGATCTGGACATCTATCTGGGCACCGATTATCTGTCTCTGGATAAGTCTGCTGCCAAAGTGATGGCTGTGGATCTGGTTGCCAAGCTGCTGATGAACTATTACGGCTGCTCTGAGCTGGTGGTAGACGGCAACCCCTTGTATGCCATCGACCTGATGGATATCACCGATTCCATCCGCACTCCCTCCGTCCTGCTGGGCAAGTTTATCGAGTGCATCGATTGCGACGGTATCACCGCTTTCGCTTCCCAGTTCCTGGCTGACGTCACCGATTTCGGTGCTCTGGCCGACGCTATCCAGAATGGCACCGAGCTGGTGAACTACAGCCTGAAGAACTCTGCCTTTAACCCCTATTTGTCTTACCTCCCCGAGGACGACAGCTTCGCCCTGAACCTGTCCTCCGCTGCGGATAAGCAGTACACCGACATCCGCGTGTTCATTTCTCCCGAGGTTCCCGTTGGTCAGAAGAACTACATGATCAATGTGCTGCGTGAGATGGATAACATCATCACCTTCAACACCCTGGGCGTGGCCATCAACGACGTCACCTACGCCGGCAGCCTGAGCTTTGAGGGTTCCGTCATGGCCGATGTGACCATCGATCTGACCGCTAACGGCTATTATCCCGCTGTGATGGGTGCCATCCTGGCCGATAACGCCACCGGCGCCCGCCGCACTCAGTTGGTCAACGCGCTGAATAGCTATCTGAACGATTCCGAGACCGACGCTCTGCAGTCCGCTTTGGATAAGATGACCATCGCCGAGGCAATGTCTGCTCTGGAGAACACCAAGTCCAAGAGCTTCGCCTCCATCCTGAAGGGCCTGGGCATCACTGCCCCCGGCGCTGTGAAGCTGGAGAGCATCTATACCGTCGCCCGTAAGGTAGTGGGCACGGTCATCGACTACTCCGGCAAGGACGGCACCTCCCACGCTCTGGGCGGTCTGAAGGTCGCCGGTACTTATAGTACCTATTCTTACGGCATCGTGAAGAGCGCCGACGCTTACGCTAAGCTGACCGTGAAGCTGATGTCTCAGACTCCCGTCTTCCCCGAAGATCCCATCGTTCCTCCTGTTTGTGAGCACGAGTACGATGTGGTTGTGACTCCTCCCGATTGTTTCAACGAGGGCTATACCACCTACACCTGTATCCACTGCGGTGACAGCTATGTGGCTGACTTCGTTCCCGCTACCAATCACGAGGGTACTACCGTGATCGTTCCCGGTTACGACGCTACTTGTACTGCTCCCGGTATGACCGAGGGTATCTACTGTACCGCTTGCGGCACCGTACTCAAGGAGGCCGTGGAGATTCCTATGGTGGATCACGTTCCCGTTCTGGTGCCCGGCTATGCCGCCACTTGTACTGAGCCCGGTCTGACCGATGGCTTCGTCTGCGGTGTTTGCGGCGAGATTCTCACCGCTCAGCAGATCATTCCTGCTCACCACACTCCCGAGGCATACGAGATTCTGCCCGACTGTACCAATCCCGGTATCACCGGTGCTACTAAGTGCTCCGTCTGTGGCGAGATGATCGATGCCGGCACCGTGGTGCCCGCTCTGGGTCACGATGCCCAGCCTGTGGGCGGCTACGACGCCACCTGCACCGAACCCGGCCGTACTCCCGACTACGTCTGCTCTCGCTGCGGCGAGGTGCTGGCCGTGGGCGTAGAGATCCCCGCCACCGGTCACCAGATCGCGGTTGCTCAGGGCGTTCCCGCCGATTGTATCAACTCCGGTCTGACCGCCGGCGCCTACTGTCCCGTTTGTAACCACGTCTTCGTGGCGCAGGAGATCATTCCCGCTTTGGGTCACGACTGGGTCGTTGCCCCCGCCGAGGATCCCAGCTGTACCATCAGCGGTAAGACCGAGGGTATTTACTGCTCTCGTTGCGGTGAGATCCAGGTAGCTCAGGAAGATATCCCCGTTGTGGATCACGTTGTGGTGATCGATCCCGCCGTGGCTCCCACCGCTACCTCCACCGGTAAGACCGAGGGCGCTCACTGCGGCGTCTGCGGCAAGGTGCTGATTGCCCAGAAGGAGCTGGCTCGTCTGCCCTTCATCCACGTGCCCACCGTCTCTCTGGAGAACGCGGACGTCATCCGCGGCGGCAAGGTGGATGCCGAGGCTCACTACATCTTCCTGGATTCCGCTCCCACCGGCCTGAAGGCTAAGGATTTCTCCTATGTGAACTTTGTCATTGACAACGCCACCGACAGCACCATCACCATCGCCAACGGCAAGATCGTCCGCGGCGAGAACGATCTGGTCTGCACCGGTGACACGGTTACCGTTTGGGCCGCCAACAAGGACGGCGCCGAGGTTGAGGTCACTTATACCATTATTATTATGGGTGACGCCAACTGCGACGGTAAGCTGAACGCCCGTGACCTCGCCCAGATGAAGAGCGCCTTCGTTGGCGAGCTGTCTCTGGTGGGCAACGGCGCTCTGGCTGCCGATATGAACTTCGACGGTAAGCTGAATGCCCGTGATACCGCCGCCTGCGACAGCAAGTTTGTCAACTGGAACGACGGTTACAACACTCTGATTAAATAATCGTTGCATAGGAGGAGAGAACCAATGAAAAAAGTATTTTCTGTGCTTCTCGCTCTGGTAACGCTGATGGGTTTACTGAATGTCGGTGTGGCGGTTTCCGCCGCCACACCTGACACTCAGGTGATTGAGGCAGCTGCCGGCGAGACCATTGAGATCAAGTTTACCGAGGACAACTGCTATGGTGTCAGCGGTGCTATCGAGTACAGCAACCGCAACCTGTTTTCCTCTCTGACCCCCGGTGGTACTACCTCTTACGGTAAGGTCACCGATAAGGCGTTCATTCTTTCCAGCGCAGATAAGGTGACCTGCGAGGTCGTCCTGACTGTTAAGATTTCCGCCGACGCCAAGATTGGCGACACCTGCGTGGTGTCCTTCACCGACTGTGAGCTGGTGGAGAACAATGTGGACTACTCCGGCCGTTCCGGCTACACCAAGACCGTGACCGTCAAGGTAGTTAAGAAGGAGACCCCCACCACCAAGCCTACCACTAAGCCCACCACCAAGCCCACCGAGAAGCCCGCTTCCACCACCAAGAAGCCTGCCACCACTACCACCAAGAAGCCTGCGGCGAATCTGGACCTCACTGAGCTGAACAAGCAGATCGCTATCGCTGAGGCTCTGACCGAGAGCGATTACACCGCCGATTCTTGGGCTCAGTTGGTCAGCGCCCTGAAGGCCGCCAAGAATGCCCGCTATGCAAAGACTCAGAGCGCGGTCAACAAGGCTACTGAGGCTCTGAAGGAGGCTATTGCCGCTTTGGTGCGCATCGACCGTTCTGCTCTGGAGAATTTGATCGCTGAGATCAAGGCTTTCCTGGAAGAGAACGATCTGACCGACGTGTGGACCGAGCTGTATGAGGCCCTGTCCGAGGCTGAGGCTGCTCTGCAGAGCGGCGATCAGGAGGCCATCAATGCCGCTTACGAGCGCTTGAGCGCCGCTTTCCAGGCTCTGAAGGATGAGCTGGCTAAGCTGGGCGAGGATAAGGTTGTCATTCAGGAGGTTGAGGTTGAGGCCAAGTGTGACGAGAAGTGCCACGTGTGGAGCCGCCACCTGCTGTGGATCATCCTGCTGATCATCAGCGCTGTGCTGAACGTTATCTTCATCGTGTTGGTTGTGCTGTACTTCGTCAAGCGTAAGAAGAACGCCGCCGACCACACTCCCCTGATCGATTACGACATCAACGACGACTAATCTCAAATGAGGATGGATATCCGTGAAAGAACAGAATGAATTGCGCATCGATTACGTAACGTGGGACGAGGCCTTCCGAGGCCTCGCACCCGTCGTGCGCCAGCAGTCGGTTCGTATCGCGGCCTATACTCAAGCATTGTACGTAGAGGCCTGCGCCTCCGGTTTTGGGGCGCAGACGCCTGCGGGCGCCGAGCGCATGCAGGCCACCTATGCCGATCTGGCGTACAAGTGTGGTATGTACCACCAGCTGGGTAAGGCATTGGTGCCGGAGGAGTATCAGATACTCCAAAACGGCTTTACCGATGAGGAGCACAAGCTCTACCGTAAGTACACCACCGACGGCCGCCGTTTGGTGGCGCAGCTGCAGGAGAAGACCTCCGGCGGCCGCCGCCGCGGTTCTGCCGCGCAGGGCGAGTTCCCCACCGAGAATATCCCCTGGCTGATGCTCCGCGAGAGTTGTCAGCAGCACATGGAGCGGTATGACGGTACCGGCTATCCCGAGGGACGCGCCGGCGACGCCATCAGCCCCATCGCCCAGATCGTGGGTATGGCCAAGATGTTTGACCATCTTTCGGCCGAGATGAAATCGGAGAATCCCCTTACCGAGGCTGTGGACGCGATCCTGGCCGAGAGCGGCAAGGCATTCTCCCCCGAGCTGTGTCAGGTCTTCCGCGCCTGCCGGCAGAAGATCCAGGGCATCTACACCAAGTTCATCCACTACACCATGCGCATCCCCCGCACCATTCCTCTGGTGACCAAGTCCAAGGACCGCCCCATGGGTCTGACCTATCGCCCCGCTGTGTCGGGGGATCGGGTGGTATCCTACGAGGCCATCCCCTGGTTTGCGGGTAAGGATGGCGAACTGGAGGACGCCGCCACGGTGGCTCCCCGCCTGGCCCGTACCGAGCTGACGGTGGATGTTTCCTTCTATCTCCTCTACGAGGCGGCGGATACCCTACTGCGCATTCAGAATTGCGCACTGGATCTGCCCTATCTGCTGGTGCATACCATTCCCGGCTTCTTTGGCCGCGACAGCCACCTCAAGCGCTTTGAGGATCTGTTCGCCGACCAGCCGGTGGATCGCACCCGTCTGCTGCTCACCATCCCCGAAAAGACGGTGCTGGAGGCCAATAAGAGCACCGCAGAGGTCATTCGACGCTATCTGCGCAACGGCGTGACCCTGCTGCTGGACGATTATCATCCCGAGTCCTTGTCTCCCGCCATGCTGAAGGAATGGGGCTTCTCCCACGTGCGGTTGTCCCCCGAGACCGGCACTCAGCCGGTCTACGCCTCGGACATCCGCGCCCTGCAGGACCGCGGCATTACCGTGTTTGCCTCCTGCGCTGACCACCAGCCTCTCAAATGGCTCACCGATAGCGGCGTCTTCGCCGTCTGCAGTCCTGTCAACGGCCCCGCCGTAGAGGAGGATGAGCTCATTCGCGAGTCGCTGCTGCGGGAGCGTGAGTGAGGATGGGCAAGAACGAATACCGCAACAATGACAAGCAGAACCGCGTGTTTTTTAAGAAGAAACGCGCCGGTGTGGTCCTCACCAAGAGTGAGGTAGAGGAGATCAAGGCCGGCCGCAAGAAATTGCGCGAGGATATGAAGGCCGCGGGCGCCTACTCCAAGAAGGAGTTTGAACTCACCGCCTCCAGTCTGGGCCTGTATTTCGACAAGCATAAAGGCCTCGGTCTGCTGCTCTGGCTGCTTCACGGCCGCGCCCTGTGGGCGTTGCTGGGCGCCGCGGCGCTGTTGATGGCCGCCCTCTACGGAGTGTCCAAGGTCACCCAGATGCAGGGCCACTTCACCATCAACCTGACCGACGAGATGTTTGAGCAGGGCTTCGAGCTCTCCAATACCATCGATTTCAAAAAGCCTTCCGCCCGCCTATACGGCAAGCCGGTGGAGGACGCCCCCAGCATCTCCATCACCGACCTGCCGCTGGATATCAACGATATCGACGGCTCCCACAATGGAGATAACTACTTTGCCCATACCTTTTACGTGGCAAAGAGGGGGGAGGGCACGGTGGACTATCGCTTCACCCTGTCCATCAATTCCGAGAGTAAGGATGCATCTTCTGCAATCTGGGTGCTGCTGTTCCAAGAGGACAAGGCCACCCTCTTCGCCCACGCCCATGGCGATACCGACGACCCCGAGCAGCTGCCTGCCGAGGGTCAGACCGACGGCGAGGGCCGCCTGGTGGGTTATCGCAACCTGCCCCTCATCGATCGGCTTCCCACCGATCAGTATGAGGTGATGGACGAGACCCTCCGTGGCACGTACTACCGCCTGATCCCCCATAGCTTTGAGGACGATTTGGTCATCACCTCACAGATTATCGAGGATATGGAGGAGGACGAGGTGGATAAATACACCGTGGTCATTTGGCTGGAGGGGGACGACCCCGACTGCACCAATGCCCTCATCGGTGCCCACATCGGTATGCAGATGGATTTCGAACTCTTAGACGATTAATAATAGGTATTACTAAGTACCTATTCCGTAGGGAACGGGTTTCCCGTCCCGCCTTAGCCGCGTTAGCGGCGCGCCTCCCTTGTGTAAAGGGAGGTGTCTGCGGCGATAGCCGCAGACGGAGGGATTGTCATTCAATCCCCCACACATATTCGATGCTCGCCGCGATGGGAGCTCCAACCCTCCTGTCGCGGAGGACATAAAAAATCACGCCGACGGGCGATAAACGCAATCTGAAAAAGCGAGGTAAAAGCAAATGAACAAGCAACAGTCCAATCAGATGGCTTCTCTGCGTAAGAAGCTCATCGCGGCCATCGCTATGCTGCTGGTGGCTTGTATCATGACGGTGTCCTCCACCTATGCGTGGTTCACGCTGTCTACCGCTCCCGAGGTCAAGGGTATCTCCACCAACATTGGTGCCAATGGTAACCTTGAGATCGCTTTGGGCACTGTGGATTCCTTTATCGACGGTAACGAGCCCAGTTCCGGTACCAACACTTCTATTGACGTGACCAATGATTATAAGGTGTCCAACATCACCTGGGGTAACTTGATTGACCTGTCCGAGGGCTACGGCTTGGACAAGATCAATCTGTATCCTTCCCAGCTGAATTTTACTGCGGGCGGCACCACGGCGATCAACCGCACCAGCCCCCTGAAGTTCCCCAAGTACGGTGCTGACGGCCGTGTCACTACGTTGGACGGCAACACCCTGCTGGGTCAGGCGGACGCTACCGGTGTGTTTACCAACACCGCCGGTACGCAGTACGCCGGTGTGAGCGCGGTGGGTTCTTCTTCCTCCGTCTCCAAGCGTGCTTTCGCTGTTAAGAATGGCAAGCTGGCCATCATGTCTTACAAGAGAGCGGCCCAGGATGTGGCCATTGGCATCATCGCCAACAATGGTGACGATCTGGCTATGATCGCCCTGAATAAGGCGTTGCAAGATGGCGATATGGAGATCTTGGAAACCATGATCGCCGATTTGACCACCGCCAATAACAACATCAGCGAGTCCATCAAGGCCGCTGTGCAGGTGTTCCTGGCATCCGACCAGTCTGGCTTGACGGATGATACCCTGTGGGAAGCGGCTGCCGGTTTGGCCGAGGGCAAGGATATTGTCGGCTTTATCGACGCCCTGAAAACTGCTGCCGATTCTCAAAATGTAACCATTCCTACCGAGTTGGATAGTGTCATTGATCAGTACAAGGCCATTAAGCAGAATCTGATTAATGCAAAAGAAGAGTTGGACAAGGGTAGCGATTGGGCTACCGTTTCTGCTGCGGTCGCCTATTTGCTGAAGACCGAAGGCATCATGTTCCAGGGTGTGAAGGATAGCTATACCCTTCAGGAGGTCAAGGATGAGATCGGTACCGAAATGAAGATGGATGGCGAGATTGCTATGGATTTGATGGATGCAGTTACCAGCAACCAGTTCAAGATCCTGTTCAGTGCCGACAGCGGTGTCTTCGGTGATATCGCTACTCTGACCGGTTCCTACACCACCTCCATGACCTTCCCCTCCGGTGTGAGCGTTAGCGGTATCCCCGCTACTTTGCTCAATGGCCGTCCTGTCGTGGTCGAGTCCGGTTCCACGCTTAAGCCCAAGGGCGATTTGGATATTATGGCTGAATCCTCCGCTATTGCCGGTCTGCAGGCTCCCGCCGCCTCCTCCGACCCCAACGCGGTTCTGACCAACACCTATGGTTATCTGGTCGACCTGCTGTTCCGTACCAACGCCGCCGACTCTCAGCTGCTGCTGCAGACCGACGCCGCCGGCCGTATCTACGAAAACGGTAGCGAGGACACCCAGGGCAATGGTGCCAACGTCACCTTTACCATTACCGCCGAGTACACCAAGGCTAAGATCGATGCTTTGGCCAAGGCTTTCCGCGTGGTGTTTATGGATAAGGATGGCAAAATCATCGCCGTGGCCGGTTTGAACACCGATGACAACGGTGCGATTGTGGGTACGGTTACCGGTAACGCCTATAAGGTGAACCTGTATCTGTACAATTATACTCTTGCCGACGATGGTGCCCTCACTCTGGGCACTAAGAAGACCGATGCCGCTCTGTGCGATATGCCCTCCAACCTGCAGGTTGGCATCTCTGCTCTGGTGTATCTGGAGGGTAAGGATATCACCAACAAGGAGGCCGGTGTGTTCGACTCTCTGCAGAGCACCATGAACCTGCAGTTCTCTAGCAGCGTGGATCTGACTCCCATGGATTACAGCGACCTGCAGGGCCAGGGTCAGGCCGGTGAGACTCCCGCTCCCGAGGAGCCCGTCGAGCCCTAATCTCCCCTTCGCACTTACTTAACTGAATAACCATCCCTGTCCCTGCCCCTTCGGGGGCGGGGACGGGGAGCGGGTTTCTGTGGCCGGCGCTTTGGTTGGAAGCGCGCCGCCCCGGAGGAATCGGGGATTTTTCACCTTTTTCGGTGACCCGCCCCCCACGAAAATCCTTTTTTTAGGATGTTGTACGCAATGATTGATATACTATAGGCGTTGCCCGCGTTTTTTCGGGCATCGCCATATCGCTGTTTTTAGGGAGGGTGATTGTTTTGAGCCAAAAACGGCACAAAATTGAACATCCCCAGCAGAACTACCGCCGTCAGACTCTCATCTGGCTGCTGCTGTTGCTGCTGATCCTGCTGCCCCTGTGCACGGTGGCTACCTACACCTGGTTTGCCATCAGCCGCACCCCTAAAGTCAGCGATATGGAGATGACCATCAATTCCGGTGTCGGCCTGCAGATCGCCTGGTCTGCCGACGCCCCGGAGGAGGAATGGCTGCAGCACCTATCCTTTACCGACGCCATCCCCCAGGATACCTTGCTCACCCCCGTCACCTGGTCGGACGAGCAGGGGGCCTTTTATACCACCATCTACGGCTACGACGGCCGTACCCTGGCATTGGACCGTCGTCTCTCCGACGACGTGGACGCCAATACCCCCGACGGCTGCTATGTTAAGTTTACCCTCTACGGCCGTACCGACGAGCACATGGATATTTCCTTGGCCCCTGCCTATACCGACGAGACCGGCTCCGCCCTCGGCGGTACCTATTTGATGGGCAGGCCCATCTGGAACCCCGAGACCATCTCCCACTACGACGGCGGCTACGGCTCCCAGAGTGCCGTCCGCGTCGGCCTGCGGGTCACCAAGTTTGACCCCGTCAGCGGCGATCGGGAGGATAGCACCTTTATCGTTTATGAGCCCAATGCCGACATCCACGTGGACGGCTCCACCGGTTTTATTGACACCCCCTCGGTGGACGGCACCGACCATCTGGTGTCGGAGGACCGCCTCATCCGCCAGTCCGGCAGTGAATGGTATGAGAGAAACCCCGTGGTGCGGGACGACCCCCGCTGGATCGTGGGCGCGTTTCAAGGTGACACCTTTTTGTTCGATCTCACCCCCGATCGGATGGTGCAGATCGACGTGTATATCTGGATGGAGAGCTTGGACGCCGACTGTGTCAACGCAGTCACCCAGGGTGCCCAGCTGTTCGCCAACCTCCAGTTCCTGGCTGAGTCTCACGACCAGTCCGGCCTGCATCCCATCGAGTGACCCCTTTTCCGACAGGCTGTCGGTTGGAATTTCATTGGTACCTTTTTTACCGGTTGGTAATTTTCCGATAAAGTAAAGGAGAGAAATGTATGAGCAAAAAAGAGGAAAAGAAGATCCTCGTTCCGGAGGTAGAGGCAGAGACGGCTGCCCCCACCACCGACGAGGAGATCGCCGAGCAGGTAGAGGCCGAGGTTGTCAAAAAGCCCGGCAAGAAAAACCGCGTAATCGGCACCATCGTCAATGTGGTGTTGGTGATTGCCATTGTGCTGGCGGTGGTGGCGACCTATCTGTCCTTCACCACTCAGGCCGGCAACGTCCCTGCCTTGTTTGGCCTGCGTCTGTATTCTGTGCAGACCACCTCTATGGAGCCCACCCTGATGAAGGGCGACCTAGTCGTCAGCACCGCGGTGAAGGATCCTGCCGAGCTTAAGCACGAGGACATTATCACCTATTGGACCGTCATTGACGGCGAGCGCGTGCTGAACACTCACCGTATTATCCAGATTTCTAAGGTCAGCGGTGGTTTGGCGTTCACCACCCAGGGTGATAACAACACCAGCCCCGACGCCCAGTACGTCCACCAGAAGGATGTGGTGGGTAAGGTGGCCAAGATGGGTAAGGGTTACACCCGTCTCCCCGGCGTGGGTAAGGCGTTCGATTACCTGCAGGAGCCTACCGGCTTCGGTCTGGTGGTCGTTCTTCCCGTCCTGCTTTTCCTGCTGTATCAGCTGATCCAGTTCTTCCGTGTGCTGTTTGAGTATCAGAATGTGAAGAACCGCATCAAGTTTGAGATGGAGCGCGGCCGCACTGAGGATCTTATCGATGAGCAGCGCCGCCGCGAGGAGGAGTTGAAGGCCGCCGAGCGTGCCCGCATCGAGGCCGAACTCCGTGAGAAACTGCGCGCCGAGCTGATGGCGGAGCAGGACAAGCCCGCTGAGGCCCCCGTCAAGGCCGATAACAGCGAAAACACCGCTGAATAAGCAATTTTTGACTCCTTTTACAACATATATGGGGTAACTATACCCTTTTTTACCCGCCAGGATAGAGGTGAAACCTGTGTTAGATAATTTCTTTCGCTATTTCTACGAGGATATGGGCCGCATTTTTCAGGCCATCTGGGAGATGCTCCTGTCCGTATTCAACGTGTTCAATTACCTGCTGAATTTCCCCATGCGTATGGAGAAGATCAAGGAGCATGCCGACGATTTTGGCACCGCTGACTGGATTCTGCTGCTGGTGACTCATTTGCTGTTGCTGGCGCTGATCATCACCCTCGTGGTGTTGTTGGTGCGGTTGATGCGCCATCTGCTGCGCTTCCGCGTACCTGCTAAAAAGTACGATGAACTCAGCCGACAGGTGCAGCAGCTGCAGCGTGACTTGATCCGTGCCAATTATGAGAAAGATAAGCTGCTGGCCCTCAAGGTAGCCGAGTTGGGTCTTAAGGAAGATGTGGTTCTCGACTCTCTGTATAACGAGACCGAGGGCGAGCAGCAAGAGATGGTGCCGTCCAATCGCAACACCTTCGCTTCGCCCCCCGTGGACCCCGCCACCAGCCGTTTCTTCCGTCTGACCACGGTGGATAATTATTACAAGACAGAGTATCAACCTCCTGTATACGATTTCGAGATCACGCTGGAGGAGATCTGTCACCGTTTCCGTCACTATGCGGCCGGCAAGCTGGGGCTTTACTACGACATTGAGCTGATTCGCTTCTTCATTGCGGCGCTGGGTACCTCCCGCATTGTTATTCTGCAGGGTATTTCCGGTACCGGTAAAACGTCCTTGGCTTACGCATTCGGTAAGTTTGTGCAGAAGGATACCACTGTGGTATCGGTGCAGCCTTCTTGGCGTGAACGCACCGAGCTGTACGGCTATTACAACGAGTTTACCAAGGCGTACAGTGAGACCGACTTCCTGCGTGCGGTGTACGAGGCTAACTATTATCGCGATCCCCACGTGGTTATTTTGGACGAGATGAATATTGCTCGTGTGGAGTATTATTTCGCTGAATTGTTGTCCATACTGGAAATGCCGCTGGAGAGTGAGTGGAACATCGATATCGTCACCGCTATGTGGGATAACGATCCTTGCTTGATCCAGAATGGTAAATTGCGTATCAGCAACAACATTTGGTTTGTCGGTACCATCAATAACGATGACTCCACCTTTGCCGTGGCGGATAAGGTGTATGACCGCGCTGTACCCATCGATCTGGACAGCCGCGCTCCCACCTTTGAGCCGGAGGATGTCCCCGGTCTGTACGTGAGCACCGACCACATCAACGCATTGTTCGCCGACGCCAAGCAGAAGTATCCCATCTCTCAGGAGACGCTGGATAAACTGGAGGATATGAACGAGTACCTGATCAAGAATTTCCGTTTGGCTTTCGGTAACCGTGTTATGAAGCAGGTGCAAGATTTCGTACCCTGTCTGATTGCTTGTGGCGGCACCGAGATTGAGGCCGTGGACTTTATCGTGGCCAAGAAGGTGCTGCGTAAGTTCGAGTCCTTGAGCCTTGGCTTCATGCGAGAGGAATTGACCCGTTTTAACAACTATTTGGATAAGACCTTCGGCAAGAACAAGATGAAGATCTGCAAAGAATACGTAGATATGCTGAAGAAGAATGCCAATTGATGTACGTACTTAGTGAACACTTCGCACTTAGTTAACACTTACTTATTGTAGAAGGGAGAGAGCGCTGTGGCCGGTTCCGCCAACACGCCTAAAAAATCGAGCGATTCCGCTAAAAAGGCCGCCTCCATTGATGCGGTATATCAGAAGTATGCCCGCGGCGTGATTCGCACGCTGGCCAGCTCCGACTTCTATGAGTTCTTTATGGATGTCATTTCCAAGGCGAATAATGAGTTTCAGTTCTCCAATCGTCGTTGTGAGAAGGTCATCGATCCTACTTGGGTGGTGGCACTGGAGGACTCCCTCAAGGGTTTCCAGAACATCATCGCCAACCCCCGCAACATCATCAAGGAGGAAGAGCTGATTGTCAACGTGGCCAACGCCAAGCGCGGTGGTCAGGATGTGGTGCGTCATTTGGCCCAGCACGGCAATTTCGTTTCCTCTTATGATTACGATACCCACGATGTTAAGCCGAATAAGCTGATGCAAAAGATTCGCGACGACACCAACGATCTGTACGAGAATCGCTTGGTGTACACCGTGTTGGAGTCTGCTCACCACTTTGTCCGCATCCGTTACGATGCCTTGTTCGAGGCGATGGGGGACGAGTTTGGTGTTAAGCTGAAGATGCAATCCGACCTGGAGTGTGCCAGCGAGGACATTCACTTCGATATGTTTATGCATATCAAGCAGAAACAGTCCGCCTTGGACATGGATGAAAAGGCAGGGGACATCCTGTCCCGTGTAGCCCGTTTGTATCGTCTGCTGACGGTGTTTATGAACTCTCCTTTCGCCCAGCAGATGGCCCGTCTCCCTCGGGTTCGCGGCACCATTACCAAGACCAATGTACTGAAAAAGCATCCGGATTATAAAGCGATCGTCAAGCTGTGGGAATGCCTAAAGCAGTATGATGATGTGGGTTACGCCGTCAAGGTGGTAGAACAGAATCCGGAGGTTACCGAGGATTTCCAGAGGGATCTGTTCCATAATCTGATGTTCCACTACATCGTACTGAAAGGGTACTTGGAGGATGAGGAGGATCGTAAGATTCCCGCACCCTCCAAGCAGCGCAAGCGTACCCTTAAGCCGAAGTTTATCCGTGAGATTATCGAAGAGCTGACTGAGGATTACGACCTGCCGGATGTGGAGGTGCGTAAGGTACTTATTGAACAGCTAACCAAAGAGCAGTTGATGCAGGAGGAAGCCGCCGAGCGCCGCCGCTTGGTGGAGGAGCAGGCTCGTCTCAAGAAAGAGGAGGAGGCCCGCCTGCGTCAGGAGAAGGCCGCCGAGCAGGAGCGTATCCGTCAGGAAAAGGAGGCGGAGCGTCAGCGCTTGCAGCGGGAGAAGGAGGCGGAGGCTGAGCGGTTGCGTGTACTGCAGTTTGAGCAGGACAACGAGGATCGTCGCCGTGCCACCATCTACACCCGTGAGTTAGAGCGTTTTGCCCGTTACCTCCCTGACCAATTGGAAAAGCGTGCTAAGTTGGACGAACGGCAAAAAGTCGCTACCAAGTCGGATTTCTCCGACGCCGTGGAGGAGATGGAGGCCGCCGAGCGCCGCCGCCTCTCTCAGGCAGAGCGTGAGCGCCGCCGTCTTGCCGAAGAACAGAAACGGCAGGAGCTGGCCAAGCAAGAAGAGGCTCGTTTGCGTCAAGAGGAGCGTGAGCGTCACGCCGCCGAGCAGCGCAAACTGGACGAGGCGGAAAACCGCCCCTTTATGTTGGAACTGGCGTATTTCACCGAGCGTTTGCCTGCTGCTCGTGAAGATCGACGCGTTTTTGCTCAGCAGCTACGCGCCGAGCGGGAGCAGTTTGAGGCCGAGCGTCAGCGCCGCCGCCAACAGCGGGAGAGCACCGTGTTGATTACCGATTGATACCGAGAAGATAACGAGGACCGTTTATGAAGAAGACACTGATGAAATTGAGCGCCGTGGGTATTCTGGCGATGATTGCGTTGGTGGTAACGGTGGTTTCCACCTTTGCCTGGTACAGCGTGTCCGGCACCCCAGAGCTGGGAGGCCTCCAACTGAATATCGGCGGCACCAACACCATCCGCATCGCCCCGGACATCACCGTGGTGACGGAGGACGGTACGGTGCACTATCCCGGCAAATTCTCGGATTCGCTCAATTTCGCCCAGTTGTCTTCCTACGGTTATTTACAAGATATCGTCAGCCTGACCCCCGTGTCCACTGCTGACGGCATCCATTGGTTTTTCCCCGACGACGGCTCCGCCGACGGCGATGCCTTATCCGGCTTTCTGATGGATGATAACTATGCCTATGCCAACCTCTCCGAGTTGCCGGACGACGATGCTGTCCATGGCAGCTATGTGATGATGGATTTTTGGGTGATGGCCCCCATGGATTGCAGCTTGCGTGTGTCCTATGGCGACAACGACAGCGGCACCTACGTGGTCAGCTTGCCTTACCCCGTGAAGAACGCCGATGGCAAGTACGTGCTGGACACCCCCAGCGACATTCTGCCCGCTTGCGTGCGGGTGGGTTTTCTGGCGGATACCCGTACCCAGCGAGACGGCTCTATGAACGCCTATACCGCATCTCCCTCCTTCGATGATACGGTGCATCATCTCAAGGGTGTTTACAGTGAGCCCGGTGAGGACTGGGATTATTACCCGACTCAATTTACGATTTACGAGCCCAATGCGGATGTTCACAGCGGCGAGAGCGTGTACTCCATCACCGCTGACGGTTCGGTGTACCGCCCCTGTGAGGACGGTTCCTATGTCAAGACGTATCCCGTGGGTTATGTGAACGGTGCACCTCAGGTTGTCGATGTGACCGACCGCACCACGGTACAGACTGCCACCCGCTGGATGGAAGAGAACGATAGTCTGCTGGTTCAGCAGTTGTTCGAGACTTTTATGTTGGGTGAGGAGGGGGTTACCGATCCCTTAGCCCTGTTCCGTAAGTTCAGCAACCAGTATTTGGGCTATCGGTGCGACGCGTATATTGAAAAGGGCACCTTTATCGAGGAGACAGGCGCCTTGTCTGCCGCCTGTAACGGCGAGGGTGTGGCCGATGCCGACACATTGGGAGCGTTGCATACCGCTACCGCTACCGAGGATGTGACCATTGTGGAGCTGGAGCGTAATGTGCCCCAGCGCATCCGCATGTTTGTTTGGATCGAGGGTCAGGACGTGGATTGCGCTAACGTCATCGCCGCTTCCGGTCTGATGATCAATTTAGAATTGGCCGGCGGCAACGATTGAGGAAAGAAGGTACATTGTGGGACAGGCGAAGAAGAAACCGCATAAGTTAAAGACGCGGATCATCTCCGGCTTTACCACGTTGTTACTGCTCTTTGCTGTGGTCGGTTGCCTGTATATCGTTCTCCAGAGCTTGTCCAAGGGCTATGTGGAGTTTGGCGGCACCAGCCTGTTTCGGGTGGTGACCGGCAGTATGGAGCCCGCGATCCCCGTCGGCTCCGTGCTGGTGGCGCGGGATACCGACACTGAGCAGATTAAGGTGGATGACGTGGTGTGTTTTCACTCCCGCATCCCCGGCAGCTCGGGGGTGGTGGTCACCCATCGGGTGGTGGGTATCTATACCGACTCTGACGGAACCTTGTGTTTACGTACCAAAGGCGATGCAAACCTTTCGGTGGATGCCGAACCGGTAACCCAAGATAATTTGATCGGACGTGTAATCTGGCATACGGGAGATGGAAGCAAAATGGCAGGAATTGTGGCATTTTTGACCAGTGATTACGGCTTTTTGGCCTGTATTGTTCTTCCGGTGATTTTGGTGGCCGTGTGGATTTTCCGCGACGCCGCCAAGAACATTCGAAAAGAGATTCATTTGGTGGAAGAACAGCTGGAACAGCAGGAAAAAGAAAAGAAGGAAAGGGAAGCCGCCGTTGCCGCGGCACAATCTGCCGAGGAATCGGCTCCTCTGTCACAGGAGGAATATGAGCAATTGTATGCACAGATTGCAGATGAACTAAGAAAGGAGATGGAGCAGAATGTCGAAGCGTCAGAGCAAAACGTGTCCGAAGTGGCTCACGAGCCTGCGGACCAAGATGCACAGCCTGCGGACGAAGCTGATGCAGAAGTGGCCTCTGCTCCGTCGGACGAAGGAGAGCCTGTGCAAGAGTAAATCTGCCCCTGCAGAGGGCGGCAGTCCCAATATGGTTAAACGTGGTATCTTGCACAAAGGCTTATTAGCCGCCGCCGCTTTGATATTGGCGGTGGTGATGTTGTTCGCGATGACCGCCGCGTGGTATAAAAACGTGGTGCAGACCGCCGGCCTCATTTTCCATGTGGATCAGTGGGGCTTGGACAGCAGCGTCAACATCCAGAATGAACTCATCAACGCCGCCCCCGGTGATACCGGCATGATCACCATGTCGGTGGAGAATTCCAGCGGCGGTATCATCGGTGTGAATTTGGGTGTCAGCACAGCGAATGGAACAGAGGATGTTGCGGATATGCGCAAGCGTCTGTTCTTCTACATCGACGATATGGCCTATCGGGGCGGTGAGCACACCCCCCGCGTGTACTTGAATACGCAAGAGTATTATTCCTACACCGTGTTGCCGGAGCACGACCTGCATCTGGGCGATAACGGTAACGCGTCTCCTTTAGTATGGGAGTGGGTGTTTGACGTAGTGGGCTACTATTTCTACGGCACCGTCACCGAATCCTCCGAAGCGGATATCGACGAATATCTTCGCCCTGTGGAGTACAAATTGGACGATGCCACTTTCTACAATGGAATACTGACTACTGTGGACGGCACCACAAGCCCCGCCGAGTTTATTAAAACTTTGTCCGAGGAGGACGGCTATGAGGGCACCGTGACCACGACGGTCACCGCCTCCGACGGTCGGATCTATTACCCCGTCACCGTGGACGATAGCGGAAAAGGCGTTTGGATCTACTTGTGCAACTTGGGTGAGATCGAGCGCGAGACGGTATTGGATACCCAGCTTGGCGCTTCGGATGAAGATAAGCGTCAGTTTGAGATCTACCTTCACGTTACCGCCCAGCAGAGACAGTTGGAAGTGACCCAAGTGGCCACCGAACAGCAGCTTAAGGATGCACTGAGCAATCCTGCTTACGATATGGTGCAGCTTACTGCTGATGTGGCGTTGACCGGTATGCTTCAGGTCAGAACCATTGGCGAGAGAATTCTGGATTTGAACGGTCACACCATTTCCTCTACGCAATCTTATGCGATTATGGCGTATAAGGATGTGGCTCTCACCATTATGGACGGCAATATCAAGGGGGGCGGTTCTTCCACCAATTACTGCGTGTCCGCTTTTGGCTCTGATATTGCCTTGAGCAATGTCACCGTTACGGATTGCGTATACGGTGTGGGTACCATTGACACTTCTGCTGCCGGTGCTGATTCTCGTGTGACTATGAAAAAGTGTACGGTCCGTACCACCAAGGCATGTGTCTATGCCTTTGGTAACGGTCCTATGTCCCCTGAGGATACCTGCTTGGTGATTGAGGATTGTTTGCTGGAGAGTACCGGTGACTTTGTTTTGGTAGGAAACGGTAGCGATGCCAGCGCTGGCACCGACATCCGTATTTTCAACAGCACCTTGCGTGGCCTGTCCAGTTGTATTTATCATCCCCAGCACAGCAGTTCCCTCTATTTAGAGGGCTGTACGCTGGAGGCCGTGACTCCTTTGGTGGTGAAGAGCGGTACGGTCGAGGTAATGGACACCACCATCACCGCTTTGGTAGGCGACCAGTACAAGGCGATGATTGACCCGCCCACTTTGACCAACAGTGGCTTCGCGTGTACCGGCGCCGGTGTGTATGTCGAGACCGCTTATTCTAAGCCTTGCTCCGTCACCATTGGTGGCAACACGGTGATCACCACGGAGTATTGTGACGCGGTCACCAAGTGGCAGATGGATAATCCGCTGTTCACCATCACCGTCACCGGCGGTAAGTACAGCCACGATGTCACCGCCTTCCTTGCCGACGGCTACGTGTGCAATAAAGATGGCGATTACTGGGTAGTTACTAAAGAATAAAGCAAAGGAGGCAGACTCGTGAGTAAATGGCATAGAGGAATACGCGTTGCGTGTCTGCTGACCTTGGCTATTGTCTTATTGTTGGGCGTCGGTGTAGCCTACGGCCGTTTCTTCTCCTCGTTGTGGGAGACGGTGGGATTTCGAGCCAAACCGGTGGATCCCTCTCGCGCTGTCGTGATTGAGAGTGGAGAGGGTTGGCAGGTAAGCGCCGACGGCGCCGCCATCACCTTTGGTGTGTCCAATGAGGGTAGTATCACCGATCAACGGGTGTATCTGCGCCTGACCGCCACCGAGGGTCTTTCCTCGGCAACGGTGACTTTGACCGTAGACGGCACTGTGTACGAGGCTTCGGTCGAGACCGTTACCCCGGGTCACCCCTTGCACGATAAAATGGGGCAGGGAACCCAATACCGGTTCAACGGGCCGGATGGTGAGCTGGATTGGCCGGTTTCCACCCAGCAGAATATGACGATTTCGGTGCAGGGCGACACGGATGTGTCGCTGTTGCGCCTGACCGCCACCGAGGCCTAAATCGGTGGCGGACCCGCTCCGACAGGCGGTCGGAGCTGCAAAAGGAGGGAAAAGGGTATGATACGTTTCGGCAGAACGGCCTGTGTCGCTCTGTGCGCCGTGATTACGGTGGCGGCGTGCGTCCTGATTTCCCCCGCGTTTGCGCGGTACAGCAATTCCACCTCCACCGACGTGGTGGTGGGGAATCCCTCCGCCGTAGCCGAGCAGACCATGTCGGCGGACACGATGGTGTACGATTTTGGCATCTGCAATCAGAATGCCGATGCGGAGGAGTTTTCCCATACCCTACGCATTCTTGACGATGCTCCGTTATCGGGGTTTTTAAAGTTTTCCTTTGATCACGACTCTCTCGGCGATGTTGCCGTTCTGGTTGACCACGCTTACTATACGCAGGAACGTGATGGCGGTTACTTGGTATCCGCTTCCGACGGCGATTTGCAGGTCCCCTTTTCCTTAATGTTTTCTTCCGCCCCTACTACCGACCGTGTGGCGGTGTTGGATGTGAGTTGGTACCCCAATGATGGGGACGAGCCTACTTTATTTGCCACTTATCTCGTGGCCCTCGCCCCCTCTGCGGAGGGTGCGGGCGATACCACCTTCTTGGGCGGCGATACCGCGCTACTCACCCCTTCTACGGTGGCGGCGCAGATCACAGTCCCTGCTGACCGCACCGGCGTACTGTTGGCACAGGGCGATACCTTGGACGCCACCTTTACGGCAGGCACCCGCTATTTTACCAAGACTTATCCACAGGGCGTCACGCTGCTGCGCGACAGCGCCTTGTATCTCACCAGCACCGATATGGTGTTGCTCAACATCCCCGCCACCGACTCCGTCACCTTGACGGCAGGCGTGTCGGAGACTTGGAAGAACAGCAAAACCAATCTCACCCCGCAGGCGGCGTCTTTGACCGCTTCCTGCGACGGGACGGCGGTGGTTTCCGCCTCTCAGCCCTTGGCCGTTTCCCTGAACGCGGATGCTGCAGACCTCACTTGGCACGTCCACCGCTACAGCGGCGGCGTGCTCACCCCGGTGGACCTGGGCACCGACCTAACGGTCACCGCCTCGGACCACACTCTGACGGTGGCGGCCCCTACCGGCAAACAGCCGGCAGGCACCTATCGGCTGACCGTCACCCGCACCTATTTTGGCTATCCCGTCGAAGAGACCACGCTGTGGTTCTTCATCGACTACCGATAATACGCATAGACCATTTCCACACCTACCAAGGAGGTACATGATTATGAGAGAATCGGAGAGACGCATACGCGCATACCAGGCTGTATTGCCACGGATGAAAGAACGCGTGATCGCGGCGGTGTCGTTGCTGGCGGTGGCCTTGACCACCATGGTATCGGCCACCTACGCGTGGTTTGTGCTGTCCCAAAATCCTGAGGTGACCGGCCTGCAGACCACCATCGCTGCTAACGGCAACTTGGAGATCGCTTTGGCCGGCCGTATGGATGAGGTAACAGGAAAAATGCTATCTCCTGCGGAGTCTACGGTGATTGACGGCACCTTGCCGTTGACGGAAAAGAATCTGACTTGGGGTAACCTGGTTAACTTGGGCGATCCTTCGTATGCCCTGGATAATATTGTTCTGCGTCCCGCTCAGCTTAATGAAGAAAAGGGCGCATTACTCACCAGCCCCTTGTATGCCGCCACTTACGGTGCAGATGGTCGTGTAGAGCAGTTGCTTAGCAATTTTGGTTATACCTATGTCTATTCTGATGGAGAAGGTAGCGCGTTCCTGACCGAAGACGAGATTATTAAAAAGTTGACCGAAGTCAACCCGGATAAACCGGCAATCTTCAAAAAATACGGTGTACGTGCAGTTTCTTCAACAAAGGTTTCCTACAACTCGGATTACTCTAAAGTATTTGCTGAAAAACTAAGTGCTGCGGCGAGTAGCATTGTGGTTGCTCAGAATGCGATGGATGCACTCGATGATCATGAAGGCATACCGGTCTTGTTGGCCTTGGCGGGCCGTTATCTAGGCGCAGAGGTGGCGGATATGACCGGTGGAAACCCCAGAAATACCGCCGTGGAAGATGCTGAGTTGGATGCGCTCGTGAACTTGTTCAACGCATTGTTAGAGGTTTGTGATTTGAGTGCCGATGCTTTGGCAGAACTTTATAAAGCTGAGGCTTATATGCGTACCGAAAAAGATCTGGTGGTCGTTACGGGTTCCGATTTACTGGATCTGAGCTTGTCTTGGGATGCACTGATGGATAAGTTGAGCATATCGGCAGAGGAATACGGTGGCAAAGATGAATCCTTAATACAGATTTCGGAAGATGCCAAGACTCAGTTGTTGTTGTTGAGAAGCAATTATCAGAAATTGTTGAATAGCCGAGACAATATTTCTGCCAGTAAAGGTCAAAAGGTTCGCTATGCCAAAGTCGTGGCGGAAGAGGGAGCTATATATATAGATCAGTGGTTGGCTCCGGTGTTCGATATCAATTCGGTGACAATTAATGGCGAAACCATCGATCAGATAACTGCTCGAGTTAGTGAGGCTCTGGGAGATAGAAGTTTTTCAGCCCTTTTGGCCGGTGCCGGAACGGCAATAAACATTTTGAATAGTGTCAAAAACCGGCCCGAAGTTATCATTACCAGAGGCATTTTGCCGGATGTGCATAAGTTTGTTGGCGTGGGTGTTGACAATCGCTATTCCTTTGAAGCCCCGACAGATGGTAGCTCGTTGGAAAGTATGATAGGCAATCCGATTAAAATTACGGATGCCCATATCCAGACCAAAGCAGCGGAACCTTATGCATTAATCGAAGAAAGAGATCGTGTAAAGAACAGTACCACTGCTTATAAGGGTAGCACGGCCCAAGCAGCTGAAACCTATGGCTTGGTGTTGGATTTTTGGGTTCGGACTAATGTGTCTGACAGTAAGTTGACGCTAGAGGGTGCTCCTGTATACACTACTCATGAAACTCCGGTTGTAGTCACGATAAATGGTGCCGAGAAGGCGCTTTACAAATTGACGGTTTGTATCAATGATAAGCAAGAATTGGATACAAATGGTTATGAAGTGGAGTGTGAAGCCTACATTCACGAGCAGCAGTATTATCTGTACGATCGTTCCGATCCGAGTCTTAACCAAGTGATTGGTCCTGTGGATTCTCCGGCCATTAAGAAATCTGATCCGGTCATAGATTCTTCGTCCGAATTGATCGGCTATAACGGTGTCAACCGCGTTTGGGACGATATGATTAGTGACCCGAACAGTGCTTACGATTACAGCAATAGCACCACTATGGGTTCCGGTAGCTGCTATGTCTTCTATCCTAAGAGTGCCGATGACCAGGAAAAGGCTATTCAGCTTTTGAAAAATCTCTGTGTGGCCTTTATTAGCGAAGACGGTGAGTTGTTTGGTACCGGCGTATTGGATACCGAGCACGCCATTGAGCAAGCCGGTAAAGTCACCGTTCCTTTGGTTTGTCACTATGAAAACGCCTTTATGACGCGGATCAATGACAATGGTGAGGAAGAAAGAATCTATTACATCACCGATTTGGAAGCCAACACCCCCACTTTGGTTACGGCGTTGGTTTATCTGGACGGTAAAGAACTGTCTAATGACCAAGTTTTGTCTACTAATGATATTCAGGGCCACTTGAATATCCAGTTTGGTACTACTGCCGATCTATCCGCTATGGAAGATCCTGTTTTGCGTGAAGAGCGTTGTACCGTTACTGCCACGATGACCGATGGTGCCGGTGTACAAACCTTGACTTCGCAGAAGATTACCGATGATGCAAGCTTACGAACCAAGTATATTGAGATCAAGGTAGAAGGTGTGACCCCCTCCCGTGTGACCGCGTATTTCCAGCGTAAACTGAATGACACGCAGGGTATCCGTCAAAATGAGATTGTTTTCAACGATGATGACGGTGACGGCACTTGGATAGCCACATACGAGTTTGTCAATGCCGGCAACTATATCTTGCGTGATGTGTTGGTCGACGGTGTTACCTATGAACTGGATCAAGAGAATCCTATCGAATACACACTGACGGGTTATGCTATCCATAGTTTGGTTTTTGAGGGTGGTTCCACGGCTAGTGAGACGTATGGCTTGCTGACCAATGGATCGACTTATGTCACGACAGAGCAACGTTTTAATGCAGACGTGGCGTTGAATTTTACCCGTGAGGGTAATGCTCCCACGTCGATCCGAGGTGCTTTTATCCATCAGGAAACGGGCAACCGTGTTACTGTTTCCTTCCGTCGAGATGGTAGTTTGTGGCGCGGCAGTGTTGCGTTCACTACCACCGGCGTGTATCGCTTGGAGCGTTTGGAGATTGACGGCGATCCGATGAGTGTCCCTGCTAATCAAATGCTGTCTCTCGACCTCTATCTAGGTGTTACCGCTAACGTGTATTCCAATAAGACAGAAATTGGATTGAATGACGAAACTCCCACGGGCAAGGTGAATATGTCCATGACCGTGGTAGCGGATAACGATGCCCAGTTCACCAATCTGCCCCCTGTTACCCTAATTTATTCTAAAAACGGTTCCTCCACGGACGATAACACGCTGCGCGCCCCGTTGGTGTGGAACAATCAGTCTAAGTCGTATCAGGGTGAGTTCGAGATTACTTCTTCCGGTACCTACACGTTCTTGCGTGCTGAGATGACCATCAACGGTAATTTAAACGTTTTGAAACGTGCTCGTACGGCGCCCACTCTTAAGGTTACCAAGGCGGACGATATCCCCACTTTCGTTACCCATAAGAATCTAGGTGCGGATGTCTTCTCCATGAATAACGACGCGTCCTTCTCCATCACATTGAAGAAGGCAGGTCCCGCTACGGTGGATGCAAAGATTCTGGATGCAGCCGGAAATGCGTATTATGTCCGCGGCGGTCATATGGAGCGTAAGGCAGACGGCACGGAAGAGTTTGTAGATACTCCCGCGGTTACGAAGGATGCTGAGGGTGTGGAACTCTTCACCTTTACCTTCTACCTGCCTAAGGTAGGCGCTGATCTGTCTCAGTCCGGCACCTGGATGTTGGAGGAGTTGTATTTCACCGGCATCTTTGATAACGCTGGCACCTTCTATAACGCCTCCACGGATAACGGCCCCTTGCCTGCCGATGATCCTGCTTTGGGCGATCGCGATCCTTATACCGTTTCCGAGTGGTACTATAACCGTTGGTGGACCTGGACGCAGGCAGATATCTTCGAGGGCGAAGCTGATGCCTTCACCGTCACGGTAACCGACTCCATTGAGCTCAGCGTGGTGCCCGGTCAGAACACTATGTATCCCGGTGGTACTGCTGACAATATTACTGGTTTGTTTGGTGCTGAGTTTACCCCTGATGGTATTCGGGTGAACCTGACGGCCGGTGGTCAGCCCCTGGGTGATAACATGACCATCGAAGACATTTCCCTAACCTATCAGATCGACAATCAGGCTTCCTTTGCGACGACTGGCGCTACCACTACCAGTAAATTGGGCGGGTATAGCTTTGCAACTACAGCAAACGGTGTTAACCAGAAGGATAAGTTAGTCAATCTGCTCAATAACGAATTCAAGTTTGGTGGCAGCGGTAATGTGGTAGATGAGGGCAACGGTGTTTATCTGCTGAAACCTAATGGCAAGTTGTATGCGGCTGGTATTTATACGGTTAAGGCCTTGACTGCCAAAATAACGAGCGGCGATCAGGTTCGCGATGTGCCGGATGGCAAGGTTGTCGGTGCTCCTAATATTGTGTTGTACACGCAGAAACCTACCGCCACCATTACGGGTGTGTCGGGTAGCCCGTCTAAGCAGGAGAAGATTACCTATACGGGCGGTGCCTGCAGCAGTAGTGCTCCTACCTTTGCTGTGGAAACGGATAACAATAGCGCCACCTCCGGTGTGGACAGCGCCAACAACAAGGCGGTTCTGTACGGCGATGCGTCGGCGGACAACAGTACCCAGCGCAACGGTACCTTCGCTCAGCCCACCTTGACGGTTACGATTGCAGGTGTCAGCAGCGATTGTACCACCAGCTTCATCCTGCCGGCCAACGGCAACGCTACTGCCATTACCTTCTCTCGTACCGGTAATGGAACGATCTCCAACAAGATTGGTTCTACGAAACAGATTAAGTCTTGGACCACCAGCTTGATTCTGAACCATAAGCTGAACGCATATTACGGTCATGGCACCCAGTCTATCGATCAGTTGACGGTTACCCAGAATGGTATCACCTTCACCTTTACTCTGGATCAGCCGATGACCATCGTCAATCCCTCTTCTGTCAACCAGAGCTAATGTGTTAAGCCCAACCCCCTACGGCCATATGCCGTAGGGGGGGAGCTTATTTCTTTCGCGAGGTACAAAGGAATGGCTTTTTTTAATTCCCTCATTCAGAAGCACATTGAACAGAATACGTACTACAACGCCTATAATATGGCGGGCACTGTGGGACAGGTTTTGCTTTGGCTGATTGTTCTGTGGTATATTTGGCGGATGCGCTTGAATCCGCTTAAGGCGATTCCGATTGCGTATATCGGTTTTTGGTTTACCACCAATATCAATGGCTTTATTCTGTTTGCGCAATCGGGATTTACCGATGGAAGCCGTGTCAACCTGGCGGTTGCCTTTGTGTACCTGCTTCCGGTTTCGTGGCTGCTGGCCAAGCTATTCCGTATGCGATGGCAGACGGTGAGCGAAATGATTACTTTTGGCATCTTAGCCTTTCATATTCCGGGTCGTTCCGGATGCATTTTCACCGGTTGCTGCTACGGCTATCCCTGCAAATGGGGTCTGTATAGCTTAGAGGCCGGAGAAAAGGTGTTTCCCGTCGTGTTTGTGGAGAGCTTGATGACCCTGGCCATACTGATCTTTCTATTAATCCGCATACACAAAAAGGATTATGTTCCTGATGGATTGACGATGCCGTGGGCACTTTTCCTTTATGGCATCGGTCGTTTCTACACCGAGTTTTTGCGCGATAACGAAAAAATCTGGCTTGGTTGTTCGGATATTGCCTTCCATGCGTTGTTTATGGCAGTGGTGGGATATGTAATGCTATACATTCTTTTCGATAAACGCGCCAAAGAGGAAAAGCGCATCGTAATCGAGAATTCTCAATAATATGTTCGGAGGTTTTATGAGTCGTTTTGCTACAAAACTGCATATTTTTCTACGGCTGACGGCTCTGCTGGCGGCTCTGCTTCTCTGCGCCCTGTTGGTGGCCCCCGCCGTGGCGGCGGACACCCCCTATAGCGGTCGTATCGGCACCCTCAATTGGTCTGTGGAAAGTGGTCTGTTGACCATCAGCGGTACCGGCGCCATCCCCGATTACACCGAGCACAACCCTGCCCCCTGGTCGGGTCACAGCAATATCATCTCCCGCGTGACGTTGGGTAACGGCATCACTCGTATCGGCGCCATGGCTTTCTACGACCATAAGCTGATCAAGTCCGTATCTCTCCCTCACACCGTCAATACAGTGGGCACTATGGCTTTTGCAGGTTGTGAGGGCCTTACCACCGTGGTTATGCCTAAGGTGACGCACATTGAGAGCTATGCTTTCTCCCGTTGCAAATCTTTAGACGGCGTGGTGCTTCCCGAGTCTCTGAAGACATTGGGCGACCATGCTTTCTATTGGTGCCTGAGCCTGTCCTATATCCGTATCCCTGCCTTGGTCACCGAGTTAGGGCGCACCGTGTTTGGCTATTGCTCCGCCCTCCTGCGGGCGGATATCGCCGCTCCGGTGGCGCAGTTGCCGGAGTGGTTCTTCTACGGCTGCGATCGATTGGTATCGGTTACTCTACCCAAAGAAATGAGCGGAATCGGCGACGATGCTTTTACTCGATGCCAAAGCTTGAATCGCCTTTATTACACCGGCGATAGCGAAAAGTTAGATACGCTTATTGAGGATATTGCTCAGAGCGTTCCCGGTTTCAGTGTGGGCAATGTCGCTTCCGATTCCAATGTGCAGCCCCCTGCCACCGGCAAGGACGTGGTCACCGAGGGCGATGAGATGAAGGTCACCGACATCGAGATATCCACCGACACCGATCTGGTGGTGCGGGTGGAGCAGACCACCACCTACCCCGTGGTGGGTGACGGCACCACCGAACTCATCCCCGACGAGATCGACACCACCATCCACGCCACCATCACCGGCGGCGATGGCTGGGACAACGTCATCGACGTCATCAAGAAGGAGGAGCTGGAGCACAGCACCTTCGAGGGCGATTACGGCGACCAGTCCCCCGTGGACGTGCAGATCACCCTGCAGCAGAACAGTCCCCTCAGCGGCGACTGGCTCTCCCAGTTGGCAGGGCACAAGGCCACCGTCACCATCACCACCCCCGACGGCAGCCGTTGGTCCTTTGATTGCCAGCATCTGGCGGGGCAGGAGTTTGAAAAGAGCTACAACCTGACCTACAGCCTTATGCGGTACGACGATCTCTCCGATGAGCACAAAGCCGTGGTGGGCAGCGCGCCCTGCTGGTGGGTGTATTTCAACAGCGTGGTGAGTTTCCCCGTGACGGTGGAGATTTTCCTGGATCCTTTGGCCGCCCGCCAGAACGCCACCCTCTACGAGAGCGTCAAGAATGAGGGCCTAAACAAACTGCAGGCCGCCATGATCGATTACGAGGGCTACGTATCTTTTACTTTGGGCAATATCAATACCGCCGTCCGCTATCTGCTGGCCATGAATGTGTCCGGCACCTCTGCAGAGGAGGTGGTGATCCCCGACAGCATGATGGGCAACCCCGACGATCTGATCGATCTGGTCCCCCTGGACGAGCGGTACACCCTCACCGAGCCCCGCGGCCTGTTAGGTATGACCATGAAGGAGTTCACCCGCTTAACGTTGACGGTAGTGGGTGTGTTCGCGGCCATAGTCGGTATTTTGGTGCTGTTCTTTATCATCAACGGCAAGCGCAAGGCCAAGATTGCCACCATCCGCGCGCAGGTGATGGGCACCGATGCTCTGGAAGAGTACGATGCCGCGCAAAAAGAGAAAAAATCTCCCAAAAAACGCAATAACCCTTTTAAAAAGGATCAGAAATAACAAAAATGCGTGCAGAAAATTCTGCACGCATTTTTATGTTTTTGCCCCAAACTACTGGTATTTTCCGCTGCAATTTGCTACAATAAGTCTGTACGAATCACACGGCAAAGGATGGGATGGCTATGAACCGACTGCTGGTTATCGACGGCAACAGCATCATTAACCGCGCCTTCTATGGCGTCAAAGCGCTCACCACCAAGGATGGGCGGTATACCAACGCCATCGTTGGTTTCCTCAATATTCTCGCCCGCCTGCGGGAGATGGCGGACGCCACCCATATCGCCGTGGCCTTTGACCGCAAGGCACCCACCTTCCGCCATCAGGCTTACGCAGAGTATAAGGCGGGGCGTAAGGGTATGCCGGAGGAATTGCGCCAGCAGCTGCAGCCTCTTAAGGATATTCTCGCTGCCATGGGCCTGACCTTGGTAGAGCTGGACGGCTACGAAGCGGACGACATTCTCGGCACCCTGTCCAGGGCCGCCGCCGAGGCAGGGGACACCTGCTTTATCGCTACCGGTGACCGGGACAGCCTACAGTTGGTGGGGGAGGGCGTTACCGTCCTGCTGGCCACTACCAAAATGGGACACCCCGAGACGGTGGTGTACGATCCCGCCGCCATTATGGAAAAGTACGACTTGACTCCCGCTCAGCTTATCGACCTCAAAGCCCTGCAGGGGGACACAAGCGATAACATTCCCGGTGTCCCCGGGGTGGGGGAGAAGACCGCCCTCGACCTGATGCAACGCTTCCACTCCCTCGATTACATTTACGAGAATTTGGATATCCTCGACATCCGCGACAGCCTGCGCGGCAAACTTTCTGCAGGCCGTGAAAGCGCTTACATCTCCCGAATGCTGGGCACCATCTGCCGTGAGGCTCCCATCGATGTGACAGCAGACACCTACGCGATTCGCCCGATGGATGAGCCGAAGCTGGCCACCCTCTTACAGGATTTGGAGCTCTTTAAGTGGATGGAGAAGCTGGGACTTTCTGCCGTTGCCACCCCCGCCAAAGTCGAGACGGCGACAATCCCCACGCCGGAGGTGGAGGGCAACGAGGCAGCCGACGATTTTGTGGCCGCCATCAAGGCTGTGGGCAAGATGGACGTCCTCGCCACCGTGGAGGGTGACGAGATCACCGCCCTGGCCATCGCCGCCGCAGGCCGCTGTGCCCGCTTCGACCGCTTCTGCTTCTCCTTTGAATCTCTCGTTGACCTGCTGTGCGACCCTACCGTGGAAAAGCGCACCCACGACTCGAAACCCCTGTTCGGCGCGCTGCTTTCGCAGGGGATGACCCCTGCCGCCTTCGTGCTGGATACGGCGTTGGCGGCCTATCTACTCAATCCCCTGTCTTCCGATTATTCTCTCGCCCGTCTGCTCCCCGAGTACGGCTTCGCCGCCGAGGAGCCTCTGCATACTTTCCCGCAGCTCTGCGATATGCTGGCTGCGTTGGTGGAGGAGCAGGGAATGACCGCCCTGCTCACCGAGGTGGAGCAGCCGTTGACACTGGTGTTGGCGGCGATGGAGCAGGAGGGCGTGGCGGTGGACCGCAAAGGCATCGCCGCTTTCGGTGCTGAACTCACGACCCGCATCACTACCCTGCAGAAGAACATTTTCGAGCAGGTGGGCTACGAATTCAATCTCAACTCTCCCAAACAGTTGGGCAAGGCGCTGTTCGAGGATTTAGGCTTGCCTCACGGCAAAAAGACCAAGTCGGGTTACTCCACCTCCGCCGACGTGCTGGAGAAGTTGCGTGGTGTGTCCCCCGTGGTGGACGATCTGCTGGAGTACCGCACCCTCTCTAAACTCAACGGCACCTACTGCGAGGGCCTTTTGAAAGTGGTGGATCCTGACGGTCGCATCCGCTCGGTCTTCAATCAAACCGAGACCCGCACCGGCCGCATCTCCTCCTCCGAGCCGAATTTGCAGAATATCCCCGTCCGCTCTGAGCTGGGGCGCCAGATGCGCCACTTCTTTGTGGCACGCCCCGGCTGGGTGCTGTGCGACGCCGACTATTCCCAGATTGAGCTCCGCGTGCTGGCCCATATGGCTGCCGAGCCTACTATGTGCGCCGCTTTTAACGACGGCACCGACATCCACCGCTCCACCGCGGCGCAGGTGTTCGGCGTCTCGCCTGAAGAGGTGACCTCTCAACAGCGTGCTGCCGCCAAGGCCGTGAATTTCGGCATCATCTACGGTCAGGGAGCCTATTCCTTGTCGGAGGATTTGAATATCTCTTTTGCCGAGGCCAAGGACTACATCGACCGTTATCTGGCCAATTTCGGCGCTGTCTCCGCCTTTATGGACTCTCTCATCGCCGACGCCACCGACCGTGGCTATGGCGTCACCCTGATGGGTCGCCGCCGCCCCTTGCCTGAGCTGAAGGCGGGCAACGCCATGACCCGCCATTTCGGCGAGCGTGTGGCGCGCAATATGCCCATTCAGGGCACCGCCGCCGACATCATCAAGGTGGCTATGGTCCGTGTCCACCGCCGTCTGGCCGCTGAGGGCCTGCAGGCGAAACTCATCCTACAGGTACACGACGAACTGATGGTGGAGTGCCCCGCCGCCGAGGCGGACACCGTCTGCCACCTGCTCTGTGAGGAGATGGAGGCGGCCGCTTCTCTCACCGTCCGCCTTGAGGTGGACGCCCACATTGGCGACACCTGGTACGCCGCTAAGGGGTAATACTCTCAATGACGCCTCAACGCTGTGCCGTTGGGGCGTCTTTTTTGTCCTCTTGTGCAGGATTGCCATTTCGCCCCGTAAAGATATGGCAAATCTGCCAAAATATCCAAAAATTCGCCAAAAAGTTTGTAACAAACTATACAAAAACCGCTTGCAATTTCGCAAATACACTGCTACAATAAAAGAGTATAAATGTATTCTTGGGGCAGTGTATCCTGTCCCGTGCCCGAAAGGAAGTGGAAGACGGATGAATTTGTACGATAACGGCGTGACGCTGCAGGAGCAAATGGCTGCGTTTCACGCCGGCACCTCCATCGACGCCTACCGCTGGCTTGGCTGTCACTACGCAGGGGATAACGGCTACGTATTCCGTGTGTGGGCGCCCAATGCCAGGTCGGTCTCGCTGATTGGTGAGTTCAACGGATGGAATCCCGACGCCCAGCCTATGATGTGGCTGGAGGGCGGCTTCTGGGAGACCACGGTGCAGAATATCAGTCTCTATGCCTGCTACAAATATCACGTGGTGGGACAGGACGGCACGGCGGTGGATAAGTGCGACCCCTACGCCGTCCACGTGGAGACCCGTCCCGGCACCGCCTCCCGCGTCTACGAGGTGGGCGGCTACGAGTGGCACGACGCCGCTTGGCAGGCTGCCAAGGTAGCTCCCTACGACAAGCCGGTCAACATCTACGAAGTTCACGCCGGTTCCTGGCGTACCTACGGCGACGGCAACCACTTTTCCTATCGCAAGCTGGCGGAGGAATTGGTGCCTTATGTGCTGGATATGGGCTACACCCATATCGAGTTAATGCCCATCTCCGAATACCCCTTCGACGGCTCCTGGGGCTATCAGGTGCTGGCCTACTACGCCCCCACCAGCCGCTACGGCACCCCCGAGGACTTTATGTACTTCGTGGACACCTGCCATCAGGCGGGCTTGGGTGTCATTCTCGACTGGGTGCCCGCCCACTTCCCCCGTGACGCCGCGGGTCTCTTCCACTTCGATGGCGGCCCCTGCTACGAGTACGCCGACCCCCGCAAGGGTGAACATAAGGAGTGGGGCACCTGCGTGTTCGATTACGGCCGTCCCGAGGTACGCTCCTTCCTCATCTCCAACGTGATGTATTGGCTGGGGGAATACCATATCGACGGCATCCGTATGGACGCGGTGGCCTCTATGCTGTATCTGGACTATAACCGTAAGGACGGCGAGTGGGTGGCTAACTGCTTCGGCGGTCACGAGCATCTGGAGGCGGTGGATTTCATCCGCTGGCTCAATGAGACCGTCTTTGCCCACTATCCCAACACCATGATGATCGCGGAGGAGTCCACTGCTTGGCCTATGGTGTCCAAGCCCACCTCCGACGGCGGCTTGGGTTTCAACTTCAAGTGGAATATGGGCTGGATGAACGATATGATTCGTTACACCTGCCTTGACCCTTTCTTCCGCAAGGACAATCATAATCTCATTACTTTTTCTCTGATGTACGCCTTCTCCGAGAATTTCGTGTTGCCCATCTCCCACGACGAAGTGGTCCACGGGAAAGGGTCGCTCATCAACAAGATGCCCGGCACTTACGAGGAGAAGTTTGCGGGTCTGCGTGCCTTCCTGGGCTATATGATGACCCACCCGGGCAAAAAGCTCTTGTTTATGGGTAGCGAGTTCGGCCAGTTTAAAGAATGGGATTATCAAAGTGGTCTGGATTGGCTGCTTCTCGATTATGAGAGCCACCGTATGACCCGCCATTACGTCCGCACCCTCAATCACCTCTATCGTCAGACTCCCGCTTTGTGGGAGGACGATTACTCCTGGGAGGGCTTCCGCTGGATCGCGGCGGACGACAACGCCCAGAGCGTCATCTCCTTCCGCCGTATCGACAAGAAGGGCAACGAGGTGGTGGTGGTGTGCAACTTCACCCCCGTTAAGCGAGAGGGCTACCGCATCGGACTCCCCGTTTACGGTGAGTGGGTGGAGCTGTTCAATTCCGATCTGGCCGAGTTTGGCGGTACCAACGCCGTAAACGGACGGATCAAGACCGACCCCGAGCCTATGCACGGCTTTGACCAGTCGGCGGCACTGACCTTGCCGCCTCTGTCGGTGCTGGTGCTGAAGAAAAAACGCGCCTACCCGTACCCCAAGAAGAAAGCAGAGGCTTTGGCTAAGGCAAGAGCCGTATCCCAAAACAAAGAGGAGGAGAATTAACCATGTTTCGTAAGCAAGAATGTGTCGCCATGCTGCTGGCTGGCGGCCAGGGCAGTCGTCTGTACGCGCTGACCCGTCGCATTGCCAAGCCGGCAGTGCCCTACGGCGGTAAGTACCGCATCATCGACTTTCCTCTGTCCAACTGCGTCAATTCCGGTATCGAGACGGTTGGCGTGCTCACTCAGTATCAGCCCCTGGAGTTGAATGATTACATCGGTTCCGGTCAGCCTTGGGATCTGGACCGCATGGACGCCGGTGTCCACGTCCTGCCCCCTTATCAGCGCAATCAGGGCGCCGATTGGTATAAGGGTACTGCCAACGCCATCTATCAGAACATCGATTTTATCCAGCGCTACGACCCCGAGTACGTGCTGGTGCTGTCCGGCGACCACATCTATAAGATGGATTACAGCGATATGCTGGCCTACCATAAGGAAAAGGGTGCCGATTGCACCATCGCCGTGCTGGACGTGCCCAAGGAGGAGGCCAGCCGCTTCGGTATTCTGAATACCAACCCCGACGGCTCTATTTATGAGTTTGACGAGAAGCCCGCCGTGCCCAAGAGCACCTTGGCTTCCATGGGTATCTACATCTTCACGTGGGAGAAGCTGCGTAAGTACCTCATCGCCGACGAAGAAGATTCCACCTCCCAGAACGACTTTGGTAAGAACGTGCTGCCTGCGATGCTGAATGCCGGCGAGCAGATGTTTGCCTGGCGCTTCGACGGCTACTGGAAGGACGTGGGTACCATCGACTCCCTGTGGGAGGCCAATATGGACCTGCTGGATCCCAACGTTCCTCTGGATCTGGCGGACCCCACCTGGAAGATCTATTCCCGCAACCCCGGTATGCCGCCCCAGTATCTGTCTGCCACCTCTCAGGTGCAGAATTCCTCCATCACCGAGGGCTGTGCCATCCACGGTAAGGTTGAGTCCTCCGTCATCTTCGCCGGCGTCACCATTGAAGAGGGCGCAGAGATCGTCCAGTCCATCTTGATGCCCGGCTCCGTGGTGCGTAAGGGCGCCAAGGTGCAGTACGCCATCCTCGCCGAAGACGTTGAGGTGGGCGAGGACGCTGTTGTTGGCGAAGCTCCCGAGGAGATCGACGATCTGTCCCGTTGGGGCGTGGCTGTGGTCGCCTCCGGCGTTAAGGTCGGTAAGGGCGGCAAGGTGCTGGCCAAGAGTATGATTGAAGCAGATGTGAAAGACGGCGAGGAGGTGAGCGCAAATGCGTAATTACAGTGCTTTGGGTTTGATTTTTGCCAATATGCATGACGAGTCCTTCCGTGACGGTACCGCAGTGCGCTCCATGGGCTCTCTGCCCTTCGGCGGCCGGTATCGCCTCATCGATTTCCCCTTGTCCGCTATGGTGAATGCGGGCATTACCAAGGTGGGCGTCATCACCAAGAGTAACTACCAGTCCCTGATGGACCATCTGGGCAGCGGTAAGGCGTGGGATCTGTCTCGTAAGAACGAGGGCCTGTATTTCCTGCCTCCCCGCAGCAGCGATGACGCTATGTATCAGGGCCGCATCGGCTCTCTCGTGGATGTGATTCCCTTCCTGAATCATTCCAAGGAGGAACTGGTCATCCTGGCGGATTGCCATATGGTCACCAGCATGGATTACGACGCCCTGATTAAGGCTCACGTGGATAGCGGCGCCGACGTCACCATGGTGTGCCGCCACGGCGCGGTGCCCAAGCTGGCGGACATCCCCGTGCTGACCATGGACGCATCCTGCCACGTTACCGACCTGCTTTTGGGCCGCATCGCGGACCAGACTGCCTATTACGGCACCGGCGTTTATGTGATGCGTAAGGATTGGCTGTTGCGCACCATCACCGAGGCTGCCGCCCGTAACCTCTATCATTTCGAGCGCGACATTCTCCAGCGCCGTCTGGACGAGTTGAAGATCTGTGGTTACGTGGCCTCCTCTCTGGTGATGCCCATCTACTCCACAGAGAGCTATTTCAACGCCAACCTGGCCCTGCTGGAGGACGAGGTCCGCAGTCAGCTGTTCCCCCATCACCGTCCTGTGTATACCAAGCTAAAGGATTGCGATCCCGTGCAGTACGGCCTCCACGCCGAGGTCACCAACTGTCTGGTGGGCGACGGTGCCCATGTGGACGGCAAGGTGAAGAATTCCATCATTTTCCGTGGGGTTAAGATCAGCCGCCACGCCCAATTGGAGAATTGCGTTGTGATGCAGAACGTGACGGTGGGCGACCACTGCAAGCTGTCCAACATCATCGTGGACAAGAACGTGGCCATCCGCGGCGGCGTCACCTTGCAGGGCTCTGAGAGCTATCCCGTCTACATTGCCAAGAATTCCATTGTTTAATGGCTTCCCACCCGTGTGAATACAAGGAGTGAATCATAATGAAAGTATTGTACGTAGCCAGCGAGGCGCTTCCCTTTGCCGCCTCCGGCGGTTTGGCGGACGTGGCCGGATCTCTACCCAAGGCGATTCGTGCTCGCTTGGTAGGTTGCCGCGTGGTGATGCCGCTCTATGAGAATATCCCGCAGCATCTGCGTGAGAAGATGACTTTCCTCACCAGCTTGTCTGTGCCGGTGGCATGGCGCCGGCAGTATTGCGGCGTGTTTGAGGCTAAGGTGGATGGCGTTATCTACTATCTGCTGGATAACCAGTATTATTTCAAGCGTCAGGGTCTCTACGGCCACTACGACGACGCCGAGCGCTTCGCCTTTTTCTCCCGCGCCGTATTGGAGATGTTGCCCCACATCGGCTTCAAGCCGGACGTCATCAACGCCAACGACTGGCAGTCCGCGCTGGTGCCGCTGTTCTACCACATCTTCTACGCGAACCGCGAGGGCTTCGAGGGCATCAAGACGGTGCTCACCATCCACAACATCCAGTATCAGGGCAAGTACGGTATGGAGCTGATGGAGGACGTGCTGGGCATTCCCCCCGAGCACCGTCAGCTGCTGGAGTACGACGGCTGTGTCAACTTTATGAAGGCGGGCATCGAGACCGCCGACCGCGTGACCACCGTCAGCCCCACCTACGCCGAGGAGATCCTCGATCCCTGGTTCTCTTGGGGTCTGGATCCCATCCTCAACGCCCGTCGATGGAAACTACAGGGCATCCTCAACGGTATCGACACTGATGGTTACAACCCTGTCTCCGATCCCAATATCGTCCACAATTTCTCGGTTGAGGACGTCACCGAGGGCAAGGCAATTAACAAGAAAGCTTTGCAGGAGCGCCTGTGCCTGCCCCAGCGTGACGATGTGCCGCTGATTGGTATGGTTACCCGTCTCACCTCCCACAAGGGCCTGGATCTGGTCAAGTACATTATGGACACCCTGCTGCAGCGGGACATCCAGATGGTGGTGCTGGGTTCTGGAGAGTGGGTTTATGAGAATTACTTCCGCGAGATTCAGAACAAGTATCCTGATAAGTTCTGCTATTGCGCCGGCTTCGTTCCCGAGCTGGCCCGCAAGATTTACGCCTCCGTGGACATCTTCCTGATGCCCTCCAAGAGCGAGCCCTGCGGCTTGGCCCAGATGGTGGCCTGCCGCTACGGCACTCTTCCCATCGTCCGCGAGACCGGCGGCCTTAAGGACAGCATCGTGGACTGTGGCGAAGATGGTGGCTTTGGCTTTACCTTCAAGACCTACAACGCTGACGATATGCTGGCTGCCATTGACCGTGCCATCGGTGCGTATTACAATAAGCCCGATCTTAAACTCCTGCGTGAGCGTTGCATGACCCAGGACTTCACCTGGGGTCGTTCCGCCAACACCTATATCCGTATGTATAAGGAATTGGTGAAATAATTTTCGTCAAAAAGAGCCTGTGCCAAACGGCACAGGCTCTTTTTGTGGCCCTATATCTTTCACAATTATCGTATTGCAAACAAGGCTCATTCTAACAATTGCTTTCGCATTTTCATCAATATCGTTCGCTCTCTGCGCGACACTTGCACCTGCGTCATTCCCAGTACATCTGCGACTGTCTGTTGGGTCATTTTCCGCAGATATCGCATCTCGATCAGCGCCCGATCCCGCGGTTCTAACTCGCTTAGCACCTGCCGTAGCGCCAGTTTGTCCGTCACGCTTTCCTCGGGCGAGTCGCAGGGCAGGTCTATTTGCCCCTCCTCACCCTCCTCTTGTCGGGTGAGGGAAATGGGGGGGAGTGACACACACACCGCCTGGGCGGCTAACGCGGGTTCAATTCCCAACTCGGCGGCCAGTTCTTCCACTGTGGGCTCTCTGCCGTGGGTGCTGAGCAGTTTCTCTCTCAGCCGCCCCACCTGCAGTGATAAGCTTCGCAGAGAGCGGCTGACCTTGACGGCGCCCCCCTCGCGGAAAAGGTGGCGCATTTCGCCCAAAATCAGTGGCACCGCATAGGTGGAGAAACATAGTCCCCGCTCAGGCTCAAAGCCGTCCACCGCCTTCACCAGCCCCACGCACCCCGCCTGAAACAGGTCGTCATAATCGATGCCCCGCCCCGCAAATCGCTTGGCGCAGGCGTGCACCAACCCCAAATTGTCGCAGACAAAGCTGTCACGACTCATCGTCCCTTCACCCGCGGTGCTATGTATTTCTCCATAGTGACGGTAGTGCCCTTATGCGGTGTCGAGCGCACCCGCAGGCGGTCTGTAAAACTCTCCATTACCGAGAATCCCAGTCCCGACCGTTCCTCGCCACCAGTGGTATACAGCGGCTCCATGGCCTTGGCCACGTCGGGGATGCCTCGCCCTTTGTCCTTCACCTGCACCTGGATTTTGCCGTTTTCATACAGTCGCACCGTCAGCGTCACCAACCCCAAGCGATCGGGATAGGCGTGGACGATGGCGTTGGTCACCGCTTCGCTCACCGCTGTGCGCAGATCCGCCAGCTCGTCCACCGCCGGGTCCAGCTGGGCGGCGAATGCCGCCACCGCCGCCCGGGCAAAGCCCTCGTTGGTGGAGCGGCTGAGAAAGGTCACTTTCATCTCATTGATGGGTTTCATGTTCATTCTTCCTTTCCTCCCAAATGGGTAGTTTGTCTAAGCCTGCCAGACGGATCATTCGCTCCATCCGCGGGCTTGTCCCGCTGAGCCGCACCTCGCCGCCCAGCGAGGCCATCAGCCGATACCGCCCCATGATGAGTCCGATACCCGACGAGTCCATAAAGGTGAGTCGTTCAAGGTTGATGATCAGCCGCCGTGGACGGCAGGACAGCACCGCGGTGTCGATACGTTGCCGCAATTCGGCGGCGGCGTGGTGGTCCAGTTCTCCGATGAGGGCGGCGGTGAGATTGCCGCCCTCCCGCGTCAGTTCCAGTTGCATACTCTCACATCCTTTCCAAGTATTCCCATTTTCGACAAAAATATACAATCCATCTTGTGGCGACATTGTAGGGGCGGGCGTCCTCGACCGCCCGAAAGCCCCTCTTGCCTAAAAAGGGGGGGCTGTGGCGTAGCCACAGACGGGGGGGACACCCCACAAACGCAGAAAAGCCTCTACCCATATAGGATAGAGGCTTTTCACTCTTTTTTCACGAAAATCCCGCCGTCAAAATCGGTCAGGTGACGGGGTATCTCCACGAAACAGCAAACTCAATTTTAAATTTACCTCCTCTCAACTAACGGGAGGTGGAAAAACACCATTTTTCTGCTATACTATGGATAGACCGGTCAAAAACAGAAAGGAGCTTTTGTTTATGACGTTTGGACATATCATTAAAAATCTGCGGACAAAAAATAATATGACTCAAGAGAGATTAGCGGAGCTTTTGAACATTTCCCCGCAGGCGGTGAGCCGTTGGGAGACGGGTGCGGCCATGCCGGATATTTCTCTTTTGCCGCCGCTGGCGAATCTTTTTGGTGTCACCACCGATTATTTGCTCAGTATGGACACCTATCAAAAAGATATGCGCAAAGCGGAGTTTGACGAGGCGTTTTTTGAGTATTGGAAACACGACGATAAAGAAACCAATTATCAGATTGCCGTTCAAGCGGTGGCGGAGTACCCCGGCAATATGGAGTATGTGGAGTGGCTGGCATCAGCGGAGTACTACGTCGCCTTTGATCGGCTGGAGCAGAGCGAGGAAGAATACCATCGTTTGTTGGACAGCGCCATCAAACATTACAAGATTGTTTTGGACAGCCACCCTCCAAAGGAACTCCACGACAGAGCCTTGCACGGCATTGTGTTGTCCTATCACTGGAAAAGAGATTTGGAAAGCGCCAAGCAGTATGCTCTCACCGAAGAGGACGAAGAAAAGCGGGACGACCTACTGGTTTGGTGTTTGGAGGGAGCAGAAAAGAAAAAGCATTGTCAGACCCTTTCCGAGAACAAATTAAGGGCGTTCATCTTGTCGCTTCAGTTGGGTTGCAAAACTTTGGTGGAGTGTAATGCCATCGAGCAGGTTTTGTATTCTTTATTCCCCGATGGAAATTTCCAATTTCATCACAATCTGTTGACCTATAATTTCATCGACAAGGCGTTTTTTCTGTGTGGCGAACAGAAGTATGACGAAGCCGTGGTCGCGCTGACCAAAGCCCGCCACCACGCCGAGCAGGACACCTTATTTTCCAAGCAAGACCACTATCGGTACACTGCGCCGCTGTTTGATTTGGTGGGCGGCGAAAAGCCAGTCAGCGACTCCGCTGACACGCCATTGGACAGTTATCGGGCGAGTCTAAATCGCTCCGATTTCGACCCCATCCGTGAGCGTGATGATTTTAAAGCACTGCTTGAGTAATGCTTATGCTACCTTAACATCGTAGGGGCGGCAATCTGCCGCCCGTAGCCGCGTTAACGGCGCGCCTCCCTTGTGTAAAGGGAGGTGTCAAAAATCTTTGATTTTTGACGGAGGGATTGTCGTTCCGTCGTTCCAACGCAAAATCGCCTCTATCCCGTTGGATAGAGGCGGTTTTATATTCGTATTACCCCAACAGACACACACAGTGTGCGGCGATGCCCTCGCCGGTGCCGGTGAAGCCGAGACCCTCCTCGGTGGTGGCCTTGACGCTGACGCATTTCACGTCCACGCCGCAGGCGTCGGCGATGATCTGCCGCATTTGCGGAATGTGAGGCGCCAACTTGGGCCGCTGGCACAGAATGGTGGCGTCGATGTTGCCAACGGCAAAGCCTTCTTCATCCACACGCTCCACCACGCGGCGCAGCAGCGCGATGCTGTCCGCTCCTTTGTAGGCGGGGGCGTTGTCGGGGAACAGCTTGCCGATGTCGCCCAGGGCGGCGGCACCCAGCAGGGCGTCCATCACCGCGTGGGTGAGCACGTCCGCGTCGGAGTGACCCAACAGACCCTTTTCATACTCGATCTTCACACCGCCGAGGATGAGGTCACGCCCCTCCACTAGGCGGTGTACGTCGTATCCGTGTCCGATGCGCATAGGTTTCTCCTCCTTCATCAGCGCTTTCGCCAGCCGAATGTCCTCCGGCGTGGTCAGTTTGAAGTTGGTATCCAATCCCGCCACCAATTTTACGGCGTGTCCTGCCGCCTCCATCAGCTGGCAGTCGTCGGTGTAGTCCTTGCCCTCAGCCATCGCCGTCTCCATGGCGGCGCACAGGGCGGCACGGTCAAACACCTGGGGTGTCTGCACCCGCCACAGATGGGCGCGGTCGGGAGTGTCGATGACAATACCATTCTCGTCGGTGCGCTTGAGGGTGTCCTTCACCGGCACCGCCACCGCCGCCGCTCCACACTCCGCCGCCGTGGCGATCACGGCGGCTACGGTGTCGGGGTCAATCAGTGGCCGTGCGCCGTCGTGGATACCCACGATGGTGGCCTCGGCGGGCAGAGCCGCCAAGCCGTTTGCCACCGACTGTTGGCGGGTAGCACCTCCCGCCACGATGCGGCTCAGCTTGCTGACCCCCGCCGCTTTCGCTTGGGCGGCAAAGGTGTCGTGGTCCTCAGGGCGGGCAATGAGCAAGATCTCGTCCACCGCCTCCACCAGCTGCAGCGCCAGCAGGGTGTGGATCAGCACGGGGTGCTCGCCTAACAGAATATGCTGTTTGGGTTGTCCCATACGGGTAGAGCCGCCTGCGGCGGCCACCATCATCACAGTATACGGCATCAAGATACCTCCTTTATGCGCCGCAAGGCGCCATTCATGAGCCGACAGTCTCAATTTATGCCGTCAGGCAATTCATCCTTTTTATTATAGCACACTTTTTTCAAAATACAACAAAAAACAACCGCCCCATTTCGGAGCGGTTGCAAAAATCAAATATTGATCTCCTCGGCCATGCGGAACAGCTTGGCCTTAAAGGGCTTCTTCATTGCCAACGCCTCATCGATGTCGTAGTCCAACAGAGTGTTGTTGTTGATGGCCACCACACGCTCGGTCTTGCCCGCCATCAGCAGGTGGGCGGCGTAATAGCCCATCTGGCTGGCCAGGATACGGTCACGGGCGCTGGGGCGACCGCCGCGCTGTACGTGACCCAGCACGGTGGCACGGGTCTCGACACCGGTGGATTTCTCGATGTCGTGGGCCAACTGCTCCACGTCGCCGATACCCTCGGCTACCATCACGATGAAGTGATGCTTACCCAAAGATTTGGTATAATTCATGCGATCCACGATATCCTTCTGAAAATCGTAGGGCACCTCGGGCACCAGGATACTGGTGGCACCGGCGGCCATGCCGGCGCCCAGTGCCAGCCAACCGGCGTGACGACCCATGACTTCCACCACGCTGCAACGGTCGTGAGCCTGACAGGTGTCGCGCAGCTTATCCACCATATCCACCACGGTGTTGCTGGCGGTGTCGTAGCCGATGGTGTATTCACAGCAGCCGATGTCGTTATCGATGGTGCAGGGGATGCAGATGCAGTTGATGCCTTGCTGAGAGAGCTTCTGTGCACCACGGAAGGAACCGTCGCCGCCGCAGACCACCACACCCTCGATGCCGTGCCTGCGGCAGGTCTCCGCCGCTTTCTGCTGACCCTCTAGGGTCATGAATTCGGGGCTGCGAGCGGTATACAGCATGGTGCCGCCCTGCTGCAGAATATTGGAGACCGAGCGCAGGGTCATGGGTACCAGCTCGTCCTTAATCAGGCCGTTGTAGCCACGGATGACGCCGTACACCTCGATGCCCGCGTTGAGGGCGGTACGCACCACAGCACGCACGGCCGCATTCATACCGGGGGCATCGCCGCCGCTGGTCAGAACCGCAATCTTTTTCATAGTTATCGCTCCTTTGTCACGAATGACGCATTCGTTTACAGATAATATTCTATCCACAGATACAGGGGATGACAATGGAAATATTTGCCACCTATATGGATTTTTGTTGCATCAGCAGCCGTAGGTTTTGGCCGCCGTCAGGGTGTTTTTCATCAGCATGGCGATGGTCATGGGACCCACGCCGCCGGGCACGGGGGTGATAGCGCCGACAATGGGCTCCACGGCGGCAAAGTCCACGTCGCCGCAGAGTTTACCGTTTTCGTCACGGTTGATGCCCACGTCGATGACGGTGGCACCCTCCTTTACCATATCCGCAGTCACGAATTTGGCTCGTCCCACCGCCGCCACCAGAATGTCTGCCTGACGGCAGATGGCGGCTAAATCTTTAGTACGGGAGTGGCAGATGGTGACGGTGCCGTTCTTCTGCAGTAGTAGCATCGCCATGGGCTTGCCCACGATGTTGCTGCGCCCGATGACCACGCAATGCCTACCCTCCACGGTGATGCCGCTGCGGTGGATGAGCTCCATCACACCCGCAGGGGTGCAGGGGAGAAAATGCTGGTCACCGATCATAATGTGTCCCACGTTTTCGGCGTGGAAGGCATCCACGTCCTTTTTGGGGTCGATGGCAGCGATGACCGCGCCGTCGTCTAATCCCTTGGGCAGGGGAAGCTGGCACAGAATGCCGTGAATGTCTTTACGCTCGTTGAGTTCCTTCACCACCGCCAGCAGTTCCTCTTGGGTGGTGGTGGCGGGCAGATTGATCTGCTCGCTGTAGAAGCCCACTTCCTGGCAGGCTTTCTGCTTGTTGCGCACGTAGGTCTGGGAGGCAGGGTCATCCCCTACCAAGATCACCGCCAGCCCGGGAGTAATGCCTTTCTCTTTCAGCACCGCGGTCTCTGCCGCGATCTCACCGCGCAGGCGGGCGGCAATTTCTTTGCCGTTAATCAGCTGTGCCATGGGTCTCCTCCTCGGTGGTTACGGTTTCTTCCACGTTTTCGTCTGCGGAGATTTCACTGTTGTCCTCTTCGGTGCTTTCCGCGTTTGCCACCGCCACCGTCAGTGTCTTGGGGAGGGAAATGGCATAGCGACGCAACACGAAGAACAGCACCACGCCCAACAGTACAGCGATCACAGCTACCAATTGGGAAGTGCGCAGGGTGCCCGCCATCAGGCTGTCGGTGCGCAGGCTCTCGATGGCAAAGCGACCGGCACCATACCACACCATGTAGCCGCAGAAGATCATACCGTCAAAGCGGCTCAGAATGCGCTTGGACAGGATGTGGAGCAGGATAAAGCCCAGAATACACCACAGGGATTCGTACAGGAAGGTAGGGTGCACCGGCAGAGCGGGGTCGTAGCCGGCGCCGTTTGGCATCAACTGCGAGGCGATCTCATCGCCGGTCATCGCCCAGGGCAGATTGGTGTTGCCGCCAAACGCTTCTTGGTTGAAGAAATTGCCCCAGCGGCCAATACTCTGACCAATGAGAAAGCCTAAAGCGGTCAGGTCAAACATGGCCCAGATATTCACTTTTTTTAGCTTGCACATCAGCGGGCCGAAGATGAATGCCACGATGATGCCGCCGTAGATGCCGAGGCCCCCCTCCCATACCTTTAGAATGGAGATGGGGTCAGCAAAATATTCCGCACGGCTCTCACTGAAGAATACGTAGTATAGACGGGCACCGATAAAGGCCACGGGGATGGTGAGTAGTGCCACATCAATCATACTGTCGGGATTGATGCCGAATTCCTCCGCTCGTTTGAGGCCGTAGAGAATGGCCAGCAGCACACCGACAGCAATCAGCAGACCGTACCACTTAATGGAAAAAAAGCCAAAATCCAAGGTGTCGCTGATGTTGAATTTCCATCCCAGATTGGGGAATTCGATGTATTCCGCCAATTTTGTTATCGACATAAGACGTCCTTCTTTCTTACAGAGGGTTTACCACGGACAATGTGCACGCTTTCACGTCAAAGCGTGCGTGCAACTGCTCGGTCAATTCATCCAAGGTGATCTCGGCCAGTGCGTTTAGCTCGCTGAGAGGCTCCACACCATCCACCAGATGGGAAAGAATGAGTTCGCCGCAGTCGGAAGGATCGTCCAGACCGGCCACCAGACGGCCGTAGGCACCGCGGCGCACCGCCTCCACAGCGGCAGCGTCCAGGCCCTCCTGCTGCAGACGGGCGATTTCGTCGGCAATCATATCCTTCACCCGCTTGGGGTCGGCGCTTTCGCCGCCGAACAGCCAGATGCCGTAGTCGGGACCGCCGAAATACTCCACTTCAAACTGGTCGTTGATCAGACCCTCCTCCAGCAGACGGGAATAGAGGGGAGAGGACTTACCGCAAATGAGGTCGATGAGCATGCGGGCCCCGGCCAGCGTCTTGGGGGTGTGGCTGACCACCGGCTCCTTAAAGCCGATGTAGAACAGCGGCGCAGCCACCGCCATTGCGTCCTCCACGTACTCCTGTGCCACGGTGGCAGGCTCTTCCACCACGTAGTGGTCGGGCTCCCACGCCTCGGCAGGCTTCAGCAGGCGGTCGCAGGCATCCATCACCTCTTCGGGCTTGATGCAGCCCGCTACCACCAGCACCATGTTGTGCAGATTATAGTGGCGATAATAGCAGCGATACAGCAATTCGGGGGTGATTTTGGCGATGGACTCCACCGTACCGGCGATGTCCACGCGGACAGGGTGGTTGTGGAATAAGCCCCCCAGCATATTGAACAGCACGCGGCGTCCGGGCATATCCTCGCCCATGCGGATCTCCTGCCCGATGATGCCCTGCTCCTTCTGCACTGTTTCGGGGGTGAAGTAGGGATCCTGCACAAAATTCAGCAGGATCTCCAAGCTGGGCAGGATGTTCTCAGAGGCGTGGAAGAGATAGGCGGTGCGGTCAAAGGTGGTGTAGGCGTTGGCGCTGGCACCGGTCTGAGCAAACTGGCGGAAGGCGTCGCCCTGCTCGCTCTCAAACAGCTTGTGCTCCAGATAGTGGGCAATGCCCTCGGGGACCTCCTCGGTGCCGCCGTCGGCGGTGGGGAGGATGTTGTTGATGGAACCGTATTTGGTGGCGAACACCGCATAGACAGAGGAGGCTTCGGGCATAGGCCACACCACGACACGCAGACCGCTCTTGTGGGTTTCGGTATAGAGAGTGTCCCCTAACAGGGGATGTTTGACGGGATTCATTCTGCCACCTCCTCATTGTTGGGCATCAGCATATACAGCGAATCGAAATGGGTCAGGCGTGCGGCACGGCACACGTCCTCACGGGTGACTTCCAGCGCCTTGGCCCGCATTTGTTCGGGGGTGAGATAGTTGTCGTAGATGGTCTGGCCGATGTAGAAGTTCTCCAGCGCATCGGCGTTGTCGCAGGCGGAGGAATACCGCTGAATCAGGCAACGGCGGGCAGCCTCTAGCTCGTCGTCGGAGAAGCTGCCCTCACGGATGGCATCCAGCTGGCGCAGGATTTCCTCGCGGGCCTCTTCGGCGTTTTCGGGTTGGATACCGCTGTCCACCAGGATGATGCCCGCATAGCGGTCGTAGGTGGAGGCACAGTAGTAGCACAGGCTCTTTTCCTCACGCACGTGGGTGAACAGCAGGGAGGTGGCACAGCCGCCCCACAGGGTGTTCATCAGTTGGGCGGCCACGATGTTGCCGTCCGGCTCGGTCACCGCGATGCGGAATCCCAGCACCAGCTTGGCCTGGCTGACCTGCATCTTTTCGGTCAGCTCGCTCTCTTTCATGGCGAAGGAGGTGTCGGCGTGAACGGTGTCCACCAGGCGCTCGCCCAAGGTGGCGAAGCGGTTATCCAGTTCACGGGTCAGGGCGGCGGTGTCGTCGGCACTCTGATACAGCCAGTGGATGTTGGCCTCGGCCAGCATGCGCTGACGGGCGGCCTCCGCTACGGCGGGGGTCAGGGCGTTCACCGTCGCCTCGGTACCGTTGGGGTTATAGCTGAAAGGATGGTTAGGGCAGAGCAGCTCCTCGCAGCGCTGACGGGCGTATAGGCGCTTGTTGTTCATCTCGCCCTGCAGACGCTCCAGCAGACACCGTTTCTCCTGCGTAAAAGCATCGTCGGGGAACACACCGTTTTCCAGCGCGGGGTCAAACAGCATATCCAGTAGCAGGTTTACGCAGGCGGCGGTCAGGTCGGTGCCGTCCAGGGTATAGCGGCGATTCAGATAGCTGATGGAGAAGGCTAAAAGCTGCCAGCCGCCCATACGGAAGATCTCGCCCTGTACGGTGGCACCGTACAGTTCATCCAGACGACGGCTAAACTGAGCCAGGGTAGGGTAGGCGGCACAGCTACGGGTCAGCAGACCGGGCAGGATGGCGTACTGAGCCGCCGTCTCCTGCCGCAGGGGCAACGCGAACACTCCGGTCAGTCGATCGGTACGGAAAGACTGCTCCGACAGATGGAGCAGGGTCATTTTATGGGATAATTCGATGGGATAGGGTTTCATATCGATGTTCCTCCTCATTTACAGATTCGCCAGCAGAGCCATCGTGATGTCTCCGGCCAGCTTGCCTGCGTATCGTTCCAGTTCGTCAAAGGATATGTTGGCCTGATGCTCCGCCAAATCGGAGATGGTCCGCAGTATCACAAAGGGTACGCCGTTGGCCACAGCGGTTTGGGCGATGGCGGCGCCCTCCATCTCGGCGGCAGCGGCACCGAAGCCATCCCGCAGCTGTGCTTTGAGGACACTGTCGTCAACAAAGACGTCACCGCTGGCCACAATGCCGTCAATGGCCTTGTTGCCCTCTGGCAGTACCTGTGCGGCGGCGATGCGTGCCTTGTCACACAGTGCCGTATCGGCAACGAAGAGGGTGGGCTTTTGATCGTCCTCACCATAAAGATAACCACGGGCGTGACCAAAGGCGGTGATGTCAAAGTCGTGTTGCAGGGCGGCGGTGGCGATGACCAGGTCCTTCACGGCCAGCCGTGAGTCTAAGCCTCCCGCCATACCGGTATTGAGCAGGGCATCCACCGAAAACTCATCAATGAGCATCTGGGCGGTGATGGCGGCGGCTACTTTGCCGATACCGCTCTGCACCACCACGACCTCTTTCCCGCTTAACGACCCCACCGCAAAGCGGCGGCCTGCCTTTTCGCGATAGGTGATGTTTTCCATACGGGCGATGAGGTTTTGCACCTCGGATTCCATAGCACCGATGATGCCCATTCGCATACGACATACTCTCCCTTATACTGTATTACCATATACTCTACCATATTTTACCCTATTATGCAATCTTTATTTGAATAACCCGAAAAAATTCACAAATTCCCCTTTCTTTTCCCGCCGATGTGTGCTATACTGATTGGGTAGAAAATGGTACAATGCTTATGGTATACTGGCTATGTAATCGCGGGAGGTGTCCTATGGCACGACAAGCCAATCAAAAACTCAAGATGCTGTACCTCTTGGAGATTCTCCACCGTGAGACCGATGAGGAACACCCCCTCAGCCTGAAGCAGATCATCGACCTGCTGGCGCAAAAGGGCATTTCCGCCGAGCGCAAGAGCCTCTACGATGACATCGAGCAGCTGCGCTTGATGGGGGAGGACATTGTCACTGTCCGCGATACCACCGTTCGCTACTACATTGGTGAACGCACCTTGGATATGCCCCAGCTTCGTCTGCTGGTGGACGCGGTGCAGTCCTCCAAGTTCATTACTCGCAAAAAAAGTGAGGAGCTCATCCGCCGTCTGGAGAGCCTTACCAGCCGCCATCTGGCCGGTCAGTTACAGCGCGAGGTGTTGGTGTCGGGTCGTATCAAGACCATGAACGAGAGTATCTACTACAATGTGGATAGCTTGCAGTCCGCCATCGCCGCAGGGCGGCAGGTGACCTTTCAGTATTTCGACTGGGGTATGGACAAGCAGCAGCACCTACGCCACGGCGGAGCGTTGTACACCGTCAGTCCGTTTGCGCTGGTGTGGGACGACGAAAACTACTATCTTGTCGCCTACCACAGCGAAAAGGGCACCCTACGTCACTATCGCGTGGATCGTATGCTGCGCATCCGCCTCACCGACCGCCCCCGAGAGGGAGAGGAGGCTTTCCGCCGTCAGGATATGGCGGCCTACAGCCGTAAGACCTTCGGTATGTTCGGCGGACAGGAGCAGCCGGTCACCCTGCGTTGTCGCAAGCGGATGGCAGGCATTATCTTAGATCAGTTCGGCACCGATACCCCCCTCATTCCCGACGGGGAGGAGTACTTCACCGCCCGTGTGCCGGTGGTGGTCAGCCCGCCCTTCTTCGCGTGGCTGTCGGGCTTTGCGCGGGATATCCGTCTTATCGCTCCCGTGGCGGTGGCTGAGGAATACACCGCTTACCTTACCGACATTCTACAGGGCTACACCGATTGATACAGAAAGGATTTTGAATTATGAGCAAGCAGGAATGTGTATTGAAAAAGACCTCCATCGGCGGTCAGGCGCTGATCGAGGGCGTGATGATGCGGGGCCCCGAGCGTACCGCTATGGCGGTGCGTCACACCAGTGGCGAGATTCGGATGGAGGAGTGGGAGAACCCCAAGAATCATCGTTGGGCCATCACCAAATGGCCTCTCATCCGTGGTGTGTTCAATTTTATTGACTCCATGGTCTTCGGCATGAAGTGCCTGATGAAGTCCGCCGAGATGAGCGGATTGGAGGAGGAATTGGAGGAAGCTCTCGAGGAGGAGAAAACCCTCCCCGAGGATGCCACCGAAGCGGAAAAAGCCGCCGCCGAGGCTGAGAAGGAGGCTAAAAAGGCCGCCAACAAGAAAAAGGCCGACGCTCTGATGAATGTGGTGATGGTGATTGGCATGGTGCTGGGTGTGGTGCTGTCGCTGGTGCTGTTTATGTGGTTGCCTATCCAGTTGTTCAACCTGCTGGTCAAGGTAGCCCCCGCCATTGACAAATCCTATTTCCGCGGCGTGTTCGAGGGCCTCCTTCGCATTCTCATCTTCCTCGGCTACATGCTTGCCGTATCCCGTATGAAGGATATCCGCCGTACCTTTATGTACCACGGTGCGGAGCACAAGTCCATTTTCTGTTACGAAAAGGGCTTGCCTCTGACGGTGGAGAACGTGCGTAAGCAAAAGCGCTTTCACCCCCGTTGCGGCACCTCCTTTATGATCCTGATGCTGATCGTGGGTATCATTATTTCCATTCTCATCCCCATCAAGCACACCATCTTGCGCACAGTGGTGAAGTTGTTGCTCCTGCCTCTCACCGTGGGCATCGGCTACGAGCTGATCAAGTTGGCGGGTCGCCGCGACAATTGGTTCACCCGTTTCATTTCCGCCCCCGGCGTGTGGGTGCAGCACATCACCACCGTGGAGCCGGATGACAGCATGATTGAGTGCGCCATCAAGGCGCTGGAGGCGGTCATTCCCGAAGATCAAGAGGCAGACAAGTGGTAAGCCGCCGTCATTGGCTTGCCACCGCCACAGCCCGTCTTATCGAGGCGGGTTGCGAGGACACCGCCTTCGATGCCCGTTGTTTACTGGAGGATTTTGGCGGCTTACCTCGTGGCCACGCCGCGGACGAAACGCCCCTTACCGAGGCGCAGGCCACCCTGTTGGACAATGCCCTCGCCCAGCGCGAGGCAGGACGTCCCCTGCAGTATATTTTGGGCGAATGGGAGTTTCTCACCCTCACCCTCAAGGTGGGGGAGGGAGTGTTGATCCCTCGTCCCGATACCGAGCTTCTCTGCGAGGTGGCTGCTGCCCATTTGCGGGGTATACCCGCCCCCCGTGTGCTGGATTTATGCGCCGGTAGCGGTTGTGTAGGCTTAGGGCTGGCTTCTTTGTGCCCCGCGGCGCAGGTGACGGCGGTGGAGCTGTCCGAGGGTGCCCTGCCGTACTTGCGTGACAATGCATCCCGCTATCCTAATTATGCCGTCACCGTCCGTCAGGCCGACGTTCTCACGGATTACGCCGCCTTCGACGGCCCTTACGACGCCATTCTCTCCAACCCGCCCTACATCCCCACCAACCACCTGCCATTTTTGCAGAGGGAGGTACAGCACGAGCCGAAAATGGCGCTGGACGGAGATACCGACGGCCTTACGTTCTACCGAACGATTGCCGAACATTGGTGCGAAAAACTGGCTCCTGACGGCTTCTGCGCCGTGGAGGTTGGTATCGGTCAGGCCGAGGATGTGGCCGCCCTGTTTGCCGCGCAAGGCCTTGAAACGACGGCGATTTACCCCGATTTGGCAGGCATCCCCCGCGTGGTTTTGGCGCGAAAATAAAATTATCAAACAAATGTTCGAAAAACATCTTGCATTTTGAATGTCCTTGTGCTACAATGTGAGCGAACAGTCACCAAGACGAAAGGATGATACGTATGGCAGCAAAGGCTGATAAGAAGAAAATGACCGAGGTCGCCACCGACCGCAGTGAGCGCCAAAAGGCGTTGGAAATGGCTATGGCCCAGATTGAGAAGCAGTATGGCAAGGGTTCCATTATGCGTCTGGGCGAGAATACCAAGATGAATGTGGACGCCGTTCCCACCGGCTCCATTGCGCTGGATGCCGCTTTGGGCATTGGCGGTCTGCCTCGCGGTCGTATCATCGAGATTTACGGGCCCGAAGCATCGGGTAAGACCACCCTGGCTCTCCACGCTGTGGCCGAGTGCCAAAAGATGGGCGGCGAGGCCGCTTTCATCGACGTGGAGCATGCCCTTGACCCTGTCTATGCCCGCGCTTTGGGCGTGGATGTGGATTCTCTGCTGGTGTCCCAGCCGGATACCGGCGAGCAGGCGCTGGAGATTATGGAGGCGCTAATTCGTTCCGGCGCCGTGGATATCGTGGTGCTCGACTCCGTGGCGGCTCTGGTGCCTCGCGCCGAGATCGAGGGTGAGATGGGTGATGCCCACGTGGGTCTGCAGGCTCGTCTGATGTCCCAGGCCATGCGTAAGCTGGCTCCTGCGGTGTCTAAATCCAATTGTATCGCCCTGTTCATCAACCAGTTGCGCCTGAAGGTGGGTATCGTCTACGGCAATCCCGAGGTGACCTCCGGCGGTAACGCCCTGAAGTATTACGCCTCCGTCCGTCTGGACGTGCGCCGCACCGAGACTATCAAGAACGGTGCCGACGCCGTGGGCTCCCACACCCGCGTCAAGGTGGTTAAGAACAAGCTGGCTCCCCCCTTCAAGCAGGCGGAGTTTGACGTGCTGTATGGAATCGGCATCTCCAAGGAGAGCGAACTGCTGGATCTGGCGGTGAAATTGGACATCGTGGAGAAGTCCGGCTCTTGGTTCGGATACAAGGGCGAGCGCATCGCCCAGGGCCGCGACAACGCCCGGGATTTCCTGCGCGAGCATCCCGAGATGTGCGCTGAGATCGAGTCTTCTGTCCGTGCCAATTTGGATAAGCTGGTGCCCGGTGTCCGTCCCTCTGTGAGTGCGGCTCCCGCCCCGGTGGAGATCCCTCTGGCCGCCGCCCCTGCGGTGACCTCTGCCGCCGCCAAGGCCCAGATCGACATCGTGGTGGATGACTAAGTGAACAACATAGGCAGGAGAGATTTCTCTCCTGCCTGTTTCCATTTTTGCCGAACAGGTGAACGCTATGAAAATTACCGAAGTATCCCGCCTCCGTCGCAGTTTATACCGGCTCGATTTAGAGGGCCTTAATTCGATCGAAGTGGATGTCCGCACCTTTGATGAGTCCCCCTACCGTGAGGGGCAGGACATTACCGAGGAACAACTTAATACCCTTCTTACCGCCTCTCGGTACAACCGCGCCCGTGAGCGCGCTCTGTACCTGTTGGGCTTGCGGGACTACGCTTGCAAGGAATTGGAGCAAAAGCTGTACACAGAGGCCGACCCCGATACCGCCGCCGCGGTGGTGGAGCGCCTGCGGCAGGTGGGGCTTCTGGATGATGAGCGGTATGCCGCACGTCTGGCCCGCTCTCTCAGCGAGGTGAAGCACTATCCCCGTCGCCGTATCGAGCAGGAGTTGCACCGCCGTGGAATTTCGAGCGTGTTGGCTCAAGATGCCGTCTCTGCATTGGAGGGCGAGGATTTCCAGCAGGCACTTGCATTATTGGAGAAGAAGTATTATAATAAACTGAATGACCCCGACAGCCGCCGGCGGGCAACCGCTGCCTTGGCGAGACGGGGCTTTAGCTACGGGGCAATTCGCCGAGCATTCGATGCCTTGGACATCCCCGATGACCCCGATGATGAGGAGACTTGTTGATTATGGCAATCAAAGTGGGTATGGTATCCTTGGGATGCCCCAAAAATCAGATGGACGCCGAATTGATGCTGGCCAATTTGGAGCAGGCAGGCTACGAGATCACTGCTGACAGCGGCTATGCCGACGTGGTGATCGTCAACACCTGCGGCTTCATTGCGGACGCTAAGCAGGAGTCGATTGAGAATATTCTGGAATTTGCCCAGCTCAAGAAAGAGGGGCAGATTCAGAAAATTATCGTCACCGGTTGCTTGGCTCAGCGCTATCAGCAGGAGCTGGCAGAGGAGATCCCGGAGTGCGATGCCGTCCTCGGCCTGGGCGCCAACGGCGACATCGCTGCGGTGGTGGAGCAGGTGATGGCGGGTCAGACGATCCGTTCCTTCCCCTCCCGCGACAGCTGGTGCTTAGATGGCTCCCGCATGCTGACCACCCCCCATTTCTTTGCCTATCTGCGCATTGCGGACGGTTGTGACAATCGTTGCGCCTATTGTGCCATCCCCAACATCCGCGGCAATCTCCGCAGCCGCTCTATGGAGCATATCCTGTCTGAGGCCCGCGCCTTGGTTTCTACGGGGGTCAAGGAGCTGGTGCTGGTGGCACAGGACACCACCGTCTACGGCCGCGACCTTTATGGCGAGGGCCGTTTGCCCGAGTTACTGACCGAACTATGCAAGATCGACGACCTCAAGTGGATCCGCTTGCTCTATTGCTACCCCGAACACATCACCGACGACCTGCTGACCGTGATGGCCTGCGAGGAGAAGGTGCTTCCCTATATGGACATTCCCCTGCAGCACGCCGCCGGCAACGTGCTTCGCCGTATGCACCGCCCCGGCAACCGTGAGAGTCTCACCGCCCTGATCGGTCGCATCCGTGCGGTTGTTCCCGACATCACCCTGCGCACCACCGTGATGGTGGGCTTCCCCGGTGAGACTGAGGAGGATTTTGAGGAACTTTGTGAGTTCATTAAGGACGTCAAGTTCCAGCGCCTGGGTTGTTTTGCCTTCTCTCCCGAGGAGGACACACCGGCTTACGATATGCCTGACCAGGTGGAGGACAGCGTAAAATTCCGTCGCCGCGACATCGTGATGGAGGAGCAGAGCCGTATTTCCGACGCCTACAACGAGGCGATGGTGGGCAAGACCGTCACCGTACTGGTGGAGAGTTTTGACCGCTATGCCGAGTGCTGGTTTGGCCGTACCGAGGGTGATGCCCCCGACATCGATGGCAAGGTCTTTTTCACCGCCACCCGTCCCATTCAGCCGGGCGATATGGTGGAGGTCAACATAACGGATACCATGGACTGGGATCTGATAGGAGAGATGTGCAAATGAATTTACCCAATAAATTGACGCTGGTGCGTTGTATCCTAACTCCGATTTTTCTGGGGTGTATGCTGATTATTTTTCCCTACCATTACGCGGCGGCACTTTTGGTGTTTATCGTCGCCTCTCTGACCGACTATTTTGATGGCAAGATTGCTCGTAAGAATCATCTGATTACCAATCTGGGCAAGTTTCTGGACCCCTTGGCGGATAAGGCGCTGACCACCGCCGCGTTTATCGGCTTTGTACGGCTGTTGCCCAGCCGTACCATGCCTTGGGCGTTGTTTATCGTTCTTGCCCGTGAGTTTGCCGTTACCTCGGTGCGCCTGCTGGCAGCCAAGGATGGCGTGGTGGTGGCTGCCTCTTTCGCGGGTAAGCTGAAGACCGTGATGCAGATGGTAGCCATCATTTACATGCTGGCCTTCCGTCAGGCTTGTCAGTTTGAGACGGTGCGCGCTATTTCCGGTTTTGTCCATTGGGGCAGTCGATTGGGTATGGCGCTCATCTGGATTTCGGTGGCGGCCACCGTCATCTCCGGCATCCAGTATATTTGGCAGCTGCGCCACTATTTTAAGGAAACCACCGATTAAATCTCCAAAAAGTAAAAAAACAGTAGACAAATCGGAAAATCCGTATATAATGTTAATATACGAAAAGCATTGAGCAGGAGAAGTACCCGTATACGGCGTGACAGAGAGGGATTGCCTCGGCTGTAAGCAACCCGACGCACGATATGGAGAAATGCACCTGCTGGCTTCGTGGGGGAACTGACGGTATGTCACAGTATCCTGCGGCGGCGGCCTCCGTTATCGGGCAGGGCTCTGTTAGGAGCCTACTGAGTGAATGACGGAGTGGAACCGTGAGTGTTTTCTCACCTCTGTTACCCGATTAGGGGTAACAGAGGTGTTTTCTTTTTGTACGAAAGGAGCTGTCATTGATGTTCCACCAATTACGCGAAGACATCGCCACCATCCGTGACCGTGATCCCGCCTCCCGATCGGGATTTGAGGCATGGGCGCTGTACAACGGCCTAAAGGCGATGCGTTCCCACCGCCGAGCCAACTGGCTCTATCGGCGGGGGCTGTATTTCCTTGCCCGCTGGGAATCTCAGCGCTGTGTGCGCCGCACCGGAATCGAGATCCACCCCGCCGCCACCATCGGTCGCCGCTTTTTCATCGACCACGGCACCGGCGTGGTCATCGGTGAGACCACCGAGATCGGTGACGATTGCACCATCTATCAGGGCGTCACCCTGGGCGGCACGGGTAAGGACACCGGCAAGCGCCATCCCACCCTCGGCAATCACGTGATGGTGGGTGCCGGCGCCAAGGTGCTGGGCCCCATCACCATCGGCAATAACGTGCGCATTGCCGCCGGCGCGGTGGTGCTCACCGACATTCCCGATAAGTGCACCGCCGTGGGCATCCCCGCTCGGGTGGTGCGACGGGATGGGGAAAAGGTGCAGGATCTGGACCAGATCCACGTGCCCGATCCCGTGGCACAGGAGATTCGCCGCTTAGAAGAGAGAATCGAACAATTAGAAAAGCAGAATAAAGCATAGGAGGACAAGATTATGCGTGTATATAACACTATGACCCGTCAGAAAGAGGAACTCATCCCCATTGAGGAGGGCAAGATTCGTCTGTATGCCTGCGGCCCCACCGTCTACAATTTTATTCACATCGGCAATGCCCGCCCGCTGGTGGTGTTCGACACCCTGCGCCGGTATCTGGAGTGGCGTGGCTACGAGGTGAATTTCGTGCAGAACTTCACCGATATCGACGATAAGATCATCCGCCGAGCCAATGAGGAAGGGATCACCTTCGAGCAGGTAGCGGAAAAATATATCGGCGAGTTCTGGACCGACGCCAAGGGTCTGGGCGTCCGCGAGGCCACCACCCATCCCAAGGCCACCGAAAACATCGACACCATTATCGACATCGTCTCCCGCTTGGTGGAGCGTGGCTACGCCTACCGCGCCGAGAATGGCGACGTGTATTTCCGCACCCGCCAATTTGACGAGTACGGCAAGCTGTCCCACCAGCCCATCGACGATTTGGAATCCGGCGCCCGCATCGCCGTCGGCGAGGTTAAGGAGGATCCCCTGGACTTCGCTCTGTGGAAGGCGGCCAAGGAGGGCGAGCCCTCTTGGCCCTCCCCCTGGAGCGACGGCCGCCCCGGCTGGCACATCGAGTGCTCCGCCATGGCTCGCCGCTATTTGGGCGAGAGCATCGACATCCACGGCGGCGGTCAGGATCTGATCTTCCCCCACCACGAGAATGAGATTGCCCAGAGCGAGTGCTGCAACGGCGTACCCTTCGCCCGCTATTGGATGCATAACGGCTACATCAACGTGGACAACAAGAAGATGTCCAAGTCCCTGAACAACTTCTTCACCGTCCGCGACGTGGCCAACGCCTACGGCTACGAGGCTATCCGCTTCTTCCTCATCTCCTCTTCCTACCGTATGCCCATCAACTACAACACCGAGATCATCCAGCAGGGCATTAACGCGCTGGATCGTTTGTATAATTGTAAGAACGCTATGGACTTTGCCCTGCAGTCCGCCGCCGACGGCGAGGCGGATGCCGCCTTCGCCGCTCAAGTGGAGGCACGCCGCAACCAGTTCATTGAGGCGATGGATGACGACCTGAACACCGCCGACGGCATCGCCGCCCTGTTCGAGCTGGTCAAGGATATCAACGTCCTGCTCACCTCCGCCCCCAATAAGGCCACCATCGCCTGCGGTAAGGCGCTGTTCGACGAGTTGACCGACGTGCTGGGCTTCTGCTACGAGCGCGGTCAGGCCGGCGAGGATGATGCCGAAATCGAAGCCTTGATCGAGGCGCGCGCCACCGCCCGTAAGGAGAAGAATTGGGCAGAGGCGGACCGCATCCGCGATGAGCTGAAGGCCCGCAACATCATCCTGGAGGACACCCCCCAGGGTGTTAAGTGGCACAGAGGTTAAGTATGAACGAGAAATCAACTGCCCTACAGCAGCATTTCGATTGGGCAGGCAAAATTGAGATCACCGCCCGCGCCGCGGTGGAGAACAGCGAGCAGCTGGCGGTAGCCTATACCCCCGGTGTGGCACAGCCCTGCCTTGCCATCCGCGACAATCCCGATTTGTCCTACGACCTCACCCGCCGTCACAATCTGGTGGCGGTGGTCACCGACGGTACTGCCGTGCTCGGCCTGGGGGACATCGGCCCTGAGGCAGGGATGCCCGTGATGGAGGGCAAGTGCGTGCTGTTCAAAGAGTTTGGCGGCGTGGACGCTTTCCCCTTGTGTATCAAGAGTAAGGACGTGGACGAGATCGTCCGCACCGTCTACCTGCTGTCCGGCTCCTTCGGCGGCATCAATTTGGAGGATATCGCCGCTCCGCGCTGTTTCGAGATCGAGCGACGGCTCAAGGAACTGTGCGATATTCCCGTTTTCCACGATGACCAGCACGGCACCGCCATCGTGGTGGGTGCCGCCCTGCTCAATGCCCTCAAGGTGGTGGATAAGGATATTGCCTCTGTGCGCTGTGTCATCAACGGCGCCGGTTCGGCGGGCATCGCCATTGCTCATCATCTGCTCCGCTTGGGTGTACAAAACCTGATTATGTGCGATAAGTGCGGTATTCTCACCCGCGCCGCCACCTACGACAATCCCGCCCACACCGCCATCGCCGCCATCACCAACGCCGATGGCAAAGAGGGTACGCTGGCGAACGCCATGGCGGGTGCCGATGTGTTCATCGGCGTGTCCGCTCCCGACGTGGTCACCCCTGCGATGGTGTCCTCCATGGCGGCAGACGCCATCGTGTTTCCCATGGCCAATCCCGTCCCCGAGATCATGCCCGAGTTAGCGCTGGCGGCGGGTGCCTCTGTGGTGGGTACGGGTCGCTCGGATTACCCCAATCAGATCAATAACGTGCTGGCGTTTCCCGGTATTTTCCGTGGCGCGCTGGACGTGCGCGCCTCGGATATCAATGAGGCGATGAAGCTGGCGGCCAGTTACGCCATTGCCTCTTTGGTGGAGGCAGACGAGCTCTCCGCCCGGTACATCCTGCCCCGCGCCTTCGATCTCCGCGTGGGTCCTGCCGTGGCCGCTGCGGTGGCGCAGGCCGCCCGCGAGAGCGGTGTGGCGCGCCTCTCGGAATAACCCCACATATACTGTATAAAAAGCCAAAAGGAGCGAACAACTTGGATATTCTCAATTTTGCCATGATTGGTTTAGGCTTGGCGATGGACGCTGCCGCGGTGTCTATGTGTAAGGGTCTGGCGGTCTGTCAGGTCAAGCCGAAGCATTGCTTGATTGCGGGTGCCTATTTCGGCATTTTTCAGGGCGTGATGCCGGCCATTGGCTACGCCTTGGGCCACACCTTCTCCACCCTCATCGACAGCTACGCGTATTGGGTGTCTTTCGCTCTGTTGGTTCTGGTGGGTGCCAATATGCTGCGGGAATCCTTTGATAAGGAAGAGGCCTGTGAGTGTGCATCCGCGTCCTTTGCCCCCCGCGTGATGTTCCCCCTGGCGGTGGCCACCAGCATCGACGCTATGGTCACCGGTGTGTCCTTCCTTGCCAAGCCTCTGCCGGAGTTGCTGGTCGCCGTCGCCATCATCGCCGCCATTACCTTTGTCATTTCCGCTTTGGCGGTGAAGCTGGGTAGCCTGGTGGGCGACCGTTACGGCACCGCCGCCGAGCGTCTGGGCGGCATCATCCTCATCCTCATCGGCGTCAAGATCCTGCTGGAAGGTCTGGGTGTGTTGTAATACTACATAAACCAAAAAGCAGCCTTTTCCGTATGGAAAAGGCTGCTTTTTGTGTCCTTCGCACAGACGATGGGCGCTTGTAGGGCGAGACTGTGCTCCTACCGGCTCATTCCAAATCCATATCGTGTGGGACGGGTTTCCTGTCCCGAAAAACAAAAAACACCGTCTGCATCACGCAGGCTGTGTTATCTGTTATTGATAATTCCCAAAATATAATCGGTAGTGGTTTTGTACAACCGCGCCAAGCGGATGAGCACATCTGTGGGTACGTCCCGCAGACCGCGCTCGTAGCGGCTGTATTGCGCCTGCCAGTGGATTACATATTTGTGTTATCGCAGGGTTGTGGTTGATTGCGTGTTTTTTCTTGATGCCTGTGAGTAAATTGTATGAAACGGACGTGCTTTTGAGGAAAAACCGCTTGTGTTTTCACGCTTTTTTTGTGTTGACAGGCTTGCTTTTTGCTGCGGCTACCGAGAATGGTGCCCGTGTAAAAGCCATTGAAGGTTTTGATTTGAGTATGGAACAAGCGCTTTCTTGGTATGGCGGAGATGTTGTTGATCAAGCTTGGTTTGCTGAGCTTCCGGATGTTGCCGATAAATTGTCCGAATCAATGACTGTATGGTATGCTTTGATGGCTGTTTCTTTTGTGATTACTCTCTATTTTGCTGTGCGTTTATTTAATAAGCAAAACATGTAATAAGAGTGTAAACAATGTTTAGCAAAAGGGTTTTTGCTTTTCTTTATACATACTACACGAAACACCGCGGATTTTCCGCGGTGTTTCTTTCTGTTTTATCCCTTGATTCCTCCATCTCTTTCTGTTATACTATACCAGTATGCGCATGAGCGCTCTCACTACTCCCAAAGGAGGCAATCACTATGATTACCGTTTCCGATCTTGGTATTAACTTCAGCGGCCAGGACCTGTTCAAGCACGTGGACTTAAAGTTTGTCCCCGGCAACTGCTACGGCGTCATCGGCGCCAACGGCGCGGGCAAGTCCACCTTCCTGCGCATCCTGTCCGGCGACTTAGAGCCCACCAGTGGCGAGGTCATCATCGACAAGCGTACCCGTATGTCGGTGCTCAAGCAGGACCACTTCGCCTACGACGACCAGACCGTGCTGGACACCATCATCCAGGGCAATCCCCGCCTGTTCGAGATCATGCAGCAGAAGGACGCCCTCTACGCCAAAGAGGACTTCACCGACGAGGACGGCGAGCTGGCCGCCCAGCTGGAGGGCGAGTTTGCCGAGATGAACGGCTGGGAGGCCGAGACCGAGGCGGGGCAGATCCTCTCTGGCTTGGGTCTGTCCGACAGTATGCTGTACGACATTATGGGCACCCTGGGCGATAAGCAGAAGGTGAAGATCCTGCTGGCCCGCGCCCTGTTCGGTCACCCCGACATCATCCTGCTGGACGAGCCCACCAACCACCTGGATATCGACTCCATCCGTTGGCTGGAGGACTTCCTGATGGACTACGACGGCACCGTCATCGTGGTGTCCCACGACCGTCACTTCCTCAATAACGTCTGCACCCACATCGTGGACGTGGACTATAATAAGATCAAGATCTACGTCGGTAACTACGACTTCTGGTACGAGTCCAGCCAGCTCATTCAGAAGATTATGCGCGAGCAGAACAAGAAGAACGAGGAGAAGATCAAAGAGCTCCAGTCCTTCATTCAGCGCTTCTCCGCCAATAAGTCCAAGTCCCGTCAGGCTACCTCTCGCCGTAAATTGCTGGATAAGCTGACGGTGGAGGAGATGCCTGCCTCCTCCCGCCGCTATCCCTATGTGGGCTTCCAGATGGACCGCGAGGCAGGCAAGGAGATTCTGGCCGTGGAGGGCATCTCCAAGACGGTGGACGGCGTCAAGGTGTTGGACAACATCTCCTTCCGCATCAATAAGGGCGACAAGGTCGCTTTCGTCGGTCAGGACGAGATCGCTACCACCACCCTGTTCAAGATCTTGGCAGGGGAGCTGGAGCCCGACGAGGGCAGCTACAAGTGGGGCGGCACCACCAGCCTGTCCTACTTCCCCAAGGATAACTCCGCCTTCTTCGATGGCGTGGATCTGCCGCTGATCCAGTGGCTCAACCAGTATTCCAAGGACAATACCGAGACCTACCTGCGCGGCTTCCTGGGCAAGATGCTGTTCTCTGGCGACGACGTGCTCAAGCCCGTCAAGGTGCTCTCCGGTGGTGAAAAGGTGCGCTGCATGCTGTCCCGTATGATGATGTACGGTTCCAACGTGCTGATGCTGGACCAGCCCACCAACCACCTGGATCTGGAGTCCATCACCGCCGTCAACGACGGTCTGACCCACTTCCCCGGTAACGTGCTGTTCTCCTCCTACGACCACCAGTTCATTCAGACGGTGGCGGACCGCATCATGGAGTTGAAGGACGGCAAGCTCATCGACAAGATGATGTCCTACGACGATTACATCGAGTGGAAATCTGCTAATAAAATTTGATCGCAAAACAAAAACGCTGACCGATTTCGGTCAGCGTTTTTTTGCGCAGAAAACTTGTCTTGCCTCCCTCTTGAGGGAGGTGGCACGGCGTAGCCGTGACGGAGGGAGTTTTTACTCCACCACAGCCACGTTGTCCTCGCCCAACAGCCGTCGGAGCTCTTGCAAAAGCCCCTCGTTGGGGGTCACAGACCACTCCTTCGGTGCTTTCACCAGCTTGCCGCTGTCCGCGAAGCGGATATACACCGGCGTCTCGCCTCTGCTTGATTTTACGGCATTGTAAGCGCTTTCAAACTCCCTGCTACCCTCGCCGGGCAGCCGCAGATAAACACCTGCTCTGGGGTTTCGGCTCTTCTCTGCCCGGGGCATAGCCGGCGGGGTGTCGGGGACCGCCTCCACCCGCTCGCAGAGCAGCTTGGGGTCCTTCTCCTCCTGCACATCCAGCCGTCCGGTCATCAGCACCGCCTGACCGGCACCCAGCAGTTCTTCATACTGCGCCCAGGTCTTGGGGAAGACCACGGCCTCGATGGAGCCGTACAGATCCTCCACACGGACGTAAGCCATCTTCGCTCCCGTCTTGGTGGGCTGCACCCGCACCGCCCCCACCATACACAGGGTGCGGATGGTGGTGCCGTCCCGATAGGTGTCGGCACCCTCCTCGATGGCGGCCAGCACCCGATCCAGTCGGACGCACCGCAGGGGTTTATAGTGCTCCTTATAGGGTGTCAGGGGGTGACCGGTCAGGTACAGCCCCGTGGCCTCTTTTTCCATCTGCAGCAGCCCAGCGTAGGGCACCTCCTCCACGTCGGGAGGGGTGATGGGGGTGTCACCGGCGGCCTCGGCGGCATCGAAGAATCCCACCTGACCGTCCATGGCATAGCGGCTCTGATTGTCCAGCTGGTCCATTACCAGCGGCGACATCTGGATCATCTGGCGGCGGTTGAGCCCCAGACCGTCCAGGGCACCGCAGTGGATGAGGCTGTCTAACCCTAAGCGGTTAAATTCGCGGTGGGCGCTCAGCCGCTTGCAGAAGCGGTAGAAGCCTGTGTAGGGGCCGTTTTTCTCCCGCTCTGCCACCAGCACGTCCACGAATCCCCGTCCGATGTTTTTCACCGCCAGCAGACCGAATCGGATGTGATCCCCCACCACCATAAAGTCGGCGTGGGACTCGTTCACAGAGGGCGGCAGTACGGGGATGCCCATCCGCTCGCACTCGCGGATGTAGGTGACCACCTTGCCGCTGCCCAGCACGCTGGTCAACAGGGCGGCCATATACTCGCGGGGGTACAGGCACTTGAGATAGGCGGTCTGATACGCCACCAGCGCGTATGCCGCGGCGTGAGATTTGTTAAAGGCGTAGGAGGCAAAGGAGGCCATCTCGTCGAAAATTTTGTTGGCGACGGCGGCGGGCACGCCGCGGCGCACACAGCCCTCCACCTTAACCTCGCCGTTTTCGGTCAAGCCATTGACAAAGATCTCCCGCTCTTTCTCCATCACGTCGTGCTTTTTCTTGGCCATAGCCCGACGGACTACGTCGGCGCGGCCGAAGGAATAGCCCGCCAACGCCTGCAGCACCTGCATCACCTGCTCCTGATAGACGATGCACCCGTAGGTGACCTTGAGAATCGGCTCTAACAGGGGGTGGGCGTATTTCACCTTGTTGGGGTGACGGCTGTTGTTGATGTATTTCGGGATGGAGTCCATGGGCCCGGGACGGTAGAGGGAGATCACCGCGATGAGGTCCTCAAATCGGGTGGGACGCAGCTGCATCAGCACCCGCTTTAATCCTCCCGATTCCATCTGGAATACGCCGTCGGATTTGCCCTCAGACAGCATCTGATACACCCGCTTGTCGTCCAGCGGAATGTCCGCCACCGCAAAATCGGGTGTGTGTTTTTGGATCATTTTTTCGGCATCCGCGATGACCGTCAGGTTGCGCAGACCGAGGAAGTCCATTTTGAGGATACCCAGCTCCTCCAAGTTGTTCATAGGATACTGGGTGGCCACCGCTTCGTGGTTCATACACAGGGGCACGTATTCGCTGACGGGCTTGGGGGATATCACGACACCTGCCGCGTGGGTGGAGGCGTTGCGAGGGAATCCCTCCACCTTCATCGCCATCTCCAGTAGGGCGGCTACCTGAGGGTCGCTGTCCCGCAGGTCGCTCAGCTTGCTGCTTTCGCTGAGGGCGCGCTCCAGCGTCATATTCATCCCCGGGGGGATGAGCTTGGACACCTTGTCGCCCACCGCATAGGGCAGACCCATGGCGCGGGCCACGTCACGGACGGCGGCTTTAGCCGCCATGGTGCCGAAGGTGATGATCTGCGCCACCCGATCGGCGCCGTATTTGCCGATAACGTAGTCGATGACCTGCTGTCGCTTTTCGGTGCAGAAGTCCACGTCAAAGTCGGGCATGCTGACACGCTCGGGGTTGAGAAATCGCTCAAATAAGAGGTCGTACTGCAAGGGATCGATGAGGGTGATGCCCATGCAATAGGCGCACAGACTGCCCGCGCCCGAGCCACGACCGGGACCCACGGGGATGTCGTGGGTACGGGCGTAGCCCACATAATCCGCCACGATGAGGTAATAGTCCGCATATCCCATCCGACGAATGACCGATAGTTCATACTCTAAACGGTCGATGACCTTTTGGTCGGGGGTGTCGCCGTATAGGCGACGCATACCCTGACGGCACAGATGCTCTAAATAGGCGTTGCTGTCCCCGCCCGGGCTCTCAAAGGCAGGGAGCTTAATATTGCCAAACTCAATCTCTACCTGACACCGCCGGGCGATCTTGGCGGTGTTTTCGATGGCGTCCGCAGGGAAGAGAGGAGCCATCTCGTCGGCGGATTTGAGATAGAATTCTTCGGTTTCAAAGTTTAAGGGGTTATCTTCCTGCAGGGTGGTGGCGGTCTGGATGCAGCACAACACCCGTTGCATTTCGGCGTCCTCCTTGCGGATGTAGTGCACGTCGTTGGTGCACACCAAGGGGATACCGAATTCCCGTCCCATACGGGTGAGCACGCCGTTGAGCTCCTTTTGCTCCTTCATGCCGTGGTCCTGCAATTCCAGATAGAAATGGTCGGGGCCAAAGAGGTTGGCGTACCATTGCACCAGTTGTCGCGCTTTGCCAAAATCAGAACGAGCAATGGCGTGGGGAATCTCGCCCGCTAAGCAGGCTGAGAGGGCAATCAGACCCTCGTGATATTTTTCCAATAGGGCGTGGTCCACACGGGGTTTGATGTAAAATCCCTCGGTCCATGCTTGGGAAACCAGCTTCAGCAGATTTTGATAGCCCACCTCGTTTTCGCAGAGGAGCACCAGATGGTGGTATTCGCTGTCAGGACCGTGGACCTTGTCCTGCATCGTCCGTGCGGCCACGTAGACCTCACAGCCGAGGATGGGCTTAATGCCCTGCTTTTTGCACTCTTTGTAGAAGTCGATGACACCGTACATGGCACCGTGGTCGGTGATGGCCAGGGCCGTTTGACCCAGTTCCTTAGCGCGTGCCACCAACGCCGGGATACGGCAGGCGCCGTCCAAAAGAGAGTATTCGGTATGTACGTGCAAGTGTACAAAGTCTGTCATAGTCGGCGCCTCCTTTCGGTCAGGTGAGGTATAGGTCAGGTATAGGTTCGGTATAGGTTTACCGTCAATTTTCCAGGTTTTCAGCAAATTTGAGGATGCGTTGCAGGCGGTGATTGACACCGCTGCGGGACAGGGGCGGCTCCATCAGTTCGCCCAGATCCCGTAGGGAGAGTTCGGGGTTTTCCCAGCGCAGCTTTGCTACAGTCTGCAGCTCTTCGGGCAGGGCGCCGATGCCGCAGGTTTCCTGAATCTTGCGCACCGCATCCAGCTGATTCCCCGCCGCCATCACCGTTTTGTCGATGTTGGCGGATTCGCAGTTGATGCGGCGGTTGGTATCGTTGCGGATGCTCTTGACCATCTTGACACCCATCATCTCCAAGGCGGCGCGGGTGGCGCCGAGGTAGGTCAGGCAATCCTCGATGGCCTCGCTCCCTTTGATATAGACGATGTAATTACCGCCGCGGGTGGTGGATTTGGCAGGGAAGTCCACCTCGCGCAGGAGGGTGAGCAGGTCGCGGCTGAGGTTGTAGTGGGGGAGGGCAAACTCCAAATGATAATCCCGCTCGGGGTCGGTGACCGCACCGCAGACCAAGAAGGCACCCCGCAGATAGGCGCGGGCGCAGGCATCGCAGTCTAAGTTGGCGCGGTTGAGTCGCAGGGACACCTCGCCTGCGCTGTGGCCAAAGTGCTCCAGCGCCGCCATACGATGGGCAGGATCCAGGATCCGACTCTGATGCAGGGTGGTGCGGCGGCGCAGGGTGTCCCGCACAGGGCGGGGAATGGAGCAGATGCGGCTGATCAAGCGATCGTAGGTGTCCGCGATCTCTTCCGATTCGGTTTGCAGAGAGATCTCGGCAGTGGAAAAGGCGTGACCGCACTGGAGCATACCATAGGCTTGGGCGGTGCGACAGCACAGCTTGTCCGGCATCTCGGCGGCAATTTCTTTTTTCGCTTCGGAGGAAAAGGACACGGCTGTGCCTCCTTTCATGTGGTACTTTGATCAGCGGTGAATGTACATACGGGTCATATCCGGCTCGCCGTCGCCCTGCACCATACAGAGAAACTCCCAGCCGTATCGCTCGTAGAAGCCGATGTGGTCGGTGACCAGATAGACGGGGGAAGTCCCCTTGTTGCGCAGGTCCTCTACCGCCATATTCAGCAGATGGCCGGCAATGCCTTGCTTGCGGTGGGTCTCTTCGGTGTAGACGGCGCAAACGTTAGGAGTCAGGTCGGGGCGGTCGTGAAAATCGTTTTCAATCACACCCAGGCCACCCACGATGGCCTCGCCATTCAGACAGAGATACCAGCCGTATTCGGTGTCGCCACTCAGATAGGCGTCCATGCATTCCAGATACGCCTTTTGGGGCACACCCCATTTGCTGTGAAACCATTGGGCAGCCTGCTCTTTGCGCTGAGGCTGTTCCCGTAGGGTGATGTAGGTTAGTGGATTCATAAGAAAACCTCCGTTTGCATGAAAAAGATCATTCCCGTCCCATATCCCGATGGAATACCAGCAGGCGACGGTCGGGGAAGGCTTTGGCCAATTCGTTGACCATGGTCACCGAGCGGTGCTTGCCGCCGGTGCAGCCGATGGCGATGACCAGTTGACTGCGTCCCTCCTTTTGATACAAGGGGAGCAGGTGATTGAGCAGGGCCTGCAGGCGGGTGAGGAAGATGGGGGCATCGGGATTGTTCATCACGTAATCCTGCACCGGCTTGTCCATACCGGTGAGGGGACGCAATTCCTCCACATAGTAGGGGTTGGGTAGGCAACGCACGTCCAGCATAATGTCCGCCTCGGCAGGGTAGCCGTACTTAAAGCCGAAGGACATCAGCTGCACCTTCATCTCGGTATCCGGCTCATCGCGGAAAAAGTCGGAGATGCGGCTCTTGAGCTGAGCAGAGGTGAGATAGGTGGTGTCGATGCGGTAATCCGCCATCTCAAAGAGGGGTGCCAGCAGCTCCCGCTCCTGCGCCAGCGCTTGCTCGATGGGGCATTCGGGACCCGCCAAGGGGTGGGTGCGGCGGCTTTCTTTGAATCGGCGGCGCAGCACCTCGGTGTTGCAATCCAGAAACAGCACCTGACACACGTCCACTGCCTGAGCGAGGGCGGGGAGGACGGCCTGTAATTCCTCAAACAGGGTGCCTGCGCGCACATCCGTCACCAGTGCAATGCGCTCCAAAGGCTGACTGCTCTGATGGCATAGTTGCAGGAAGGGGGGCATCAGAGCGGGGGGCATATTGTCCACGCAGTAATAGCCGATGTCCTCCAGTGCCTTGCTGGCCAAGGATTTGCCGGCACCCGACATACCGGTGACGATGATAAGTTCCATAGTGCGGTTCCTTTCTTTTGGGTCAAAGGAGAATCAAAACTCTCCTACGAAGCGGACCTCGGTTTCAAGATGGACACCAAACTCGGCGTACACCTTTTCCTGCACCCGATTGCGCAGTGCCACCAAGTCGGCGGCGGTGGCGCCGCCCCGATTGATGACGAAGCCCGCGTGCTTTTCGCTGATCTGAGCGCCACCAATGGTGAAGCCCTTGAGGCCTGCGTCCTGAATCAGTTTGCCGGCAAAGTAGCCCTCGGGACGCTTAAAAAAACTGCCGGCGGAGGGATATTCCAGCGGTTGCTTTTCGTGACGGCGAGCCATCAGCTCTTTCATTCTGGTCCAGATGGCCTCTTTATCGCCTGCCTGCAGCCGTAGGGTGGCACCGGTGACGATGTAATCACCCTCCATCAGGGCGGTGTGGCGGTAGGTCATCTGCAGTTCTTCGGCCGAGAGAGTAGCCAAGATGCCGTCGGGGGTGACGCAGTCGGCGGACTCCACCACACCGGCCATCTCGCCATCGTAGGCGCCGGCGTTCATATACACCGCGCCGCCTACGGTACCGGGGATACCATAGGCGAATTCCAGCCCCGTTAGGCTGTGATCCCGGGCAAACAGGCACAGCCGCTGCAGGGACATTCCCGCAGGGGCGTAGATGCGGCCGTCCTCCAACAGCATAGGCTGGGCCTTACGGCCGTCCAAACGCAGTACTACGCCGCGAAAGCCTTTATCCCCCACCACCAGATTGGAACCGTTGCCGATGAACAGATAAGGAATGTTCTCTTCGCGGCACACATTCACCGCCGCCATGGCAGCGGCGGCACTGGGCAGGTCAATGAGCAGGTCGGCAGGACCGCCCACACGGAAGGTGGTGGCGGCGGCCATAGGCGCTTGCTCGGTAACGCTACAGTTCCATTTGGTGGCGGTATCTATCAGATGTTGATAGTTCATGATGTCAACTCCAAGCAATCAGTAATGATCCCACTGGGAGGTGTCGGGCATGTCGATATCATCGGCCATACCCAGCTTGTGCAGTAGCTCCTGGGCGGCGTTGTAGCCCATCTTCTTCTGGCGGTTGTTCATGGCCGCACTCTCGATGATGACTGCCAGATTACGGCCGGGAGAGACGGGGATGGTGATGCTGGGCACCTCGATGCCCAGAATGTTGACAGTTTCCCCATCCAGACCCATGCGGTCGTAATTCTTGCCCTGCTCCCACGGCTCTAACTGGATGACCATGTTGATCTTTTCGGTGTTTTTGACCGAGCCGATACCGTACATACGGCGGACGTTGACAATACCAATGCCTCGCAGTTCAATGAAGTGGCGGATATTGTCGGGGGAGGAGCCCACCAAGGTTTTGGCGGATACACGGCGGATCTCCACCGCATCGTCGGCGATGAGGCGATGGCCGCGCTTAATCAGCTCGATGGCGGTCTCGCTCTTGCCGATGCCGCTGTCGCCCAGCAGCAGGACGCCCTCACCGTACACCTCCACCAGCACACCGTGGCGGGTGATGCGGGGGGCTAACTGCACGCTGAGGTAGCCGATGAGTGCCGCCATCAGAGAGGAGGTGGACTCTTTGCTTCGCAGCAGAGGCACGCCGTGCTCGTGGCAACACTCCAGCAATTCGGGCATAATGGGCAGGTCACGGGTGACGATAATGGCCGGAGGGTTGGTGCCCACCAGGTCGTTGAGATGACTGTCCCGCAGGTCGTGGGGCAGGTTCTCCATAAAGCCGTACTCATTCTTACCCATAATTTGGATACGGTCGCTGTCAAAATAGTCCAGATAGCCGCTGAGTGCCAGACCGGGACGGTTGACATCGGCGGAAATCACCATCCGCTCCTCAGGGGGGCAGGGTGTATACACGACCTCCAGTGAGGTCTCTTTAATAATCGCGGAAAGGGGGACGGTATAGGTCTTGGATGCCATAGTTATACCTCCTAATTCTGGGTAGAATATCCCATATTTATCTTATCATAACACATTATACAAAGAAATGAAAGAGGAAATGTGAAAAAATAAAAAAGAGCAGGCGACCTGCTCTTTTTTCGTTTATGTATAGCTGTGTTCTACCTTAATGACGGCGTAGAGCTTGGGGTCGTGGGTATGCACCGCGTCCCGCAGACGGGCTGCCGCGCCCTGGCCGTCGGGATGGCCGTGGGGCACCACCAGATCAAACAGCAGATTGGTGTGGGTATCGCCGGTCACCACGCGGAAATCGTGGAGGGTGAGGGACTCGTCCACCTCGTTCATCAGGCGGATGGCCACTTCTTTGAGGCGCAGGGTCTCGGGGTTGTCGGTGTCTACGGGGTCCATATGGATACAGGAAAGGATGTTGAACTTCTCCTGCAGTTCCATCTCAATATTGTCGATGACGTCGTGGCTCTTGCTGATTGGCTGGTCCTCCGGCACCTCGGCGTGGAGGGACACGAAGACGCGGCCGGGACCGTAATCATGGACGATGAGGTCGTGGATGCCTACCACGCCCTCATAGGAGAGGACGGTCTGCTGGATGCCCTGCACCAACCCGGGATCGGGAGCCTGGCCCAGTAGGGGGGAGACGGTGTCCTTGATCACCGTGAAGCCGGACCAGATAACGAACAGTGCCACCGCCATACCCATGTAGCCGTCGACGGAAACGGGAAGCCACAGGCCCAGCACCGAGGATGCCAGCACCAGACCGGTGCAGATGACGTCGTTGCGGCTGTCCAAAGCGGCGGCGCAGAGGGCGTCGGAGTGGATGCGCTTGCCGATGCGGCGGTTGAATACCGCCATCCACAATTTCACGCCGATGGATACCGCCAGAATGATGGCGGCGATCAGGCTAAAGCTGGAGGCGGCGGGGTGGATCATTTTGTCGATGGCGGTGGTAGCCAGCTCGAAGCCGGCGAGGATGATGAGCACCGCCACGCCCATGGCAGATAGGTATTCCATACGGCCGTGGCCGAAGGGATGGTCGTCGTCGGCAGGAGCACCGGCCAGCTTGAAGCCGATGAGGGTGACGATGGAGGAGCCGGCGTCAGACAGGTTGTTGAAAGCGTCGGCAATCATGGCCAGACTGCCGGCGAGAATACCCGCCAGCAGCTTGAAGCCGCACAAAAGCAGGTTGCACACGATGCCCACGATACCCGCCAGGCGGCCGTAGGCCAGGCGCACCTTAGGATCGTCGGTGCGGTCGCTGTCTTTCACAAAGCGGCGGCACAAAGCGTCGCTGAACATACAAAGGTCACACCTTTCTGTTGTAGATCGCGTGGAGATAGTTGGGCACACCCTCGTCGGTATTGGCCTCGATGATGCGGTCGGCTGCCGATTTGGCTTCGGGGGAGCCGTTGGCAACGCACAGTGCCAGATCCGCCTCACGGAAGAGAGGGATGTCGTTGCGATTGTCGCCAAACACCACCAGACGGTCCGCGCCCACACGCTGGCACAGGCGGCGGACAGCGCTGCCCTTGTCTGCGTCGTCGCGGCAGATCTCTAAGAACCAGTTATCCTCGGCGTAGGTGTCGGCGTACAGCACCACGCGGATGCCGGGGATGTGCTCGAGACGCGCCGCCAGCTCGGACTGCACGGCGTGGGGGCCCTGACAGCTGAAGAAGATGGCGGGGGTGCTGCGCAGATAGGAAACGCGGTGGTAGAAGTGGTCAAAGGTGCGACCATTGGGGTCGGTACGATGGATGAATTTTTCCTCCTCCGCGGTCAGGTCGGTGTAGTAGATGTGCACCTCGTTGCCCCGACGGCGGTAGAGCTGGGGATGACGGCCCAAATCGGCGAACACCTGCAGCACCGCGCCTACGGTGGCGGCGGAGAGGTCGCAGCTGTGGAGAATACGGCGGCGGTAGAGGTCGTACAGCAGTACGCCGCCCAGCATAATGATAGGGGTCTGGAAGCGGATGCGCCCCAGCTGGACGCATTGCACACCGATGGTGCCGCGGGCGGTGGCGGCGGAGATCATCATGCCGCGGCTGATGAGGCGGTTGACCGTCTCCACGGTGTGATCGGACAGGGTCTGGTTATTCTGCAGCAGGGTGCCGTCCAGATCGGTGACGTAGAGGGTGCGGCGCCCACGCTCGATGGCGCGGAAGACGAACTGGAAGTAGGCGGTGCCATAATGGTGGAAGGACCGATCCCCCAGCATCGCAATCAGCTCTTCGGGGGTGACCCACTTGACCTGTGCCACCTCCTCCTGCTGCAGGCGCAGCGAGGACGCGTCGATATCGCGGTAGAGAAGCCAGAAATCGGTGAAGGAATTGCGCCGCCGCATACGGCCGCCGTACACCAATTCGCCGGGTGCGGTGCGGATGCTCAGTTCCTCAAACAGTTCGCGGCGGGCGGCGCTCTCGCTGTCCTCGCCGGCTTGGGCACTGCCGCTGTTGGCGGCCCATACGCCGGGCATCAGTTTTAAGTCGGGGTTACGCTGCTGGATCAGCAGGCGCCCCTTGGAGTCCACGATCCAGATGTGCTCTACCAGGTGATACATGCCGGGCAATAAGGGTTCACCGCGTATAATCATGCGGCCTGTGAAATTGCCGTCGGCATCCAGCAGATCCCATTTTTCCATCGTGTTTTCCCCCTTTCTCGATTTGGGAAACGATCATTTCCCATAGTCATAACATTTCTATTTTACACGCTTTTTGATAGGTTGTCCAGTATTTCGGTAAAAAAAGAGGAAAATAGGGGGCGTGACGGGACGGGCGGATATGGAATCCGCCCCTGCGGATTCTATCCGATCTTTGTTAAAGACGGTAGGGGCGGCAGTCTGCCGCCCGCACATAAAAGAGCCTGCGGCGGGTGCCGCAGGCTCTCAAAGAAAGGTCGATCAGTTGAAGTTCAGCTGGTTGTAGGTCTTGCTGCCGTCCTCGTTAATGACGGACAGCACGCAGCCGGTGTAGTAGTTCTTGCTGTTCCAGTTGCAGGGGGCGATCTCCACGGTGACCTCCTTGCCGGCAAAGGCCTTCAGCCAGTTGTACTGGCTGGCGGAGGAGCAGTACAGACGCACATCGGTGGAGCCGTCGGTGAGCATGATGTTGGTGTAGTAGGCGGTCTCCTCCAGCTTGACGGTGGCCTTCATGGTGTACACGTGGGTGGTGTAGTCGGTATTGATGGACAGGGCGTAGAAATCCTTAACGGTGATGTCGCCCTTGAAGGCGTCGGTGGGGTAGGCGTGGCTGCCGTAGTTATTCACCTTGATGGTGGCCTCCTTCAGGCAGGTCTGGCCGTAATCCTTATCCTTGGTATTCAAACCGCGGGTGGCCTCGATGACCACCTCATGGCCGATCTCGATGGTCTCCATCACGGCGGCGGTGGTCTCAACGGCGATGACGCCGCTCTTATCGATGATGTAGAAGCCGGTCTTGTTGACCAGAGAGGGGCCGACAATGCCCTTGACGGTGACCTTGTCACCCACCTTGGCGGCGATGGCGTCGGCCACGGTGGGATAGGTCTCGGCGGGCTTGTTGATGGTGACGTTGAGGGTGATCTTCTCGGAATAGGTTTTGCCGCTGTAGGAGCCGGTGACGGTGATGGTCACCTTGCCGGTGGACAGGCAGTGCAGCACGTTGCCGCTGACGGTGGCCACCTTGGTATCGTTGGAGGCATAGGTCAGCTTGGCACCCTTGAACTGCAGCAGGTCGGAATCCACGGAGGTGATCAGCTCCAAAGCAGGGTCGCCGGTGTAGGAGGTCAGGAACTGGGGAATGCCGTAGTACTTGACCACATGCTCCGCCACGTTGACGGAGGAAACGTCGAAGCCCTCGTCCTTGACGTCGATGGGCAGGAAGCGCCACACGCAGCCGGAGGAGGAAGACTTGGCGTTGAGGGCGGTCAGGTAGACGGTGCAGATCTTGCCGTCAAACTTGTCCAGCCAAGAGAAATCGGAGCCGTTGCACTGGGTGTACACGTAGGATCCGGTCTTGCCGTCCAGGTCGTTGATGTAGTAGTTGGTAAAGCCGTTGCCGGGAGCCTTCTTCACCAGGGCGGTCACCTTGTAAATCTTAGAGGTGATGTCCTGAGAGGCGGGGGTATCCATAATCTCCTTCACGGTGGTGGAGGTGATGCCCTTGGTGCTAAATGCGGAGGTCTTGCCGTCGTTGGAAAGGAGGGTGGCCTTTTCAATCTGGTTGCAGCCCTTATAGCCGAATTTCTGGGCGTTGTTCATCTCGGTGTCCAGAATCCAAAAGGCCTTGGTGCCTTTGATGGTGATGGTGTTGCCCACCTTCACCTGAGAGGCGATATTGCTGTCGTAAACGTAGATGGAGCCGCTGTCGTCCACCAGCATCAGACCGGCGGGTTTCATACCGAAGGCGTAGGTGATGCGGGCCACCACGCCGGTAACCTCAACGGCATCGCCTGCTTTGGCGGCACGGGCGTTGGCGATGGTGTCCTTATCCTTGGGAGGAGCCGTGGGGCAGATGGTGGGGCCATCGGTGGTGCCGGTGGTGGGTTTGTTGGTGGGATTGGTGCCCTGAGTACCTTGAGTGCTCTGAGTGGCATCGGTGCCTTCGGTGGCAGAGGTGGTGCCGTCGGTGCCCTCGGTCTCGGTGCCGGTGGTGGTGCCATCGGTGTTGTCGGGGGTCACGGTGACAGTGGTCGTGGTGGTAGTCGCGTTGGAAGCGGTGGTCTTGGTGGTGTCGTCCTTTTTGGAGTCATCCTTCTTGCCGCAGGCGGCTAGCATGGAAACCATCAGCAGAACGCACAGGAGCAGGGAGAGCAGCTTTTTCATCGTTTACGACCTTCTTTTCACAGTTTTTGCTCCGTAGGAGCACGAGAAGATTATAACATACGGGATACGCGGATAGCAATTGTCAAGAATGACGAAAATTGGAGAATTTTGGCGGTTAAAGTTGGACGGGGACAGGGTTCCTGTGGGTGAGAGAATCGGGGGTGACGGTGCAGTCCACCGCCCATACCTCTACGCCTGCCGCGGCGGCCTGACGCAGGGCATCGCCGAAGGCGGGGTGAGTGGTATCGTTGGGGCGGATGGCGGCAACTCCCTTCATCTGGATGATGAACAAAACGGCCGCGTGAAAACCCTCCGATACGGCGCGGGAGAGGTGGCGCAGGTGCTTGACACCCCGCTCTGTGGGGGCGTCGGGGAAATAGCCCACGTTGTTGATTTCCAGCGTGCAACCTTTTACCTCTACAAACCATTCCTCGTCGCCGTTGTGGATGTGAAAATCGAAGCGAGAATCGCCGTAGGTGACCTCCCGGCGGATGGTGGCATCGGGGAAGCGAGCCGAGAGAAAATCGGCGGCTACGGCGTTGGGAGCCTGGCTGTCCATATTGATGAGGCGGTCACCCTTGTACACCGCGATGAGGTCGTAGGGGGTCTTGCGGTTGGGGTTATTTGCTTGCTCCAAAATCACGGTGCAGCCGGGGGTGAGCAATTCCTTGCAGCGGCCGGTGTTTTTGACGTGGCAGACGGTGTCGGTGCCGTCGATATTCACAATGGCGATAAAACGATTGGGACGGGAGCGGAAAATTCCTGTGCGGACGGTTTTGTAGGTCATTTTGTATCCTCCTTTTGGGATGGTATGATTATAGCACGGAATGGGCATTTACGCAATGTAGCAATTTAACGACAAGAGTATCATTTTCTACTGAATATGGTAAATCCTGGTTGAACTCTACTATATATAGTGGTATAATGCAGAATGGAAAAATCGGGTAGTCTAACCCGAAATTCACCGCTTTTGTATTCAAAGGAGGAGAAAGTATGCATTATCAAAGCTTTAATGACCGTATGCTCAAGAAGCTTCAAAACCTGACCTGGCAGTATGCCGGCTACGTGTACCACGCCGAGCAGACCTTCAGCGAGGTGCAGGGCTACGAGACCAAAGAGCATTTCCGTCAGGCTCCCGACGCCGAGTATCAGACCATCAAAGACGGCTACGTCTGGGGTGGCGAGTACGGCAACCTGTGGGTGAAGTTTGACTATACCGTTCCCGCCGAATTGGATGGCAAGGAGCTGTTCGTCCTGCAGAACACCGAGCTGCGGGAGGGCCTTCTGTTTGTAGACGGCAAGCCCATGGGTATGTACGGCACCATTATGAAGAACTACGACGGTCTGCAGCACAACATTCTGCTGACCAAATGCGCCGAGGCCGGCAAGACCTATCATATCGATCTGGAGTGCTATGCCTGGCACGACGAGCGTGAGGTGCATCCCTACGCCCGTGAGCACGCTATGCCCGATTCCCACTATCGCCACACTTTCCACAATGTATACGTGGCCACCTGCAACTGGGAGATCAAGAATTTCGTGCGCGATCTGCGCATCCTGCTGTCTATGGCGGAGATCCACCAGAATCCTTTCCTGAAGGCGCGTGCCATCAATATGCTGGAGCGCGTGTTTGCCGAGGCGGTTCTGCACCCCACCATGGTGGACTACGAGACCGTGATTGCCGGCGTGCGCCGTTGCAACGAGATTATGAGCGAGATGTTCACCGGTCAGACCTGCGGTGACACCTACGGCAAGGTGGGCATCGTGGGCCACTCTCACATGGACACCGCCTGGCTGTGGCCCATCGCCGAGACCATCCGCAAGTGCGCCCGCACCTTTGCCAACGCGCTGGTGCTGATGGATCAGTACGCGGATTACAAGTTCATTCAGTCTTCCGTGCTGCACACCTACTGGATGGAGGATAAGTACCCCGAGATCTTTGAGGACATCAAGAAGCGTCAGGCTGAGGGCCGCTTTGAGGTCAACGGCGGCGCCTGGGTGGAGTGCGACTGCAACATCACCGGCGGCGAGTTTATGGTGCGCCAGTTCCTGAAGGGTCAGAAGTACCTGCAGGAGAAGTTCGGTATCACCAACGACGCCTTCTGGCTGCCCGACACCTTCGGTTATAACGCCGCCATTCCCCAGATCATGCGCGGTTGCGGTATGAAGTATTTCTACACCACCAAGCTGAGCTGGAACGAACACAACAAATTCCCCTTTGAGACCTTCCGTTGGGTGGGTATCGATGGCAGCGAGGTCATCACCCACTTCAACATCACCCACTGCGAGCCGGCACCCCATCTGCTGATGAACCACGTGTCCGCTCTGCAGGATAAGACCTCCGACGAGAGCCGTCTGGTGGCCTTCGGCTACGGTGACGGCGGCGGCGGCCCCACCGACGTGATGGTGGAGGAGGCCACCCGCGTGATGGAGATCAACGGCCTGCCTAAGGTGGAGTACAAGACCATCAGCGAGTTTGGTGCCGAGATGGAGCAGAACTACGACAAGATGCCGGTGTACAACGGCGAATTGTATCTGGAGCTGCACCGCGGTACCCTGACCCAGCGCCACCAAACCAAGCGCAACAACCGCCTGTGCGAGAATGCCCTGCGCAACATGGAGTTGATGGCGGTGATGACCGGCGCGGAGTATGACGCCCACGACTATGACGTGTGGGTGAAGGAACTGCTGGAGAATCAGTTCCACGACATCCTGCCCGGCACCTGCATCCAGTGCGTGCACGATCGCTCCGAAAAGATCGTGGGCGAGCTGATCGTCACCGTGGACGGTGAGACCCAGCGTCTGGCCGCCACCGTGGCACAGGGCGACAACGCCCTGACCTTGGTCAATCCCCTGTCCTTCGATCGCGAGGACGTGGTGAACATCGACGACAACGGCAAGTACGTTGCCGAGGCCAAAAACCAGCCTTATGAGGATCTGTTTGGCCGTAAGAAGATCGCCGTGGGCGGTGTAGCGCTGGGCGCCTTTGAGGCCAAGAGCGTGGCACTGACCGACACCTGCGATAACGGCGCATCTGTCTTTACTTATGACGGCAACCATCTGGAGACTCCCTTCGCCTCTGTTGATTTTGACGAGTGCGGCTACATCGCCTCCTTCATCGACAAGCAGTCGGGCCGTCAGCTGCGCCGCGAGGGTGCCGCCCCCTTGGGCACCTTCTATACGGGCGAGGACATCCCCGAGTATTGGGATAACTGGGACGTGGAATACGACCAGAAGTTTAAGATGCGTCCCCAGACCCAGCTCATCGAGCGCAAGGTGGTGTCCGAGGGTGCTGTGGAACTGCGTATCCGTTCCGCCTATAAGATCGGCAACTATTCCCGCATCGACGTGGACACCATCTTCTACGCTGACAGTCCTCGCGTGGATTTCCACGCCAAGGTGGACTGGAAGGATAAGCACCAGCTCTTAAAGGTGAGCTTTGACGTGGACGTGCTGGCCACCAAGGCTAAGCACGAGATCCAGTTCGGTCACATCGAGCGTCCCACCACCGAGAACGATTCTGTGGAAACTGCTCGCTTTGAGGTGTGCAACCTGAAGTGGACCGACATCTCCGAGAGCCGCTTCGGCGTGGCCATGCTCAACGATTGCAAATACGGCATCTCTGTGCGCGGCTCGGATATGCGTCTGTCCCTGCACCGCGGCGGTGTTCATCCCGATCCCGCCGGCGACTTCGGCGTCCACGAGATGACCTACAGCATCCTGCCCCACTGCGGCGACTTCTGCGTGGCAAACGTGGTGTATCCCGCCTATGAGCTGAACTGCCCCGTCATTGTGGCCCCCGGTGCGTTGAGCAAGCCGCTGGCTGCTCCCGTGCTGGTGGATGCGGACAACGTCATCGTGGAGGCAGTGAAGCCTGCCGAGGACATCGAGAACGCCTACGTGGTGCGTCTGTACGAGGCGGAGCGCGCCCGTACCGTTACCCAGCTGACCTTCCCCGCCGACGTGAAGTGCGTGAAGGAAGCCAATATGCTGGAGGAGGCCTTTGCCGATGTGGTATTGACCGACGGCGTGGCGGATGTGACCTTCAAGCCCTTTGAGATCAAGACCTTCATCTGCTATCGTTGAGACAGATGAAACGGATGGATTTGAACGGCAGGTGGCAGATGATCTGTTCTTTGGGGCAGGGAGAGGCCACCGTGCCGGGTGATTACTACACCGATCTGCTGGCTTGGGGTGTGATCCCCGAGCCGTATGAGCAGGAGAACGCGGTGGCACTCCGTGACCTGCCCATCGATCCCGTGTATACCCGCAGCTTCACCTACGCCCCGTCGGAGCCTATCCGACGGGCGGTGCTGCGGTTTCACGGTGTGGATACGCTGGCGACCGTGACCCTCAACGGTCAGGTGCTGGGGGAGACGGACAACTGCCATTGCCGTTTTGATTACGACGTCACCGATCTGCTGACCGACGGGGATAACGTGGTGGCGGTTGCCTTCCGCGATCCCCGCCCGTGGTATGCTGAGTGGGCCAAGGAACACCCCAATCTGCGGGGCTCCGACGAGTCCCTCTCCGGCTACCACAGCATCCGCAAGGCACATTTCACCGCCGGATGGGATTTTGCTCCCCAGATGGTGAATGCGGGACTGTTCCGACCGGTGGGGCTGCTCCTGATGGAGGAGGCCTCTTTTGACGGGGTCACCCTGCGGCAGCAGACCGACCCTGAGGCGGCTCATATTGTGGTCAAGACCCGTGTCAACGCCACCCACACCGAGCGGGTGACGGTGGCGGTCACCGTCACCGATCCCGATGGAGCGGCGGTGGCTACTGCCCGGCAAGCCTATGACGTGAACGGCCCCACCCGTTGCGACACCGCCGTGACGGTGGAACAGCCGCGGTTGTGGTGGCCCAACGGATTGGGTGACCAACCCCTCTACACCGTCATCACCACCCTGTTGGTGGATGGACGTGAGGTGGACAGGGATGAGAAAACTCTGGGCCTGCGCTCCTTGGTGGTCTCCACCGCCGCCGATGCTTACGGACGGGAGTTCACCTTCACCGTTAACGGGGTCACACCCTTCATTATGGGTGGCAACTACATACCGGAGGACTGTATGCCCTCCCGATGGAGTCGGGAACGCACCCGGCGGCTGCTTACGGACTGTGCCGAGGCACACTTCAACATGATCCGCGTGTGGGGCGGTGGCTACTATCCCGAGGATTGGTTTTTTGATCTGTGCGACGAGCTGGGTCTGCTGGTGTGGCAGGACGTGATGTACGCCTGCTGTTTCCCCGATGACGACCCCGACCTCATTGAGTCGACCAAGCGAGAGCTGGACCACAATCTGTGGCGGTTCTCCCATCGCAGTTGTTTGGCGCTGATTTGCGGCAACAACGAGATGGAAGAGGCTATGATGGGCTGGGCTGGCTGGTGCGAGCTGGCGGACGAGACGGTCAAAGCCACCTATCTCAAGATCTTTGAGCACATCATTCCCGACTGCCTCAAGATGGCGGAGGTGGACGTGACCTACATCCCCTCGTCACCGACTTCGGGCGGCGGATTTGACGATCCCGGTGATCGCATGCGGATGGATTGCCACGATTGGCAGGCTTTCCACGGTAAAAAGCCCTATGAGGTGTACCGCGATTATGAGAGCCGCTTTTTGTCGGAGTTTGGGTTCCAGTCCCTGCCCTCGGCCAAATCGCTGGGGCAGTGGATGGCACAGCCCCTGGGCTTTATGACCCCCGGGATGGGGCATCGGCAGAGCTGCCGCCACGGCAACGGCTATTTGATGGAGCGCATCGCGGATTACTTCCGCGTGCCCGACGATTTTTCGCTGCAGGCCTATCTATCTCAGCGGTTGCAGGCGGATATGGTGGATTACGTCATCCGCCATCTGCGGCGTCACCGCGGACAGTGTATGGGCTCTCTCTATTGGCAGGTGAACGACTGCTGGCCGGGTATCTCCTGGTCCTCCATCGACTACGACGGACGGTGGAAGGCACTGCAGTACGCGGCAAGAGAGTTTTATGCGCCTCATCTTCTCGTGCTTACCGAGGAAGAGGGCAAGGTGACCGTCAGCGTCGTCAACGAAAGCACTGATCCTTTTGTGGGACGCGTGAAATGGCGGTTGCTCCGCAACGATCTGACGGTGCTGGACAGCGGGGAATATACGATGCAGATTTCGCCTCGGTCGGCGGCGGACATCGGCGTGTGCGATTTCACCCCGTTGAGTGACGAGCAAAGGCGCACCTGCGTGGTGACGGCAGTGCTGGTCGATTCCGAGGGAAGCGCTCTCAGTGAGCAGACCGTACGGTTTGTGCGGGCGAAAGATTTTGCGTATCTGCCGCCACACGTTACAGCCGCTCTGTGCTGTGAGGATGGGGGATACGCATTGACCCTGCAGGCGGACGCCTTCGTGCAGGACGTGTGGCTGGAATTCGGGCACACCGACTGTATTTTCTCCCGAAATGGGTTTTCTCTCACGGGTGATCCGGTGACGGTGACCCTGTCCCGTGTGGAAGGAGCTGCTCCCTCTGTGGAGGATCTCACCGTGCAATCCCTGAATAGGACGGTATAAATTCCGCGGCATGCGGATGATATAAACAATCCAAACAATTTCAATAAAGGTGGTAAGACAATGAACTACGGACATTTTACGGACAATGGTAAGAAATTCGTAGTCACCTCTCCCGACGCACCCCGTCCCTTTGACGTGATGCTGTTCAATGAGGTGTGCTACGCCAACGTGCACCACACCGGTATCGGCTGCTTCGATTACCAGTACCCCGGTGAGGAGGGCATCCAGCTCTTTACCGGTGTGGGCCGTATCTGCGATTACGATATTTTCGGCAAGGAGCACCTGTACAGCCGTATCATCTACGTGCGCGACAACGAGACCGGCAAATTCTGGACGGTCAACTGGGAGCCCGTCTGCGCCGACGTGCAGGAATTCTCCTGTACCCACGATCTGGCCTATACCACCATCGTCAACCAGACTGAGGACGTGAAGGCCACCCTGATCATCTCCATCCCCCCCGGAAAGGACGCGGTGGAGATGTGGCAGCTCAAGTTAGAGGACGTGAACGGCCGTGCCCGTGACCTGTCTGTATTCCCCTATTTCCAGCTGCAGTTTAAGTACAAGTGGGGCTTTGACAGCTACGGCGATATGATCTATCGCACCACCCGCTTCGACAAAGAGAACAATATGTTCATCGCGGAGAAGCACCCCTACGTGAAGCCTCACAATAATCTGACCGCTTTCTTCACCTGCGATTATCCCGTGAGCCACTACGACGGCTCCCGCCGTCTGTTTATGGGCCAGTACGGCTCGGTGGCCAACCCTGTGTGCGTCAAAAACGGTGCCTGCACCGACTCCGATGGCTCCGCCGAGGATACCGTCTGTGTGCTGCAGTGGGATATTAAGCTTCAGGGTAAGGAGCAGAATATCCAGTTTATTTTGGGTGCCGGCGACAGCAAGGAGCGCTGCATCCATCTGAAGAAGACCTATCTGCACAACATCCCCGCCTACACCGCCTTGGCGCAGCTGTACCGCGAGGACAATCTGACAAAGACTGTTATCAAGACCGGCGACGAGCACCTGAACCGTCTGCTGAACAACTGGACCAAGCTGGCCTGTATGTACGGCGCTACCTGGTGCCGTTGGGGCTATAACGGCTATCGTGACATCGTTCAGCACGGCCTGGGCGTGGTCAACGTCACCCCCCAGCGCACCAAGGCCATCCTGCAGGAGGCTCTCTCCTATCAGCACGACTTTGGTATGGCGGTGCGTGGCTGGAATCCCATCGACGACCGTCCCTATTCCGACTCTGCGCTGTGGTCTGCCTACACCCTGGCCGCCTACGTCAAGGAGACCGGTGATACCAAGTTCCTGTATCAGGAAATTCCTTTCCTCAACAATCCCGAGGTGAAGGACACCGTGCTGGGTCACGTCATCCGTGCGCTGGACTTCTTGGAGAACAACAAGGGTATCCACGACCTGCTGCTCATCAAGTTCGGCGACTGGAACGACTCGCTGACCGGCGCCGGCAAGGAAGGCCGCGGCGAGAGCGTGTGGCTGTCCATGGCCTATGCCTATGCCCTGAGCCAGATTGCGGAATTGTGCCGCTTCGTGGGTGAGGAGGAGAAGGCCGCCAACCTGCAGGCTCGCAGCGAGGCTATGACCGAGGCCATCCGCAACAACGCCTGGGAGGGTGACCGCTTCGTCCGTTGCTTTGACGACAACGGCGGCAAGATCGGCTCCTCCACCAACAAGTATGCCCGCCTGTTCTTGGAGACCCAGTCCTTTGCGCTGATGACCGGCATCGCCACCCCCGAGCGCCGGGAGAAGATTCTGGAGAGCCTGAAGCGTGAGAGCTACACTCCCCTGGGCTATCTGCTGCTCAGCCCCGCCTATCAGGAGTTTGACGACCGCGTCGGCCGTCTGTCTGCCATGGAGCCCGGCATCGCCGAGAACGGCACCATCTACACCCATCCCAATATGTGGCTGGTGCTGGGTCTATTGCGCAGCGGCAAGCCCGACGAGGCCTATGAGCTGTTCCGTCGTGTGGCCCCCGGCTACTTTGAGGAGGACAACTACGAGCTGAAGAAGAACGCCCTGCCCTTCCAATTTGCCAATTGCTTCTTCGGCCCTGAGCACCGCAACAACGCCTATCAGATGGAGTACAGCTGGATCACCGGCTCGGTGGCTTGGGTGCGTCTGGCCATCGAGGAGTGGATGCTGGGTGTCCGCGCCGAGTACGACGGTCTGCACGTGGAGCCCTGCCTGCCTAAGGATTTCGGCACCTACACGGTGGAGCGCATCTGGCGTCAGGCTAAGTACAACATCACCGTCCAGCAGGGCGAGAACAAGGGTGTTGTCGCCGATGGCGTCGCCATCGAGGGCTTCGTCCTGCCTGCCTATGAGGACGGCCTCAACCACGAGATTATCGTGACCATCTAAGCGAGAAAGATAAATGGAAAAGCGGCAAGTCCCGCAGGGATTTGCCGCTTTTTGTAAAGAAGAAGGTGTGTTTTATGAGTGACCAATTCACCGTGTTTATGATGACCTCCACCCACTGGGATCGGGAGTGGTACGAGCCTTTTCAGGGCTTCCGCTGGCGTCTGGTGAAGACCACCGAGGACGCCATGGATAAGCTGGAGGCCCATCCCGAGATCGAGGCCTTCACCTTTGACGGCCAGACCATCGTGCTGGAGGATTTCTTGGAGGCGGCCCCCGATCAACGGGAGCGGTTGGTGAAATTGATCAAGGAGGGGCGTATCAAGGTAGGCCCTTGGTACGTTATGCCCGACGGCTTCCTGCCCAGCGGCGAGAGCCACATCCGCAACCTGCAGATCGGCACCTCCATCGCCAAATCCTACGGCGTAGAGCCTATGCGGTACGGCTACGTGTGCGACATCTTCGGTCACACCGCCCAGATGCCCCAGATCTTCAAGGGCTTTGACTGCGAGGGCGCTCTGCTGGGCCGCGGTATCACCGAGGATAAGGCGCCCATGCACTTTGCGTGGGAGGCACCCGACGGATCGCAGGTGCTGACCTTTAAGACCCCCGACTGGTTCGGCTACGGCGAATATTGGGTGCGGATCCACTGCTTCGATATGTGGCGGGATCCCCCCACCGAAGAGGAGTACGTGGAGAACCTGAAAAAGTTTGTGGAAGGGGAGAGACAGCGCACCGACATCCCCATCCTGATGTTTGTGGACGGACAGGATCACCAGCCCCTCCACGATAAGACCCTGCTGGACACCAAGCGCCGCCTGGAGGAGCTGTACCCCGGCATCGAGGTGGTCATCACCAGCCCGGATCAGCTCCTGCCCCGCTTGGCGGAGTATCGGGAGAACATACCGGTGGTGAAGGGAGAACTGATCCACACCAACCGCCGACGCGGCGATTTCTCCCGCATTCTCGCCAACGTGCTGTCCAGCCGCTACGACCTGAAGAAGCGTAACGACGACGGTCAGGTGAAGATGGAGAAGTGGTCGGGTCCCATCACGGCGGTGAGCCGTCTGACGGGACATAAGCCCATCCGCAGAAACTTCTACGAGCTGGCTTACCGCTATCTCATCCAAAATCAGCCCCACGATTCCATCTGCGGCTGTTCCCCCGACCACATCCATCGGGATATGCACTATCGCTACGATCAGATGGATCACATCTGCCACAACATTCAGGAATACGGGATGAAGAACATCAGCCGCCTCGGGGAGGATACCCCCGGCGAGCACATGTATCTGACGGTGTTCAACTCCCTGCCTTTTGACCGCACCGAGACGGTGGAGGTGGACCTCTACTTCGACCGCCGCTGGAAGTACAAGTGGTCGGAGCCTTTCGGTTACGAGCCCATCAACGCCTTCTATCTGGAGGATAAGGACGGTAACCATGTGCCCTACAAGGTGGTGAATATCAACCGCGGCAAGAGCGTCATCCGCTGCGGCGAGCAGGAGTGCTATGACCGCCACCGCATCGTGTTTGAGGCTGCCCTGCCTGCGGGTGGTGTGGCGGAATACCGCATTGTGCCCCACGACGGCTACGTGCGGCCGGTGGGCAGCCTGCGGACGGGCACCTACACCGCCGAAAATGAATGGGTGAGCCTGACGGTGAATCCTGCCGACGGCACCCTCACCATCACCGATAAGCGCACGGGGGAGACCTACGATAAGCAGCTCTCCTTTGCGGACGACAGCGAGCTGGGCGACGGCTATATGCACGCCCGTCCCGTGGCGGATCGGGTGTGCCTCTCCACCTGCGTGAAGAGCGTGGCACTGACCTGCGACGCGGACTCGAAATGCACCTTTACCATCGTCAGCGAAATGATGGTGCCCGCGGATATGCAGGACCGCCACGAGCGGAATTTCGATCTGCAGCGCAACGAGACGCTGGTGCCCCTGACCATCACCGCCAAGGTGAGCCTGACCAAATCCAGCCCCATGGTGGAGGTGGAGATGACGGTGGATAACCCCGCCCGCGATCACCGCCTGCGGCTGATGATGCCCACGGGGGTGGACGCCCCCACCTACCGCGCCTCCCAGGCCTTCTACGTCGCCGAGCGCAACGTGGCGGTGAACCTGGACACCTACGCTTATGAGGAGAAGGAGAAGCACGAAAAGCCCATGAGCGGATTTGCCTATAAGCGGCAAGGAAACCGCGGCCTGTGCTTTGTCAGCGGCGGCGGCCTGCACGAAATCGGTGCCTTTGAGGGTACTGAGGGCATGCTGGCGGTGACGCTGCTGCGCTGCTTCGGCTCCGCCGTCAACGGCTACGTGGCGGTGGACGGGCAACAGCCGGGTGTTTCCGCTTTCCGCTTCGGTCTGCTGCCCCTGACCGCAGAGGACAGGGATGCGGACATCCAGCGACGGCTGGATGCCTTCACCGCCGGCGTGCGGTACCGCGACGACCACACCTGGAACGGCGACGTGGTATTGGAGAACCGCAGCTACTACCGTCTCGATGCCGAGAATACCGTCTTCAGTACCATGAAGGTGGCGGAGGATGGCGAGGGCATCGTGATGCGCTTTGTCAACCTCAGCGATACGTCTGAGGTGGCGACGGTGACCTTTGACCGTGCGCCTGGTGAGGCGGCGGCGGTGAATCTGGAAGAGTGCCATCCCGAGCCGTTGGCTGTGGATGGCAACCGTGTGGCGCTGGATATGCCTGCTTGGGGTATTCGGACGCTGTACGTGAAGCTATAAGAGATGAAAAATGCCTGCGACTCGTGTCGCAGGCATTTTTTTGCGTGCGGTGGGACATACTACCTCCGACAAGGAGTGATGGCGATGAAACCCACCGAGAAAGAGTATAAGCAGATGACCGAGAAGGCGTCGCCGCCTTCACCGAAGCTGAAGAATTGTGTGTGGGCCTTCGGTGTGGGAGGCTTATTGTGCGCCGCGGCGGAGCTGGAGTGTCAGGCGCTCACGATGACGGGAATGGAGCTGCAGGTAGCCCGCACCCTCACCTCCTGCACGCTGATTCTGCTGGCGGCGGTGCTGACGGTGGCGCAGGTGTTTGATAACATCGCCAAGCACGCAGGGGCGGGTACACTGGTGCCCATTACGGGCTTTGCCAATTCCGTGGTCAGCCCTGCCATCGAGTTTAAGAGCGAGGGGTTTATCTTGGGAGTGGGTGCTAAAATGTTCACAATCGCAGGACCTGTTATCGTGTATGGAACGGTTGCGAGTGTGGTGTATGGGGTTATTTATTGGATAGCGACGTTGTTCTAAAACAGCAGGCTTGACCGTTTCGGTCAGGCCTGCTGTTTTTTGCGATGAAACATAGGATAATCAAAACCTTGAAAAACAGAACAACTTGTGTTACAATAAACTAACTGTTGTTTAGACATTTTTCGCCCCTGCCGATGAGGGACAAGAGAGAGTGAGGTGAGCACAACGGTGGATAAGCCATACGCAAAACAAAAAATACTGCTTGCATTCAGTGTAGCGGTTATTTTGGCACTGTTGATGCTGCTCGCACTTTCCGGTGGGAATTGGGAGCTGGTTAAGAGCTTGTTTATTCAGGATCTTTCCAACGAGGAAACAAAAGAGATGTTAGCCGGCTTTGGATGGCGCGGATACATTGTGATTACTGCGCTGTCGATGCTTCAGGTCGTATGTACATTTTTGCCGGCAGAACCGGTTCAAGTGCTTGCCGGGATTACGTTCCCATTTCCGATTGGCCTTATGTGCTGTATGATCGGTATTCTGTTTGGAAACACGCTGATTTATATGTTGCAAAAGACTTTCGGAGATCGGCTACGCAGCTTTTTTGTAAAAAAATTGAATCTGGATCTGGAGAAAATCGCCCAGTCCAGCAAGGCAATCTTCATTACTTTCATCTTATACTTCATGCCCGCCATTCCTTATGGTATGATCTGCTTCTTGGCGGCAAGTCTGGGAATGTCCTATCGTCGTTATATTACCGTAACTATGTTGGGTTCGCTGCCCTCCGTTTGTATCGGAGTGGGGTTGGGGCATATGGCCATTATGTCCAACTGGATAGTTTCTGTTTGCGTATTTTCGGTACTTATTGTGCTGATTGGTATTATGTTCTGGAAGAAGAATGTGCTGTTTGCCAGGCTCAATGGTTATGCCGAGCGCCACAAAGCCGTCCCCAAAAACAAGGTGCAGCCCGTAAACGGCTTTGTGATGGGGGTTCTGTATTATGCGATTAGAGCGTACCTTTTCCTTTGCGGTGTGAAACTGAAAACCGCAAACAAAATCGGAAAGCCGGAAACGCCTTCCATCATCCTTTGCAATCACGGCTCTTTTATTGACTTCATCTATGCGGCGGCACTGCTTCGCAAATATAAGCCTCATTTCATCGTGGCACGGCTTTATTTCTATCACACGATTTTGGGCTGGCTCCTGCGACAGGTTGGCGCATTCCCCAAGAGCATGTTTTCCATGGATATGGAGAATGTCAAGAACTGTCTGACCGTTCTTAAAAACAATGAAATCCTGGCAATGATGCCGGAGGCGCGTTTGTCCACCACCGGACGCTTTGAGGATATTCAGAGCAACACCTACTCGTTTATCAAGAAGTCCGGTGTGAATGTTTACACCATTAAGATCTGCGGCGACTATTTTGCTGACCCGAAATGGGGCAAAGGCTTCCGACGTGGTGCGGTGGTAGAGGCTGAGCTGGATTTGTTATTTACCGCGGAGCAGGTAAAAGAGTTGCCGTTGGAACAGGTCAAGCAAGCGATTGAAGAGCGACTTGACTATAACGAGTTCGATTGGTTGAAGCAAAGGCCCGACGTGCATTATCCGTCAAAAAACATAGCCCGGGGTCTTGAAAATATACTGACTACTTGCCCGACATGCGGACGGAAGTATACGATAACCACCAAGAAGAATCAAGTGTTCTGCGAACACTGTGGCTATTTGACCTCGATGAGCAATCGGTATGGGTTTGATGCGGATTTTCGATTTGAAGATTTTACCCAGTGGTACGATTGGCAAAAGATGCTTTTGGAGCAGGAAATTGCCGGAAATGAAGACTATGCATTGTCTTCTGAGGTGGAACTGCGTTTGCGGGGAAACGGCAAGGAAATGACCAGACACGGAGGCTTTGGTGTTTGCACGCTCAACCAAGACGGGCTTACATACGTTGGTACCAAAGACGGGGAAACGGTTGAACTTCATTATTCTATACAAAGAATATACCGATTACTGTTCGGCGCCGGTGTGAATTTTGAGCTATATGACGGTACGGAAATCCTCTTCTTTGTACCGAAAGAAAAGCGCTCAGCGGTAGAGTGGTATATGGCATCTATGATTTTAAGGGATAGAGCCGAACCGGCGGCTAAATAAGGAGGAATTGTTATCCATACAAAAGAGAGGGAAAAAACAGAGCAACGCGGTGCCTGTTCGAGCATCAGCGTCCGTTCCTTTGTGACGGTGACAGCTCTGTTGCTGGCGGTTCTGTGTTTCTGCGGATCACTTTCTTATTTCATTCCTCAGGGAGCATTTGAAAGAGATGCAGACCAAAATATTATTCCCGATACATATCAGGCGGGAGAAGTGGATGGGATCGCACCTTGGCGTGTGATCACGGCACCGATTCGGGTGTTTGCCTCGGAGGATGGACTGGCCATTGTTATGATCAGCATATTCCTGCTGGTGATGAGTGGCGTGTTCAATCTGCTGGACAAGACCGGCGGCATTAGGACCTTTATTGAATTCATTATGCGTCGCTTGCGGGACAGCGGTGGTCCGGTTGTGTGCATAATGATACTGCTTTTTATGCTCTTCGGCAGTCTGTTTGGTATGTTTGAAGAGCTGGTAACGCTGCTGCCGCTGATCATCGTATTCATGCTGTCCCTACAGATGGATACGATGGTGGGATTGGGTGCTTGCTTGATGGCTGCATGTTTCGGCTTTTCTACGGCTATCACCAATCCGTTTTCTGTAGGCACCGCCGCCCAACTGGCGGGAATACCGGTTTCTTCCGGCATTTGGCTTAGAGTGGTATTCTTTGTGATTGTCTATCTTGTGTTGTGCGTGTTTCTGTTAGGGTATCTGAAAAAAATCCAGCAGAATCCTCGGCTCTCTCCCACCTATGAGCAGGATCAGAAAAAGCGTGAAAACCAGATTTTCCATCAAGAAGAAGAGCCGCAGGAACGGGAGAATATATTTCGCGTGTATGCCGTATTCTTTGCGGTTCAGGGTGCGTTGCTGGTGGCGATTGCCTGTATTCGGGCCATTTCCGGCTTTGCTATTCCGATCCTTGCTGCAAGTTTTTTAATTTCCGGTTTGATTGCGGGACAGATCGTGTGCAAAAACTTCCGGAGAGTGCTGTCCTACTTCTCGCAGGGAGCCGTTGCAATGCTTCCGGCTGTGGTTATGATCGCATTGGCTTCCTCGGTGAAGCTGGTGATGGTTGAGAGCAATATTCTCGATACGGTTATGAATGCGGTGTTGCAGTCTTTGGTTGGAAAGGGTCAGTTTGTCACAATCCTTTTGATTTATGCCCTGATTTTGTTCCTACAGCTGTTCATTGGCTCGGCATCGGCAAAAATTTTCCTGGTTATGCCCATTGTCCTACCGATTACCAACGCGTTGGGTGTCTCACCCACATTGGTCATTTTGACCTATTGTATGGCAGACGGCTTTACGGATGTACTCCTGCCGACGAATCCTGTGTTGCTGATTGGTTTGTCTATGGCGAACGTGTCTTACTGGAAGTGGTTGAAATGGACGTGGAAACTGCAGATGCTGTTGTTTGCTGTTTCTGTGGCTGTTTTGTACTTTGGCGTTCTGATCGGATATTAAATTTATGGCGGCAGAGATGTCATTTTGCATCTCTGCCGCCATTTTCAATCTCTGGTGCAACGTGGGGATGTCACTTCCGTGGTCAGCCCTGCCTCGAGTTTAAGAGCGAGGGGTTTGTCCTTGGGGTTGGTGTGAAGATGTTTACCATTGCCGGGCCTGTGATCGTGTACGGCACGGTGGCGAGTGTGGTGTATGGGGTTATTTGTTGGATAACGACGTTGTTTTAACAAACGGAGGGCAACCAAGGTTGCCCTCCGTTCGTTATTCGCCTAAACGTTTTCGTATGCGGAATTCTTCGGGAGAAATTCTGTTTTTATGGATAAATTGTCGGTAAAAATGCGAGTAATTACGATACCCGCAATCGTATGAAATGCTTTCTATAGAATCCGAAGTTGTAATAAGTAATTCTTCAGCCCTGCTTATTCTTATCGAGTTCAGATAGGAAATGGGTGTTTGCCCAAAATCTTTTTTAAATATATTGATGATATGATTTTTACTGAAGGAAAATTCTTTGCACAGCATATCGATACTGATTGGATTACGATAATTTTGATGGATGTATTCAGCCATTCTGTTTGCGGTAGTAGCAACAAATGGAAACGTACAGAGGCTTGACAGTATTTCGTAAAATTTAGAGGCCTGGATAATATATGGGAAATGGTTATGGCATAAATAGTTCAATTCTTCCATCTTTGGTTTTAGGCGCACGTAATCAAAGCCACCGCTTTTGGGGAGTATACTGTTTTCCTCCCACTCGGCGTAAAAATGCACGTATAAATATTTTGGTGAATCGCTGGGTAAGACTCCTTTTTGTACCGAATCGTGCCTTTGAATATGGTATTCGCCTGAATGTATTTCGTGCATAACACCATCTTCGCTGAATCGTAAAACACCATCATAGACAAGCAATAGCACGTCATCTTTGCAAAAACGGTCCACATGGTATTCTTTGGGCGCAAAAAAGCGAAGAGAAGAAGAAAAATAGTTAATGCCTTTATTTAGATCAATACCGTACATATCATCACCAAAATGAATTATATCAAGAATGTGTGATATTGTCAATCAAGTAAGGTATTTTAACTATTTGAACGATACTTTGGGTGTGATAAAATAAATAAAGAGGTGATCGTCATGAACAAATGGGACTTTTATACCGCAAAAGAAATCAAACCAAAAGGATGGCTCAAGCGTCAACTCGAAATTCAAGCAGAAGGTTTATCGGGAAATCTCGATAAAATCTGGCCCGATATCCGCGATAGCGCATGGATAGGCGGAGATAAAGAGGGATGGGAAAGAGTACCCTATTGGCTGGATGGTTTTATACCGCTTGCCTATCTTTTAGAAAATGAGGATATGGTATCCAGAGCAAAGAAATACATAGATGCCATCGTTTCTTCTCAGAAAGACAGCGGATGGATCTGCCCGTGTGATGAAGATAAGATAAAAACCTATGATACTTGGGCAGTTCAACTGATTTCAAAGGTTCTTGTTGTGTATTACGAATGCTCAGGTGACGAGAGAATACCTTTGGTTGTTTATGATATCCTAAAAAACTATTATGAACTACTGAAAAACGGTTCGATTGAACTTTTTAGTTGGGGAAAATTCCGCTGGTTTGAAACCTTTATCGCAATTCAATTTACATATAAGCGATACAAAGAAGACTGGTTAAAGGAACTTGCAAAAATTTTGAGAGAGCAGGGAGCCGACTATAACGATTTTGTTGAGATGTGGAAACGGCCGGTCAATCATTGGAAATTGGAAACCCACATTGTCAATATCGCTATGATGCTCAAAAGTGAGGCTGTCAGTTGCGATATTCTGGACAAGCCTTATACCGATAACGCAGACTATCTGCGTAGTGTCTTGGATCAGTATAACGGAACGGTGTATGAAAGCTTTACCGGCGACGAGTGCCTATCCGGTCTCAGTGCCATTCAAGGTACCGAACTATGCGCCATCGTAGAGCAAATGTATTCGTATGAACTGTTGTATGCCTATACCGGTGACAGGAAATGGGCGGAACGATTAGAAGTTCTTGCATTTAATGCATTGCCGGCAACGCTTAGTGAAGATATGTGGACCCATCAGTATGTCCAGATGAGCAATCAAATTTCGTGCCAAAAGTTTCACGGCAATCCCATCTTTGGTACCAATGCGACAGAAGCACACTTGTTTGGGCTTGAACCAAACTACGGCTGCTGTACCGCTAATTTCAATCAAGGGTGGCCAAAGTTTGCGTTATCCGCTTTTATGCATAACGATAATACTATTATCAATTCGATGATGATACCGAGCGAACTTCATGCTGACGGTGTGCACATTATTCTTGAAACGGAATATCCGTTTAAAAACCGTGCGAAATATAAAATAGCATCTGACAAAGATTTTACTTTTATTGTACGCGTTCCTTCCTTTGCTGAAAACGTAAAAATCAATGGGAACACCTGTGAAGGAAGCGATCTGCGTTTTGACGTAAAGAGCGGCGAAAGTGAGATCCTTGTTGAATTTGAAACGGTTCCGTATTTTGAAAAGCGCCCCCACGGACTGAATGCAGTTAAGTGTGGAACACTGATTTTCTCGCTTCCGATCCAATATACAACAAAAATGCACGAATATGTAAGAGACTGTGTAATTCATAAATATCCCTATTGTGACTATGAGTTGATTCCTCAAAGTGCATGGAATTATGGCTTTTCTTCTGAGGATGTTTCAGTCATCACAAATGGAGTATCCGATATTCCGTTTTCTGCCAACAACCCGCCTGTAGTAATAAAAGCCAAATTACAGCAAATCGATTGGGGATATGAAGAAAGATATGACACCGTTTGCGCCAAAATCCCCATTTCCACAGAGCCCATTTCCGATGAAAAGCAAATGGAGCTGATTCCGTATGGCTGTGCTAAACTTAGGATAACGGAATTGCCCTTGTTAAAAAAGTAATAGGTCCTAAGTTGACAGCAGCAGAGGGGTTTGTCCTCGGCGTCGGCGCCCTCGACGTCCCGCAAACTAGAAAAGGCTTGACCGAAACGGTCAAGCCTTTTGCTTTTGCTTATCAAAGGTATGAATCCAATCCGCCTTGAGGAAATAGATGAGGAAGATGAGGGCGCTGAGGGTCCAGGAGAGGGGATAGGCCCAGGACACGGTGGTAAGCTGAGGGATGAACCGTACCGCCACCGTGATATAGGAGACGCGGAACACGCACCAGCAGCACAGCATGATCACCATCGGCACCGTGGCCTTGCCCGCGCCGCGGAGCACGCCGGCGATGCAATGGGAGAAGGCCATCAAGCAATAGAACAGGCAGACGGTACGCATGTGTTGAGTGCCGAAGGTTACGGCATCCTCCGAAGCACCGAAAAAGCGAATGAGGGACGGGGCGAAGAGGTGGGACAGCAGACCTATCGCTTGGGCCATGGCGCAGCTGCACAATGTGCCGAAGGCCACGCCTTTCATCACCCGTTTGTGCTTGCCGGCCCCCAAATTCTGCCCCACAAAGGTGGCGAGGGCCTGGCTGAAGCAGGTGACCGGAAGAAACGCAAAGCCCTCCAGTTTGGAATAGGAGCCGCAACCCGCCATAGCGTCCTTGCCGAAATCGTTGATATTGGCTTGCACCACCACGTTGGCGATGGAGATGACGCTGTTTTGTATACCCGAGGGCACACCGTAGCGCAGGATATCCCATAGACGGTCCTTATGAAAACGGATGTGACGCAGGGTGACCCGATAGGGGGCATCCACCCGCAGGATGTGGAGGAAGCAGAGGAGGGCGCTGACACCCTGAGAGAGGGTGGTGGCGAAGGCGGCGGCGCCCACGCCTAAGCCCAGACCTGCCACAAACAGCATATCCAGACCGATGTTGATGCAGGTGGAAATAATCAAATAGTAGAAAGGATGGCGGCTGTCGCCCACGGCGTGGAAAATGCCTACAAACATATTGTACATCACCGTGAAGATGGCGCCCAAAAAGTAGAAACGGAAATACTCGATGGACTGGGGGAGCACCTCCGAGGGAGTGCCCATCCACCGCAGGACGGTGGGGGTGAAGCCTACGCCCAGCACGGTGAGGAGAGCGCCTGCCGCCAAGCCGAAGACGATGGCGGTGTGGATGGTCTTTTGCATCACGTCGTATTCTCTGGCGCCGTAGGCGCGGGCGATCACCACGCCGGCACCCATGGCCAAGCCGTTGAAGAAGCTGACGAACATAAAAATGAGACTGCCGGAGGAGCTGACCGCCGCCAAGGCATTGTCGTTGATGTAATTGCCTACGCACCAAGCGTCAAAGGTGTTGTACAGCTGCTGGAACAGGTTGCTGAGAAACACCGGCATAGCAAACAGTACCATCGCCTTCCAGATGGAGCCTTGGATCAGGGCTTGGTTTTTAGCGGACACGGCACACGCCTCCTTTCGCCAGATTGCGACCATTATAGCACGGCACGATGAGGATGTAAAGGAAAAAACCGCCTATGGCGCAGGCCACAGGCGGTTTTCGTAACGTTTACTCGGTTCTCAATGCTACCACAGGATCCTTCTTGGCCGCGGAGCGGGAGGGGATGATGCCGGCAAACAGGGTCAGCACCACGCTGATAATCACCAGGATCACCGCCGCCTCGGTGGGCAGGATGGCCTTGAGGTTGGGAATGTCGGTGAGAGCGTACAGAATGATATTGATGGGGATGCACAGCAGGTAGGTGATGAGCACACCCAGCAGACCGGCGGTGAAGCCGATGATCACCGTCTCGGCGTTGAACATACTGGACACATTGCGCTTGGAGGCACCGATGGCGCGGAGAATACCGATCTCCTTGGTGCGCTCCTGCACCGAGATGAGGGTGATGACACCGATCATAATGGAGGACACGATGAGAGAGATGGCCACGAAGGCAATCAGCACGTAGGTGATGGCATTGATGATGGTGGTCACGGAGGACATCATCAGACCCACGTAGTCGGTGTAGACGATGCGCTGCAGCTCGTCCTTGCCCTCGTTGTAGTCGGCGATGGCCGCCTCAATGATGTCCTTGTTTTCAAAGGAGGAGGCGTAGATATTGATGGTCGCGGGGCTGTCCAGATCCAGCTTGCCCAGCGTCACCAGGATGTCCTCGTAGTTGGTTTCAGAGAAGGCCAGCACGTTATCGTAGTAGTTGACGAACTGGTCGATGGTGTAGGTGCTGATGGAGGAGGAGAGGGCCTGCGCCATGATAACGGGGGAAGAGAGGCCTTTGTCCGCCAAGCCCTGCAGAATCTCCGCACGGGTGGTCTCCTTGGTCTGCATCACGTCACTCTTAATGAGGCCGATGCAGGTCTCCTTCAGGCTCTTTTCGTCCTTTTCTAGCAGTTGGTTGACGTACTGCTGATAGTCGCCGGGGACCTCCAGGCTACCGGACTGCAGCAGATTTTCGATAAAGGCTACCAAGTCCTCGTGGGACATATTGTTGATCTGTTCCACCAAAGCGGCCATCTGGTCGGCTACCAGAATGTCCACGTAGGCGTTGGCCTTGCCGTTCTCGTCCAGCTTGTTGACGTATTGGATGAATTCGGCGGCCTTGTACAGGGTCATACGCTGCTCATCGGTGAGGGAGGCCTGCACGCTGACCATCTCGGCCACGATATCGGCGGCCGCCTTCTCGCTGTATTCCGCCTTTTTCTCGACGGCAAATTTCTTCGTTTCCTCTTGCTCCACCATGGTGCGGTAGTAGGCTTTCACGCCGTCGTCGTCCAGCTGGGCGATATAGGCGGCGGTCTGGGGATCCATCTGGGCGGACAGTGCCGTTAGGGTGGCTTTCATCTGCTCTAAGGGAGTGGCCTCCATCACGGGATCCACCTTCTCCTTCAGCAATTCGGGGGAGATGGCGGAGACGTAAGTGGTCCAAATCTGCACCTTGGTGGCCTCGTCCAGGGTGGTGAGGTAGGCGCCGAATTCCTCGGCGGTGATGGCGTTGGAGGTGGGCTTAAAGGGCAGGCCGGTGGTCACGTCCACGTCGGGGTTGGCCATCTGCGCCTGAATGACGGGGGCGTCCTTGCCTTGCTCGATGACGTGGGCGGTCAGGGCGGAGGTGTAGGCGATGTTACCAGACAGCATGGTGGAGGAGGCGTCCTCCTTGGGGCGGATGATGCCGGTGACCTTAAGGGGCAGGGCGTTGTCGTAGAGATACTGCAGACCCAGCAGATTTTCCTCACCGTTTTTGTTTACTCGCATATCGGTGTACAGGCCGGTGGCCTCATCGTAGCTGTAGCAGTCAAAGGGGAATACTACGCGGAATTCCATGGCGCGGATCTCCTCGTAGGTCCAGTGCTTCTCTTCCACTTCGATGGTGGTCTGCCCCTTGGAGGCGGCGGCCAGGGCGTCCATCTCCGCCTTGGACTTGAGGCCCAGAGCGTAGAGGGTCATATCGTCGATCTCGTTTTTCTCGTCCACCACCAGCACGATCTCGTTGTAGGCGGCGGGCCAGCGGCCGCCGTCGATGATCTCATACTGGCTGTGCAATAGGGGGTTGATCAGCTCGCCGTCTTTTCCGGGGAGCATCTCCTGCCACAACTGGGGGGAACCCATGGTCATCATCCCACCGAATCCGTAGGACTCACCCATGGACATAAACCCGGACATATCCATCTGCAGATGTTCCACCATCAGGTCCATCAGCAACTTTTCGGTGTCGGAGCGCTGAATGGTGCCGTCCACGTTCTTGGTGTACACCAGCAGCTCCAGATCATAGCCATACTGGATGCCGTTGATGGCGTCCCGCAGCTCGTTTTTATCGGAGGTGTCTGCCAGATGCACTTCCAAATAGTTTTTGAAGGCCTTCAGGTCGTTTTCGGTGCTGCTCATATTGTTCAGCGAATTGACCAGGTCGTACAGCAGCGATTTTTGATAGACCGCGTCTTTATCGTGCTCCCCGTGGGAGGCGGCGGTACCCATAAAGGCGGTGAGCAGGCTGCCCATATCCGTGTGGGTGGCCTCCAGCGTGAGAGGATAGGAGGACAGGGTGTCCTCCTGCACCGCGTCGATGTAGGCGGTCATACCGTTGGATACGGCGCTGATGAGGGCGATGCCGATGATGCCGATGCTACCCGCAAAGGCGGTCAGAGCGGTGCGCCCTTTTTTGGTGAAGAGGTTTTTCAGCGACAGGCCGAAGGAGGTGGCAAAGGACATAGAGGGCATCTTTTCCCGCCGCCGCAGCTTGCGGGTGGCGGTGGTCTTCATCTGCTCCAGTTCCCGTTCGGCGGCCACCTCTTCGTCGGTGAGGGGGGCGCTGTCGTCGGTGATCTTGCCGTCCAGCATACGGATGATGCGGGTGGAATAGGTCTCTGCCAGATCGGGGTTGTGGGTTACCATCACCACCAGGCGGTCGCGGGCCACTTCCTTGAGCAGCTCCATCACCTGCACACTGGTCTCCGTATCCAAGGCACCGGTGGGTTCATCCGCCAGGATGATGGCGGGGTCGTTGACCAGGGCGCGGGCGATGGCCACGCGCTGCATCTGACCGCCGGACATTTGGCTGGGTTTCTTGCGCAGCTGGTCCCCCAGACCCACCTGCTCCAGTGCTGCTTTGGCGCGGCGACGGCGCTCTGCCTTGGGCACGCCGGAAAGGGTCAGCGCCAGTTCTACGTTTTGCAGCACAGATTGGTGGGGGATGAGGTTGTAGCTTTGGAATACAAAGCCGATGGTGTGATTGCGGTAGGCGTCCCAGTCGCGGTCCTTAAACTGTTTGGTGGAGGTGCCGTTGATAATCAGGTCACCGTCGGTGTAGCGATCCAGGCCGCCCACAATGTTCAGCAGGGTGGTCTTACCGCAGCCGGATTGGCCCAGAATGGACACAAACTCGTTGTGGCGGAAGGATAGGCTGACGCCATTCAGCGCCTGCACCGAATTGTCGCCGGCGGCATACACTTTCGTAATGTTTTTCAGTTGCAGCATAGAGGGTTCCCCTTCTCTTTTGTGTATATTTAATCATTTTATATTATAACGAGAGTGGCTGGTAAAAATGTGAACATAGTGTAAAAAAGAAAAACGCATTGACAAGAAACCCTCCGCATATTATAATAGAATGGAATTGTGATGGGCCTTGCCCCGATAACCAAACAAGGAGTGTGGATTTTCATGGAGAATAAAAAGAATAACGCAAAGGCATTCTGGATCATTTTAGCCGCGCTGGTGTCGGTGGTAGTCGCGTTGGCACTGATCATCCGCACCGAAAAGCGTCTGCTGCGTTTGTTGGCTAAGGCGGAAAAAGTGCTGCACATCAAAAAGCAGAAAAATGCCCCCATTACGGTGGAAATTTAACCACTTTTTTGCTTTAAAGTGTTGACAAAGTAAATGTTCTGTGTTATCATACCATACAAATAAGCAAAGGCTGTGACGAAGACGGTCGAAAGCGTATAATTTTCAGAGAGTCGATGGTTGGTGTGAATCGATAATTGTTGCTTTCAATGACCCATCCCTTCCGAGCCGGAGAGGCGAAACACCCCATTTTGGAGCTAATAGCCGATCCCGTGATGACTGCGTCAAGGTCGAGGGGTTGATAGACCCCGTAGAGTGGCGGCTCTTTGCCGCAAATTGAGTGGTACCGCGAGTGTGTTTTCAGCACCCGTCTCAATGATGAGACGGGTGCTATTTGTTTTTGTAAAGGAGTTGAGCAACATGGTGAACGACAATCTGAAGCTTTTAGAGGTGGCGGTACGAATCCGCGAAATGCGTGAGATTTTGGAATGGTCCATCGCTGACATGGCGCAGAAGACGGGAGTTACCGTGGCGGAGTACGAAACCTACGAGTCCGGTGCGGTGGATTTCCCCTTTAGTTTCATCCATAAGTGCGCCCTGGCTTTTGATCTGGATATGACCGATCTGCTGGAGGGTCGCAGCGCCAACCTGCTGACCTCCTACACCGTCACCCGCAAGGGGCAGGGCCAGCAGACCGCCAAGGAGGACGGCATCGACATTGCCCACTTGGCGCCTAAATTCCGCAATAAGATTGCCGAGCCCTATTGGGTGCGGTACGAATACGACCCCGCCTTAGTGAATAAGCCCATCCACCTTGCCACCCACTCGGGTCAGGAGTTCGATCTGGTCATCAGCGGTAAGCTGAAGGTGCAGATCGGTGACCACGTAGAGGTGTTGGGTGAGGGCGACAGCATTTATTACAACTCCTCTACTCCTCACGGTATGATCGCCGTGGACGGCGAGGATTGCGTCTTCTGCGCCGTGGTGTTGCCCGGCGAGGAGACGGAGGAGAAAGAGGTGCGCAAGAGCATCGTCACCGCCAAAACCTCTGAGCCGTTGGTGTGCGAACGGTTTGTGGACACCACCGAGGATGAAAACGGTGCCCTGCAGCATATCGAGTTTAAGAATACCGATACATTTAACTTCGGCTTTGATATTGTGGACGGCATTGCGGAGAAATACCCAGACAAGCTGGCTATGCTCCACTTGGATGTGAACAAGACCGAGCGTCGCTTCACCTTCAAGGACATCAAGCAATATTCCAATCAGTGCGCCAACTATTTCACCTCTTTGGGCATCAAAAAGGGTGACCGGGTGATGCTGGTGCTCAAGCGCCACTATCAGTTCTGGTTTGCTATGGTGGCACTGCACAAGCTGGGTGCGGTGGCCATCCCCGCCACCAACCAGCTCAAAGAGCACGATTTTGTGTATCGCTATGAGGCGGCGGGGGTTAGCGCCATTGTGTGCACCGCTGACGGCGACACTGCCGATATCGCGGCGGCTGCGGCGGAGAAATGTCCCCAGTCCATCGTAAAGATCTTGGTGGGCGGCAAAAAGGACGGCTGGCACGATTTCGACACCGAGTTTGGGCTGTTCTCTCGTAAGTTTGTGCGGCCCGATGATGCCTCCTGCGGCGAGGATACCGCCCTGATGTTCTTCACCTCCGGCACCACCGGCAACCCCAAGATGGCGGCCCACAAGCACACCTATGCGCTGGGCCATTACGTCACCGCCAAGTATTGGCACTGTTGCGAGCGGGACGGTCTGCACCTGACCATCTCCGATACGGGATGGGGCAAGAGCTTGTGGGGCAAATTGTACGGCCAGTGGCTGTGCGAGGGTGCGGTGTTTGTCTATGACTTTGACCGCTTTGACGAAAACGACATCCTGCCCATGTTTGCCAAGTACAACATCACCACTTTCTGTGCACCGCCCACTATGCTGCGTATGCTGATTCGTGGCGATCTGTCCAAGTATGACCTGTCCTCCATCCACCATATGACCACCGCCGGCGAAGCCCTCAACCCCGAGGTGCACAAGTTGTTTAAGGCGGCCACGGGCTTGGAGATCATGGAGGGCTTCGGTCAGACTGAAACCACCCTGGCTATCGCCAATCTGGTGGGTACCGTACCTAAGGTGGGGTCGATGGGTAAGGCCAGTCCCCAGTTTGACATCGACGTGGTGGATGCCGACGGCAACAGCGTGGCGACGGGTGAGACGGGTGAGATCGTCATCCGCACCGACAAGGCGGTGCCCTGCGGTCTGTTTAAGGAATACTATCTGGACGGCGAAAAGACCTCTGCCGCCTGGCACGACGGCCTGTATCACACCGGCGATACGGCGTGGCGCGACGAGGACGGCTACTTCTGGTACGTCAGCCGTGTGGACGACGTCATCAAGTCCTCCGGCTATCGCATCGGGCCCTTTGAGATCGAGTCGGTCATCATGGAACTGCCCTACGTGGTGGAGTGCGGCGTTTCCGCCGTGCCCGACGAGGTGCGTGGACAGGTGGTCAAGGCCAGCATCGTGCTGACTAAAGGCACCGAGGGAACGGATGCGCTGAAAAAGGAGATTCAGAACTACGTCAAGGAGCACACCGCCCCCTACAAGTACCCTCGTGTGGTGGAATTCCGCGACAGCCTGCCCAAGACCATCAGCGGCAAGATTCAAAGAAACAAGCTGTAACATTTCCCATTTCCCAATTAAGGGTTGACAAACACGCTTTACCGTGCTAAAATACCACTAACAATTAAAGAATAAAGGCAATGACGAAGAGGGCAGAGGTCAGCGTCTCCCCAGAGAGACAGCGGTTGGTGCGAGCTGTCGGGACAAGATTTCTGTTTGTAGCTTCTGAGCCGGAGGAAAGAAAGCCGAAAGGTGAGTAGAATCCTCCCGTGTATGCTGCGTAAAGGCATAGGGATTGTTCGATCCCGAAGAGGGGTGGCCGAAAGGTCGCAATTTGAGTGGTACCGCGGGTGCTGTATTTGTTTACACACACTCGTCTCAAAGTCAACTAACTTTGGGACGAGTGTTTTTCTTTTACACGGCGGTCCCGGACAGGAGATTGGTATGGAACCCATTACTGCATTGGACTACAAAATACAAGAAATGGCGGCGCGTATCCGCGAACTGCGCGAGATCGTGGGCTATACTCCCACCGAAATGGCGCAGAAAACGGGTGTTTCCGTGGAGGAGTATTTGCGGTGTGAGACGGGCAAGTGTGACCTGAACTTTGCCTTCATCTACCGCTGCGCGTCGGCGCTGAACGTCAACGTCACCGACATCATCGAGGGCTACAGTCCCCGCTTGAAGTCCTTTACCGTCACCCGTCGCGGTCAGGGTCAGCAGATTGCCCAGGCTCACGGTATGACCTACTATAACTTGGCCTACGCCTTTCAGAATCGTATTGCCGAGCCGCTGTACGTGCGCAGTGTCTACGATCCTGCCGCCCAGCAGCAGGACATCGAGCTGACCTCCCACGACGGTCAGGAGCTGGATCTGGTGCTGGAGGGTCAGCTGATGGTGCAGATCGGTGAGCACCGCGAAATTTTAGGTCCCGGTGACAGCATCTATTTCGATTCCGAGACCCCCCACGGTATGATCGCCGTTGGCGGTCAGGACTGCGTGTTCTACGCCATTGTGCTCAATCCCACCGGCGAGCCCATCCCCGAACTGGAGCCCACCAAGGCCATCGTGGATCTGCCTGCCGACAAGCGGGACGACAGCGGACGTATCTATAAGAATTACGTGGACGTGGAGGAGAACGAAAACGGAACTCCTACCTCCATTAAGTTCAAGAATACCGAACACTTTAACTTTGCTTTCGACTTGGTGGACGAGCTGGCAAACAAGGAGCCCGAAAAGCTGGCGATGCTCCACGTTTCCCGCGACCACACCGAGCGCCGTTTCACCTTTAAGGATATGAAAAAGGCATCCAATCAGTGTGCCAACTATTTCAAGTCTTTGGGCATTAAAAAGGGCGATCGGGTGATGCTGATTCTCAAGCGGCACTACCAGTTCTGGTTTGCCATGCTGGGTCTCAACAAACTGGGCGCCATCGCCATCCCTGCCCCCAACCAGCTCTTGGAGCACGACATCGAGTATCGCTTTAACGCCGCAGGCGTTTGTGCGGTGCTGTGCACCGCCGACGGCGACGTGGCGGCGCAGGTGGAGGCGGCGGCGAAGAAATGCCCCACCGTGCAGCACAAGCTGATGGTCAACGGCTCCCGTGAGGGGTGGCGCACCTTTGACGAGGAGTACACCCTTTACTCCACCCACTACAACCGCACGGAGGATGCCCCCGGCGGCGACGATCTGATGCTGATGTTCTTCACCTCCGGCACCACGGGCTATCCTAAGATTGCGGCACATAACTATAAATACGCGCTGGGTCACTTCCACACCGCCCGCTACTGGCATAACGTGGACCCCGACGGCCTGCATTTCACCATCTCCGACACGGGTTGGGCAAAGGCCATGTGGGGTAAGCTCTACGGCCAGTGGCTGTGTGAGGCGGCCACCTTCGTATACGACTTCGATCGTTTCGATGCGGCAGATATCCTGCCCATGTTTGCCAAATACGGCATCACCACCTTCTGTGCGCCGCCCACGATGCTCCGCATGATGATCAAGCAGGATATTTCTAAGTACGATTTCTCCTCTGTGAAACATATGACCACCGCCGGCGAGGCTCTCAACCCCGAGGTGTACCGCCAATTCGAAAAGGCCACCGGCCTGCAGATCATCGAGGGCTTCGGTCAGACCGAGTCCACTATGATTGTTGGTAATATGGTGGGTGCCTCCCATAAGATCGGTTCTATGGGTAAGCCCGCCCCCATCTATGACGTGTCTATCGTGGACCCCGACGGCAACCCCGTTGCCACCGGTGAGATCGGCGAGATCGTGGTAAACGTCAAAAACGGCGCACCCTGCGGTCTGTTCACCGGCTACTACGGTGCTCCCGATAAGACCGCCGAGGTGTGGCACGACGGCTACTACCATACCGGAGACACCGCCTGGATGGACGAGGACGGCTTCTATTGGTACGTGGGTCGCGTGGACGACGTGATCAAGTCCTCCGGCTACCGCATCGGGCCCTTCGAGATCGAGAGTGTCATTATGGAGCTGCCCTACGTGCTGGAGTGCGGCGTTTCCGCCGCCCCCGACGATGTCCGCGGTCAGGTGGTCAAGGCCAGCATCGTGCTGGTGGATGGCACCGAGCCCACCGAGGAACTGAAGAAAGAGATTCAGACCTACGTCAAGGAGCACACCGCCCCCTACAAATATCCTCGTATCGTGGTGTTTAAGGACAGCCTGCCCAAGACGGTCAGCGGCAAGATTCAACGCAACAAACTGTAAGTGACCGCTTTAATCTGCGGTTACATAAGGAGAATTCCTATGCTGACGAACAACAAACGCATCACCATCCTCTGCGGTCACTACGGCACCGGAAAGACCAACGTGGCCGTGAATCTCGCTCTTTCCATGGCGAGGGCAGGGGAGAAGGTGACGGTGGCGGATTTAGACATCGTCAATCCCTATTTCCGCACGCTGGATTCCGCCGCCGCATTCAACGAGGCGGGTATTCGCCTGATTTGCTCCCGCTTCGCCAACACCAACGTGGACTTGCCCAGTCTGCCGCCTGACCTCTACGCCATCACCGATGACAAAAGCCATCGGGTGGTGATCGACGTGGGCGGCGACGACAGCGGCGCCATGGTGCTGGGACGGTTGGCACCCGCTATCCTCGAAGAGGACAGTTACGAGATGTATCTGGTGGTCAACCGCTACCGCCCGCTGACCCCCGACGTTCCTTCCACCGTGGAAGTGATGGGGGAGATTGAGGCGGCGAGCCGCCTCAAGTTTACGGGCATCGTGAACAACTCCAACTTGGGTGCGGCGACTTCTGCCGGTGTGGTGCTTCGCACTGTGGACTACGCCAATGAATTGGCGCAGGCGGCAGGCTTGCCGCTGGTGGCTACCACCGTGGAGGAGAACATTTATCCCGATTTGGAGGGGAAGATCTCCGATCTGTTCCCTTTGACTTTGCAAAACAATAAACCCTTTTGAGAAAGAAGGAGATTCTATGGCAAAATTAACGTTTAAGACCGACCGTTGCAAAGGTTGTGGGCTGTGCGTGGACGCCTGCCCCAAGAATTTGCTCGTATTGGCCGCAGACAAGATCAACAAGAAGGGTCACCACCCCGCCGAGCTGACCGACGAGGCCGCTTGCGTGGGCTGCGCCGCCTGTGCGATGATGTGTCCCGACTGCGTGATTACTGTGGAAAGATGAGGTGAGTGATATGGCAGAAAAAGTATTGATGAAGGGTAACGAGGCCATCGCCGAGGCGGCGATCTGCGCCGGTTGCCGCCACTATTTCGGTTATCCCATCACCCCTCAGACGGAGATCGCCGCCTATATGGCCAAGAAGATGCCCAAGATCGGCGGCTGTTTCCTGCAGGCCGAGAGTGAGGTGGCAGCCATCAATATGGTGTACGGCGTGTCCGCCACCGGCAAGCGTGTGATGACCTCCTCCTCCAGCCCCGGAATCTCCCTGAAGGCTGAAGGCCTGTCCTATCTGGCAGGTGCCGACCTGCCTGCACTGGTGGTGAACGTCCAGCGCGGCGGTCCCGGTCTGGGTGGCATTCAGCCCAGCCAGTCCGACTATTTCCAGGCCACCCGCGGCGGTGGTCACGGCGACTATCGTATGATCGTGCTGGCTCCCGCCTCCGTGCAGGAGATGGCGTCCTTGACCGTCAAGGGTTTTGATCTGGCGGATAAATACCGCATGACCGCCATGATTTTGGCGGACGGCACCATGGGTCAGATGATGGAGCCCGTCAGTCTGGACTTCCCTGAAGCTGAGACGATTGAAAAACCCTGGGCTACCAACGGTACCGAGATGAAGCGTGAGCATAATATCGTCAATTCCTTGTTCCTGCAGCCCGATGCCTTGGAGCGCACCAACTTTGAGCGCTACGAGCGCTACGCTTACATCGAGCAGCACGAGGCGATGTGGGAGGAGTATCGGATGGAGGACGCCGAGATCTGCGTCACCGCCTTCGGTATCGCCTCCCGTGTGGCGAAGAACGCTATCAACGAGGCCCGTAAGCAGGGCGTTAAGGTGGGTATGATCCGCCCCATCACCCTGTGGCCTTTCCCCGTGGCCCCCTTCAAGGCCGCCGCGGACAAAGTGAAATCCTTTATTTCGGTGGAGCTGTCCATGGGTCAGATGATCGAGGACATCAAATTGGCCACCGAGTGCAAGAAGCCCGTCTATCTGTGTAACCGTGCCGGCGGTATCATCCCCTCTCCCGACGAGGTGCTGGCCGCTATCGTGAAAGCCAATGAGAACGGAGGTGACCTCTAATGGCTGTTGTTTTTGAAAAACCCCATGCCCTGACCGATGCGCCGATGCACTATTGCCCCGGTTGCACCCACGGTATCATCCACCGTCTGGTGGCGGAGGTCATTGACGAGCTGGGCATCGAGGGGCGCACCATCGGTATCGCTCCCGTGGGCTGCTCTGTTATGGCCTACGACTATTTCAACTGCGATATGATCGAGGCGGCCCACGGCCGTGCCCCCGCTGTGGCCACCGGCGTCAAGCGCGCCGACCCGGAGAAGCACATCGTCTTTACCTACCAAGGTGACGGCGATTTGGCCTCCATCGGTATGGCGGAGACGGTGCACGCCGCCGCCCGCAACGAGAATATCACCATCATCTTCGTCAACAACGCCATTTACGGTATGACCGGCGGTCAGATGGCCCCCACCTCTCTGCCGGGGCAGGTCACCCAGACCTCTCCCTACGGCCGTGACGTCAACCACTGCGGCTACCCCATCCGCGTGTGCGAGATGCTGTCCGAGTTGGAGGGCGCTACCTATCTGGAGCGTGTCACCGTCAACAACGTGGCCAACATCCGCAAGGCGAAAAAGGCCATCAAAAAAGCCTTCCAAAACCAGATCGACGGCAAGGGTTTCTCCTTGGTCGAGGTGGTTTCTACCTGCCCCACCAACTGGGGTTTGACGCCGAAGGATGCCCTCACTTGGCTGGAGGAGAATATGCTGCCCTACTACCCCTTGGGTGTGTATAAGGATAAAACTGCAGAGGAGGATGCCAAATGAGCCAGACCCAATTTTTGTTTTCCGGTTTCGGCGGTCAGGGTATCCTGTTTGCCGGTAAGTTCCTTGCGTACAAAGGACTGATGGAGGATCGTCAGGTCAGTTGGTTGCCCTCCTACGGCCCCGAGATGCGTGGCGGCACCGCCTCCTGCAGCGTCATCCTCAGCGACGAGCCGGTGGGCTCGCCCATCGTCACCCGCCCCGACGTGCTGGTGGCGATGAATCTGCCCTCTTTGGATAAATACGAGTCCGCCGTTGCCCCCGGTGGCATTATCTTTGCCGACTCCACCCTCATTGAGCGCAAGGTGGAGCGGGAGGACGTCACCGTCTATTACATCCCCGCCACTAAGATGGCAGGGGACAACAACCTGGGCAATCTGGCAAATATGATCATCGTGGGCAAACTCTTGTCCGTGCTGGGCGAATACGATGCTGAGAGCATCACCGCCACCCTGGGCAAGGTGATCTCCGCCCGCAAGGCCAATCTGCTGGATGTCAACCGCACCGCCCTGCAACTGGGCGCTGATTTCGAGTAAATAGGGTAGCACAAGGCACCTCCAACCCGCCTAAAAGCGGTGTATTTTGGTGTCTTTCACCCTATTTGTTCTCGCAAGGCATACAGCCTTGCTTCATCCAAATAGAATGAAACCCCCACAAAATCTACTCGCTTTTAGGTCTTCGATTTTAGAAAGAGGGTTCATTTGATATTATTATTTTGTAGATAAGACCCTCTTTCTAAAACGGATTAAGGTGTCTTGTACTACCCTAGGAGATGTTTTGAATGGAAATTAGCAAGACTTTGACCGCCACCCCCAAGGAGAAGCCGGCGGCGGAAACCTTGGGCTTCGGCAAATATTTCACCGACCATATGTTTCTGATGGACTACACCGAGGGTCAGGGCTGGCACGATGCCCGCATCGTGCCCTTTGGGCCGATTGCGCTCCATCCTGCCTCTACGGTGCTGCACTATGGCTCCGAGATTTTTGAGGGCCTCAAAGCCTACCGTCGAGCCGACGGGAAAGTGCAGTTGTTCCGTCCCATCGAAAATATCCGCCGTATGAACAACTCCGCCGAGCGTATGTGCCTGCCGCAAATCCCCGAAGAACTGGCATTGGAAGCGCTTACAGAGTTTGTGAAAACCGAGCAGGAGTGGACTCCCTCCGCTCCCGGCACCTCTCTGTACCTGCGCCCCTTTATGTTCGGTAACGATGAGTCGCTGGGCGTCCACGCCGTGCACAACGCCACCTACGTCATCATCGCTTCCCCCGTGGGTAGCTACTACAAGGAGGGCATCAACCCCGTCAAGATTATGATTGAGACGGAGGACGTCCGCGCCGTCCGTGGCGGTACGGGCGAGGCCAAGTGCGGCGGTAACTACGCCGCCTCCAACCGCGCCGGTAAGCGGGCGGAGGAAAAGGGCTATTCTCAGGTGCTGTGGCTGGACGGTGTCCACCGCAAGTACATTGAGGAAGTGGGCGCCATGAACGTGATGTTCAAGATCAAGGGCGAGATCGTCACGCCCGCTCTGTCCGGCTCCATCCTGCCCGGCATCACCCGCAAGTCCATCATCGAGGTGCTGAAGGGTAAGGGTTACACCGTGTCCGAGCGTCTCTTGTCCATCGACGAGCTGACCGCCGCTATGGCGGACGGCACGCTGGAGGAGGCGTGGGGCTGCGGCACCGCCGCGGTGGTGTCTCCCATCGGCGAGCTGGCCTACAACGGCGAGAAGTATCCCGTCAACGGCGGCCAAATCGGCGAGGTTACCCAGATGCTGTACGACATCCTCACCGGTATCCAGTGGGGCAAGATCGACGACCCCTACGGCTGGACCGTGCAGTTGTAATTTAAAACAGGCTCACAAGGCAGTCGCCTTGTGAGCCTGTTTTGCTTGACATCTGCAAAATGGTGTGATATAAGGAAATTAGAGAAATTGAATTTGATGATGGAGGTATTGTCATGAGAAAGACAACTTTTCCAGTAATCATTGTGATACTTTGCTCGATGTTTTTTGTTAGTGGGTGTTCTGACAAAATCACAGAAACTGAGACACATACTGAAGCACTCACAACCCAAACTGAGATAGCTACGACCCAAACTGAGATAACTGCGATTCAGACTGAAATAACCACAACCCAAACTAAGGTAACGACAACTCGGACCGAGATGAACAAAGAGAAAGAGGCGTTCTGTCGGGTCTTATGTGTAGAGGATAGCGAGATATTTATTTGGACAGAATATATAGGATATGTGTGTGTTAAGAACATTGATACAGCTTTGGTAATTCGTCCTTTGCAAACGGTTGTGATTCAGTTCTCTGACAGCGATCTAATATCTGCAAACGGAGAATTTACGGACTGTTTTGGCGAAGAGCAGACCTACTTGTATATTTTGGAAAATCCCCAAAGTGTCCGTCATACCACAGCAGGAGAGCCTACGTTCGGGTAATAGGAATCTGTATTTGAATAGCTGCGATAAAGGCTCACAAGGCAAATTGCCTTGTGAGCCTTTTTGCGTTTTTACATCAAAAGTAACGGCTTCGTTATGCGGTTTTTTTGTTCGTTTTATTGTGAGAAATGTGGTTGGTAGAAAAGAAAATTTTTACGAAGAAGGTTGCAAGTTGGCTTTTTTGTGATATAATGTACATAAACTTATACGAAAGGAAGCATTTTTTGTGGATTGTACTAAAAACTTTGGGTTTCGCCACAAAGCAGGAGTGATCATGCCCATCAGCAGCCTACCATCCAAGTATGGCATCGGCAGCTTTGGTAAAGAGGCTCACGGCTTTGTGGATTTTTTAGGTGCCACCGGTCAGAAATGCTGGCAGGTATTGCCGCTAAATCCCACGTCGTATGGCGACAGTCCCTATCAATCCCCTTCCTCAGTGGCAGGCAATCCCTACTTTGTGGACCTTGACCTGTTAGCGGAGAAAGGGTTGTTAACCGCTGAGGAGTTGAAAGAGCAGCGTCACGGTGGGACGCGTGTGGATTATGGATGGTTGTTCGGAGCGCGCTATGCCGCGCTCCGTTTGGCGCATAGCCGTTTTGTGCCGGATCGGGCCTACAAGGCCTTTGTACGCAAAAACGCGTCTTGGTTGGAAAACTACGCCCTATTTATGGCACTGAAGGTCCACTACAACTATGCGCCGTGGACACAGTGGGAGGAATCCCATCGAGAGTACGCACAGGCGTACGCGCAGCGCGAGACCTTTGAGGAGGAGATGTCCTTCTGGCGTTGGGTGCAGTTTGAATTTTTCACCCAATGGGATGCGCTGGTGGCTCACGCCCACAGTAAGGGCATTTGCATCATCGGCGATATGCCCATCTACGTGGCCCACGATAGTATGGACGTGTGGGCGGCACCCGAGCAGTTTTTGCTGGACGAGCAATACAATCCCACGGTGGTAGCGGGATGTCCGCCGGATGGATTCTCGCCCGATGGCCAGCTGTGGGGCAACCCTATCTACAACTGGGCGCTGATGGAGGAGCAAGGCTTTGCGTGGTGGATTCACCGCATCGCCACCGCCTTCCGCCTGTACGATATTCTGCGCATCGATCATTTCCGTGGGTTTGCAGGGTACTATAACGTGCCCTACGGCGATGCCACGGCACGGGGCGGCAAGTGGGATCCCGCTCCCGGTATCGCACTGTTCCGCACCATTCGGGAGACATTCCCCAAGGCAAAAATCATCGCTGAGGATTTGGGGTTTATCACCGACGATGTCCGCGAATTGTTAGACGACACCGGATTTCCCGGGATGAAGATGCTGCACTTCGCCTTCTACGATCCTGAGCACGAATATTTGCCCCGCCGCTTTGTCAATGCCAATTGTGTGGTGTATGCCTCCTCTCACGATTCCGATTGTACCCGCACGTGGCTGAGGCATTTATCCGGCGAAGCCCGTCGGCGGTTCAATAAGGAATGTCCCCACGTATCGGGACAGAGCCGCACCTACGATCTGATTGAATGCGCTCTCAGAAGCATCGCCAATCTGGCGATCGTACCCATGCAGGATTATTTGCAATTGACCAACGAACAGGGGCGTATGAACACTCCTGCTACCGCTGAGGGAAACTGGTCCTGGCGCATCAGCCCCCGCTACAACACCGCAAAGCTGCGGGATGCGATGCTGACCATGGCACAGAAAACCAAGCGTGCGAAATAACGAACGGAGGAAATACATATGAAACACAGATACATACAGCGCCTGTTGGCAGGCATTTCCATTTTGGCTTTGTTATTAACGATGGCGGCCTGCGGCAAGACCGCATCGAAGGATACCTCCAAAGATGAGCCGGACACCGGGAAACCAGTGGAGGAATACACCGAGCCGTTAATTGACGGCTATAACCAGATCACATTCTATTGGCGCTACAACGGCACGTATGAGAATTGCGACGTGTGGGCCTGGTGGGGCGACACCGCCGGCAAGGGCTATCTCTTCCACGAGTGTGAATACGGCGCCAAGGCCATCATCAACATCCCCGAAGGGGTGCAGGAGGTCGGCTTTATCGTCCGTAAGGGCTGCAGCGACCCCGGTGGCACCGCCTGGGGCAACGCAACCAAAGACTATGAACAGGACCGTTTTGCGGTCATCGAGGGTCGAGAGACCTTTATTTACCTTAAGTCCGGTGAGGCGGACCAGTATACGAGTAGCGACGGAGGTAAGACGCTGGATATGATTAAGAAGTTTACGTTGGCGGGCATGGTGGATACTAAGAAGATCCAATACCGTGTCACTCCTAAGGTGACGATTTCGGAATTGAGCCAGATCAAGGTGTACGAGGGTGACCGAGAAATTACGATTGCTTCTCTGTCCACCTTGGGTCGTTCGGCGGCGATGGGCTATATCGAAACGGCTGAGGAATTGGACCTGTCCAAGAATTATCGTATCTCCATCGAGGGCTACGGCGACAAGCCGGTGGTGCCCACCACGATTTTTGACAGCGAGGCTTTTGCCCAGCAGTATCACTACGACGGTGACGACCTGGGCGCCGTCATCCACGGCGATAAGACCACCTTTAAGGTGTGGGCGCCCACGGCGTCGAAAGTGGTGCTGAATTTGTTCGAAAAGGGACACGAAGGCGACGCCTATAAGTCGGTGGATATGGTGCGCGGGGACAAGGGCGTTTGGTCCTATACCGAGGCATGCGGTCACGGAACTTACTATACCTACACGGTGACCACCTCGGTGGGCACACAGGATGCGGTGGACCCCTATGCCAAGGCAGCAGGGGCCAACGGCAACCGCGGCATGGTGGTGGATCTGTCCAAGACCAACCCCGAGGGCTGGAACAAGGCGGGACTGAAGGATACCATCTCCTCCTATTCCGAGGCAGTCATCTGGGAGGTGCACGTGCGTGACTTCTCCAATAAAATTGCCGCCTCGCAGTATAAGGGCAAATACTTGGCCTTTACCGAAACGGGTCTGGTCAACGAGCACGGCCAGCCGGTGGGCGTGGATTATCTGAAGCAGTTGGGCATCACCCATGTGCATCTGCTCCCCGTCTACGACTATGCCACCGTGGATGAGACCAATCCCGACGCGGAATTTAACTGGGGCTACGATCCCAAAAACTACAACGTGCCTGAGGGCAGCTATTCCACTGACCCCTACAACGGCGAGGTGCGCATCCGCGAGTATAAGCAGATGGTGCAGGCCCTCCACGCGGCGGGCATCGGCGTGGTGATGGATATGGTGTACAACCACACCTACGACGGCAACAGCTCTTTTAACCGCATCGTGCCGTATTACTATTATCGTTACACTTCCACCGGTGCCAACTCTTCCGCCAGTGGCTGCGGTAATGACACCGCCTCCGAGCGCTATATGTTCGGCAAGTTTATGGTGGAGTCCACCGCCTACTGGGTCAAGGAGTACAAGCTGGACGGTCTGCGTTTCGACCTGATGGGTCTGCACGACCTGCAGACGATGCAGGAGGTGGAGAGTGCGGTCCATACCATCAACCCCAACGCCATTATCTACGGTGAGGGCTGGACCATGGGTGCCACCAACGACGGCAGTGCGCAGGCTAACCAGACCAATATCGGGCAGATTGTGCCCACCGGCGATGCCATCGGCGGTATTGCTGTGTTCAACGACGTCATCCGTGATGGCCTGAAGGGTAGCGTGTTTGATAAAACCGCCAAGGGATTCATCAGCGGTGAGGCCGGCAGCACCTTCTCCGACATCGCCTTCGGACTTAAGGGCGGCGAGGGCGCCGGTCAGGGCTGGAGCGTGCCCGACAGTATGGTCATCAACTATATGAGTGCCCACGATAACAACACCCTGTGGGATAAGTTGCTGCTGTCCAATCCCGACCACAGCGACGACCAGCGCAACCGCATGAACAATCTGGGCGCCGCCATCAATCTGATTGCGAAAGGCACTCCCTTCTGGCAGGCAGGCGAGGAGATGTTGCGCACCAAGGACGGCGACGAAAACAGCTATAAATCCAGCGATGCTATCAACAACATCGATTGGTCGGTGCTGAAAGAGGGCAACCGCGAGTACGCCACCATGCTGTACTACAAGGGTCTTATCGAGATGCGCAAGGAGTTCGCCATCTTCACCAGCGTCAACACGAAGGTGGAGGTTAAGGAACTGGGAAGCGGTCTGGTGACGGTGGAGTTTGACGACGGTAAGGGCGGCAAGGCGCTGGCGGTGCTCAATCCCCACAATACCAATCTGCCCTATACCTTGGAAGGCAAGTGGCATCTGGTGGCGGACGCCACTCGTGCCGGCAGCGAGTCGCTGGCCTTTGAGAGTGGCGCGGTTACCATTGAGTCCATCAGCGTTCGTGTGTATGTGAACGATAAACTGATCTGATTTCCCCAAAACACACCTGCGGTCGGTGACGGCCGCAGGTAGAATGGAGAATGTATATGAAACGATCTTCCCGCTCGTGGGCACTGGCGTTGACCTTGGTTGTGTGCATGGGGCTGTTCTCTGCCTGTGTTAAGCAACCGGAAGAGAATACCGCCGTAAAAAGCTGGAAACCCAACGCAGCACAGCTGCAGGTTGCCTCCGACACCCTATACGTGAAGAAGGTGGAGAATCTCCCCGATGATTTCATTATGGGTATGGATGCCTCCTGCGTGCCCGCGCTGGAGGCTTCAGGTGTCAAATATTACGATTACGACGGCACTCAAAAGGACGTCTATGAGATTTTGCGCAATAACGGCATCAACTACATCCGCGTGCGTGTGTGGAACGCCCCCTTTAATGCCAACGGCAAGGGCTACGGCGGCGGCAACTGCGATATTGCCAACGCCATCGCCGTGGGTAAGCGTGCCACGCAGTATGGGATGAAACTGCTGGTCAACTTTCATTACTCCGACTTTTGGGCCGACCCTGCCAAGCAGATGGCGCCTAAAGCCTGGAAGAGCATGAAAATCGATGAAAAATCCGAGGCGCTCTATGCCTACACCAAGGATTGCCTGCAACAACTGGTGGACGCCGGTGTGGATGTGGGTATGGTGCAGATCGGCAACGAAACCACCGGCGCCATGTGCGGCGAGAGCAGCAGCTCTGTGGGTGGTTGGAAGAAGATTACCCAGCTGATGTCCGCCGGCTCTAAGGCGGTACGTGAGGTGTGTCCACACGCCTTAGTGGCGGTGCACTTCACCAATCCGGAAAAAGCCGAGAGCTATGTGAGCTACGGCAAGAATCTGGACTATTACGGCGTGGATTATGACGTATTTGCTTCCTCCTACTATCCCTATTGGCACGGCACCTATGAGAATCTGGCCAAGGTTCTGTCGGACATTGCCGACACCTACGGCAAAAAGGTGATGGTGGCAGAGACCTCCTATGCCTTTACGGCGGAGGACAGCGATTTCAGCGGCAACACCATCGGTGAGGGCGGTAATTTCGTGCAAGATTATCCCTTCACGATGCAAGGACAGGCCAACTTAGTACGGGACGTGGTGGATACCTTGGTGAATCAGACCACGGGTGCCATCGGTGTCTTTTATTGGGAGGGCACGTGGATTTCGGTGGGTACCGAAAGCTATGAAACCAACGCTGCCCTATGGGAGCGTCACGGCTCCGGTTGGGCCAGCTCCTATGCTGCCGAGTATGACCCTGAGGATGCAGGGCAGTGGTACGGCGGCTGCGCGGTGGACAATCAGGCGTTCTTCACCGCCGACGGCAAGGTCACCGAGGCACTGAAAGTGTTTGCCCTGATGCAAAAGGGCAACCCCATCGAAAACCGTGTGGACGCTCTGGAGGACGCAGAGGTCATTTGCGACCTCAACGGCACCATCGCGCTGCCCGAGACGGTGGACGCCGTTATGTTGGACAATTCCCACGTGGCGGTGCCCGTGGAGTGGGAGGCCATTGACGAGGCGACCATCAAGGCCGGCGGTGTGGCCAAGCACACCATCAAAGGTAAAGCCGACGGGCAGGACGTCCGTTGCATTTTGTCTATGGTGGAATACAATTTCCTCGACAACTGGAGTTTTGAAGATGGTGACAGTGGCTGGGTCGCCACCGCCATCGGAACCTTTGATCAGTTGTATGTGGAGGATAAGGTTACCGATTCGGTCACCGGCACAAAACATTATCACTTCTGGGGTGCGGCGGCCAATGCGGTGGAGTTTACGCTGGAGCAGCAGGTAGTCGACCTGCCCGCGGGCATCTATAAGTTTGGCCTATCCACTATGGGCGGCGATGGCGGCGAGACCGACATCTACATCTATGTGAAGATTAACGGCGAGATCGTCAAAAAGCAGCCCACCACCATCACGGTGTATGACGAATGGCATACAGCGTGGATCGAGGACATCGTCTGCGATGCGGACGATACCGTGACGGTGGGTCTCTACGTCAAATGCGCCGGCCCTAATGCATGGGGCAAGATCGACGATGCGATGCTTAATTCTGTGAAGAAAACAGGTGAAGGATATGAAAAGTAAGAAGGTTTGGATTACCGTGCTTTGCATAGTGATGGCTGTCGCCCTTGTACTGGCAGCGGTGGTGATGGTGCCGCGATGGCTGCAGAAGAAAAACGACGTTTTGCCGCCTATGGCAGACCCGATCGACGATAATTACCGAACGTTTTATCAGATTTTCGTCGGCTCCTTCTCGGATTCCAACGGCGACGGTATCGGCGATCTGCGGGGAATCATCAATCGCTTTGATTATCTCAATGACGGTAATATCAACTCCGGCAAGAGCTTGGGTGTGCAGGGTATTTGGCTGTCCCCGATTTTCACCTCGCCCTCCTATCATAAGTACGATGTGAAAGACTACTACACAGTCGATTGGCGCTTCGGCACCGAGGAGGACTTGAAAGAGCTGGTGGATCTGTGTCATCAGCGCAACGTGAAGCTGATTCTGGATTTGGCCATCAACCATACGGCCAAATCCCACGACTGGTTCGTGAAGTTTGAGCAGGCGCGTAAGGCAGGGAATACAACGAATCCCTATTACGATTACTATTCCTGTGCCACCACCGCGGAGAAGGTGAACGGTGTCGTCTATCAAAAGATTGCCGGTATCGACTGTTGGTATGAGTGCAATTTCTCCGGCGATATGCCCGAACTCAACTTCGATAATCCCAACGTGCGTCAGGCAACGCTGGATATTGCCAAATATTATTTGAATTTAGGCGTGGACGGCTTCCGATTTGATGCGATCAAGTACATTTACATGGGCAACACCGAGCGATCGGTGGATTTCTGGGAATGGTACATGAACGAGTTGCGGAAGATTAAGCCGGACGTTTACTGCGTGGGTGAGTGCTGGTCCGGTGAGACGGAGGTGCTTGACTACTATAAGGCTATGAACTGCTTCGACTTCTCCATGTCCCAGGCAGAGGGCTTTGCCGCCGCAGCAGCAAAGGGCGGCAACATCTATAAATTCACGTCGCGTGTCGCCTCTTATCAAAACAAGGTCACGTACAAGCACACCGGTGCGATGCCCCAGTTTTTCCTCTCCAATCACGATATGGATCGCATTGCGGGCTCTTTCGTGACCGAGAATTACGCCCGTATGGCGGCCAATCTCTATTTGCTGGCTCCCGGTTCACCTGTGATTTACTATGGCGAGGAGCTCGGTATGCGTGGCTCCCGCGGCGGTGAAAACACCGATGCCAACCGCCGCCTGGCGATGCTGTGGGGAGACGACGACGGGGTGTGCAATCCCATTGGCTCCACCTATCCTGCCTCTAATCAGATCCAGACGACGGTCGCGGACCAGGTTGGCGATGAGGGTAGTATGTACGAGTACTATCGCCGCCTGATCGCTCTGCGGCATAAGTACGAGGCCATCGCCCGCGGCATATATCGCGCCGTGGACTGCGGCGAAAAGCGGTTTGGCGGTTTCGCCATCGAGTATGGTGGTGAGACGCTGTACCTGTTCCACAATACGGATACAGACGAGTTGACCATTGATGTGAGCGAATTCGGTGCCACATCGTTGTGCGACAGCATCGGCGCCGGTGGTGCCGAACTGAAAGACAAGACCCTGACCATCGGCGGGCAGACCAGTGTGATTCTCAAGTGATGAGGGAGGACTTATGAAAGACAAACTGATTGTCAATATCATTCACCGCCCCGAGCTTTCCCCCGAATACGCCGAAAAGGCGCTGGGAAAAGGCAAGGGTGTGCGGGATGAATCGCTGGATATCTTCCGATTTCAGCAGGATTGCGCCCACAAATACGGGCTAAAAACCACCATTCAGATTACCTATGCCTCTTTGTTTTCCGATGTGATCATCGACCTCGCCAAGAAAGAGCACGAGGAATACGGTGACGAGATCGGTCTGTCGTTGCTGGGCTTGCCCTGCCCTGAGTTTAAGGCTAAGTATCATACGGAGGACTTCTGCATTTGGATGTTCGATGAGGCCCGTAAGGCGGAGATCGTGGACGATGTGTTCGGCAAATTCTACGAGAAATTCGGTTTTTATCCCGTCTCGACCAGTAGTTACTTCTTAGATGCTTTCACCATCAACTACATTAAGGAGCATTACCCCACGGTGAAATGTGCCGTGGCCACTTGTTGGGAGGAGGGCCCCAAGGCCTATCACACTTGCAACAATTCCTGGTACACGTTTATGGACGGCGGTCCGTGGAATCCTTGGATTCCCTCCAAGGTCAATTCTCATTGCCCCGCCAAGGATGCGGCGGACGACAGCGGTATCGTGGCCATTCCCCATCTGTCCCGCGATCTGATGGCCTGCTTTGACGGCAACGGCTCCAATTTCGGCACCCATCCCCAGAACGTGCTGCGTGGCATGATTTATTACAATGAGGATGGCGAGTACGAGTATCCTTACCTCTACAACCTGATTGACCAGTATCATCATCTGGCCAAGTACAATGATGGGTACAGCTACAATATGATGTTCGTCGGTCCCGGTTGGCTCAACCGCCGTGGCCGCTGGGAGGCGCCCTATGAGCTGCTGGCCAAGTCCTACGACGACGGCATGAAATACTACGGTCGTCTGAAAGAGGAAGGTCGGCAGGTGGATATGACCATGAGCGAGTTTGCGGATTATTACCGTGCCACCCACTCCGACTATCGACGGGGCGAATGCGCCCTTTGGAAAGACATCCTTTATGGCAGCAACAAGGAGTATTTCTGGTACGCTGACCCTGCCATGCGCACCTGCCTGGACTTTAATCAGGGCGGTGCGATGATCGACCTGCGACCCTACGTCGCGCGCATCCCGCAAAAGACCGGTATCGGCACCGAAAACGTGTACGACGCCTCGTACCCGTACCTCATTCAGATCAACTATCGCGCCGGTTTCTTCACCCACTACGCCGGCGCAGGCACCATCAAGTCCTGCAAGGTCACTTGTCGTGGCGAGAGCGCCGACCTGTGTCTGTGCCGCACTATGGCGGTGTATGAAAAGGTGGAGGGCGGCGTGCGCCTGACCGCTGATCCGGTGACGGTGACCTTGGGCGGATTGGACGTGGTGATTCGCTCCACCTTCACCATCCTTGAGGGTGAGGGCGTGGTGGTCACCGAACGGGAGATCCTCAACGATGTCGGCGGAGAAGAGGTGTGCTTTGAGGAATACTTCACCGGCGCATTCGGCACCACCGAGTATCAGGCGGATATGAGCCGCTTGACACTGAGCGTGGATGAGGAGTCTATGACCTACGGCTATCTCGGCCGCAAGATTGAAAAAGAGAATGCCGCCGTGGCCCGTGTGGTCATCCCCGACGTGTTGACGGCGGTGGAGATGGGTGGCGACAACGACGTAGCTGTGGTGGAGGAGGGCATCGCCTTCTCGCCTGTTTATCATCTGTCGCTGCGTAAGAGCATTACTGAAGGAGGTGTGAAAACATGGCTCAAGCTACAAAAGGCAAACTGAATTACCGTTGCCCCTCTTGCTTTATGAGAGATATCGACATCGATATGTTCTACGATGAGGGACGTAAGGAATATTATTGCTTGCGGTGCAATTTCACCGGCACCGAGGCGGACGTGCTGCGCCTGAATGAGGCCGCCCGTTTCCGTTACCGCTATATGCGGATGCGTGTGTTGGATTTCGGTGCCGACAACGAGCCGATCCAATTCGCACCTCATAAAGGGGGAGAACCATGATCCTCGGTGTTGATGTCTCCACCTACTTGGAGGAGTTGGACCATGGTGCGGTGTACTACGATGGGGATATCCCCATTGATCCGTTGGATGCCTTTCGCGCCAATGGTGTAGATTACATGCGCATCCGTGTATGGAATCACCCCTACAGTACAGAGGGCGCGCCGTATCTGGCGGGCACCTGCGATTTGGACACCTACGTTCATTTGGCAAAACTGGCAAAGAGCAAGGGCTATCGCATTTTGATGGATCTTCACTATAGTGACTTTTGGGCGGACCCCGGAAAGCAAATGACCCCCAAGGCCTGGCAGAATTACACCATCGACCAATTGGTGGCGGCGGTCTATGCGTTCACCAAGGAGTGCCTGACGGTGGCCGCCGCAGAGGACGTGCTGCCCGAAATGGTGCAGGTGGGCAACGAGATTACCAACGGTATTCTGTGGCCTTTAGGAAAACTGGAGGGTGAAGCAGGGGAGCGAACCGGCTACGGCAACCTCTGCCGTCTGCTGGACGCCGGCTGTCGCGCCTGTCGTGAGGTGGCACCTGCGGCGCAGATCGTTCTGCACTTAGAAAAAAGCAATGACCAAGCCATCTATCAAGAGTTTTATACCGCTGTCACGAAGGCCGGTGTAGACTTTGACGTCATCGGCGCTTCCTATTATCCCTATTGGCACGGTACCCCCGAAGAGCTGTTTGCCAATCTGGATGCCTGCCGCCATTTTGGTAAAAAACGTATGGTGATGGAGCTGGGCTATGGGTTTACGCTGAAGCCCTATTGCTTGAATGGCGAGGAGAAGCGCCTGGTCATCGATCCGGAGCGTGCTTACGTTCCCGGCTTTACGGAACGCTACCCGGTCACGCCGGAGGGACAGGCGGCCTTTGTGAAGGATTTTCTCGCGCTGGCCCGCTCTGAGGGCATTGACGGTGTGTTCTATTGGGAGCCGCTGTGGTTGCCCGGTGACGGGATCTGTTGGGCCTCGGAGGCGGGGCAAGCCTACATTCACGAAGAGGGTAAATCGACTTCCAATGAGTGGGCAAACCAATGTTTGTTCGACTATGACGGGAGGATGTTGCCGGCTTTTTGTGAGTACAAAAAATAGTGTTTTTGTCTATTGGCATTTTGTTAGAAAATTAGCACGATTTTTTGGCAATGTTGCCAATTTTTGATAAAATTTTTATATTTCCATTGACGAATTCATACAGAAATACTATAATGTTACCTGCGCCACGAGGCGTGAATAAGTAATTATATCTAAGGAGGACTATCAGATGAAAATCAGCAAGATCCTGTCTCTGATCCTGGCACTGGCTATGATTACCTGTTGCCTGGCCGCTTGCGGCGGAGACAAAAAAACCGACGAAGGTGCGGGCGAGGGCGAAGTCGACCTGTCCGGCACCTACAAGATCACTATGTGGGTTTCTGAAAAAGAGGGCGTTGCCGAGCTGTTCCAGCAGCAGATCGATGCTTTCGAGAAGGCCAACCCCGGTATTGTTATTGAGGCTGCCATTGAGGGCGTGACCGAGGCTGACGCCGGTTCCAAGGTTGTCAACGACGTGGCTACCGCCCCTGACATCTACTGCTTCGCGCAGGACCAGCTGGCCCGCTTGGTGCAGGCTGCTGCTCTGGCTAAGCCCGGCAAGGCTGCTGCCGAGACCATCAAGAACGCTAACGACGCTTCTTCCGTTGCTGCCGCTACCGTGGCCGGCGAGCTGTATGCTTACCCCATGACCAGCGACAACGGCTACTATATGTACTACAACAAGAGCATCGTCTCCGATCCCGAGAGCCTGGAGACCATCATTGCCGACTGTGAGAAGGCCAATGTGAAGTTCCGTTATGCTCTGGAGAATGCTTGGTACACCGCTTCCTTCTTCTTCGCTACCGGTTGCCATTCCGACTGGACCATGGACGAGAACGGTGAGTTCATCGCTGTGGACGACAACTTCAACTCCGCTGAAGGTCTGGCCGCTATGAAGGGTATGCAGAAGCTGGCTCAGTCTACCTCTTACGATTCCAATGCCGACATCTTCACCGACGCCGGCGTTGTCATCACCGGTATCTGGAACGCTACCGCTGCTGAGGAGCACTTCGGCGAGAACTTTGCTGTGACCGATCTGCCCTCTTTCGAGGTGGATGGCAAGTCCTATCACCTGGGCTCCTACTCCGGTAACAAGCTGATGGGCGTTAAGCCCCAGACCGACGCTAAGCGCGCCGCTGTTCTGTCCAAGCTGGCTCAGTACCTGACCAACGAGTCCTGCCAGAACGATCGTTACACCCAGTTCCAGTGGGGTCCCTCCAACAAGGCCGCTCAGGCTTCTGAGGCTGTGCAGTCCAACGCTTCTCTGGCCGCTCTGGCTAAGCAGAACGAGTACGCCATTCCCCAGGGCCAGATCCATGGCGCTTGGTGGGATATCGCCAAGGTGCTGGGCGCCGAGGCTAAGGCTGCTAAGTCCGATGCCGATCTGCAGACCGCTCTGGATGAGTACAAGGCTACCATCGACGACCTGTTCAAGCTGACTCCCGAGCAGAAGCGCGCTTGGACCGTTATCGGTAACGTCGGCAACACCAACTGGGATACCGACTTCGAGATGACCGAGAGCCCCGAGGGCACCTGGACTTCTGTCGCCATCGAGATGAAGGCCGGCAACGAGTTCAAGGTCCGTCAGGGTCTGTCCTGGGACAACAACTTCGGTGTTGAGTTCAACGGCGGTAATATCGTTGTTGAGGCCGATGGCAAGTACCAGGTTGTTCTGGTGCTGAAGGGCGAGAAGGAAGCCGAGATCACTCTGAAGGCTGCCAACTAATCGCTATTACGCATAACCATAACTGAATAATCCGTGGGCGGGGGAGCCGCAAGGTTTCCCCGCCCAATGGACGAGATGGGTATTGTGAGCCGCAAAGACATAGTCTATCATCGGCGGCAATGCCCTTTTGATTTCATTAGGGGGTTTGTGTACAGGCTACTGCCTGTACGGATGATTATGAAGAGATTAAACGATTTAGAGTATTTGAAACTCAATAAGCTTCAAGTATTGCTCTATAACTTGAAGCTTTTCTTCTGTGCAATCCTTCCTCAATTTTTTAAGAATATCGGTCTTTCGATACTGAACTTTTTCAAAAATTGCGGACTGTGGGTAAAGAATGAAGTGGTGGACATTGTCACCACCTTTACCAAAGGTAATTGGGCCGTTAAACTTTCGTTTTTGTTCTTTGGATTTGGCAATTTCTACTATGGACAGATCCTTCGCGGTATCCTGTTCTTAGTGTTTGAGATTATTTTCATCGGCTATATGCTGATCCCCAGCGGCGGTCTTTACTGGCTGGCCAAGAGCAATTTCCTGCAGACCGGTAAGACTGTGGGTACCATTCAGGGCCGCTTTGAGTACAATGAACTGTACGACACCGACGTTTGGGTGCAGGGTGACGACTCTGTCAAGGTGATGCTGTATGCCCTGTTGACCATCATTTTCATCATCGCCTTCATCTACACCTGGCGCCTGCAGGTCAAGCAGTGCCGCATCTGCATGGACATCACCGCTAAGGGTAAGAAGGTTAAGAGTGGCAAGGACGATATGAAGTCCTTGTTAGACGATCAGTTCCACAAGACGCTGCTCAGCCTGCCTCTGTTCGGTATTATGGCCTTTACCGTGCTGCCCATCATCTATATGGTACTGGTTGCTTTCACCAGCTACGATGCTGCCCACGATGGCTATTCCAACCTGTTTAGCTGGGTTGGTCTGGAGCATTTCAACGAATTGATGGATTTCGGTAAGGGTGGCCTGGGTCTTGCCTTCGGCGAGATTTTGTCCTGGACCCTGATGTGGGCCTTCTTCGCCACCTTCACCAACTATTTTCTCGGTATGTTTGTGGCCATTATGATCAACAAGAAGGGCATCAAGATCAAGAAGTTCTGGCGTACGGTGCTGGTTATGACCATCGCCATTCCCCAGTTCGTGTCTCTGTTGTACGTTGCTAAACTGTTCGATTCTGCCGGTATCATTGGTAAACTGTTAGGTCAGGTACCCTTCGTCAGTGAGTACTTAACATCGAACAATTTCATTTCTCTATGGGATTCTCCTATCGTTGCTAAGGTGCTGGTCATCATCATTAATATTTGGGTCGGTATCCCGTATATTATGCTGATGGCTACCGGTATTCTGATGAATATTCCTCAGGATCTTTACGAGTCCTCTCGTATCGACGGCGCCAGTGCATGGCAGCAGTATTCTAAGATTACCCTGCCTTACATGATGTTCGTTATGGGCCCCTATCTGCTGACCAGCTTTGTGGGTAACCTGAACAATTTTAACGTTATCTATCTGCTGACCACCGGTAATCCTCTGAATACCGATATCGGCACGGCGGGCGGTGTATCTGTTGGACATACTGACCTGTTGATCACCTGGTTGTATAAGATGACGCTGAACAGTCCGGAGAGTAAGTATTATTTGGCTTCCTTGATCGGTATTTTGGTATTTGTTGTGGTTGCCGTACTGTCTCTGATTGTGTACAACGTCATGCCCTCGACCAGAAATGAGGAGGACTACGGATGATGAAGACGAATCATGATAATCGCATCCGCAAGACCGGTATGGGAGCCAAGGCCAGCCGCCGACTGGGCAACACGATCGTGTACGTCATTCTGGTGCTGATCACCGCCATTTGGCTGTTCCCGTTTTTCGGCCTTGTGCTGGAATCTTTCCGTGTTGAGACGGCCATGCAGCAGAGCTATTTGTGGCCCAAGGAGTTTGGCTGGGATAACTACATTCGTCTGTTCAAAGAGACCGACTTTATGCTGTGGTTTAAGAATACCGCCATTATGGGTGTTGCCACCGCTGTGTTGCAGACCTTCTTTGTGCTGTCGATGAGTTACGTCCTGTCCCGTCTGCGTTTTAAGGGCCGTAAGGGTCTGATGAACCTGATGCTGATTCTGGGTATGTTCCCCGGATTCTTGACGATGATTCTGATCTACAAGGTGTTCACCGATCTGGGCTTAACCATGGCGATGGCACCCGTGGGTCTGATCATCGTCTACTGCGCCAGCAGTGGTATGGGTTATTACGTATCCAAGGGCTTCTTTGACACTATCCCGAAAAGTCTTGATGAGGCTGCCCGTGTAGACGGTGCCACCCGCTGGCAGGTGTTCTACAAGGTGATCATGCCTCTGTCCAAGCCGATCGTCATTTACACCATTCTGATGGGCTTTATGGCTCCTTGGGGCGACTTTATGCTGGCCAGTTATATCATCCATGAGAACAGCGCCGGTATGAACGTAGCCGTCGGTGTGTTTGAGTGGATGTCCAAGACGATGGTTAACGAAAACTATACCATGTTCTGTGCCGCAGGCGTAGTTGTGGCGCTCCCCGTGACGCTGGTCTTCCTGATGCTTCAGAAGTACTACGTCGAGGGCGTCACCGGCGGCGCAGTGAAAGGATAAGAGGAGAAGAATTATGGCTACTGTTAAATTGACTAACGTAAAGAAAATCTACGGTAAGGATACCGTAGCTGTCCAGGATTTTAACCTGGATATCGCCGATAAGGAATTTATCGTATTTGTCGGTCCCTCCGGTTGTGGTAAGTCCACCACCCTGCGTATGATCGCCGGTCTGGAGGATATTTCCGACGGTACCGTCGAGATCGACGGCGTGGTGGTCAACGACCTCCAGCCTCGTGATCGTAACATCGCCATGGTGTTCCAGAACTACGCCCTGTATCCTCATCTGACCGTGTTTGAGAACATGGCCTTCAGCCTGCGCCTGAAGAAGGTGCCCCAGGATGAGGTGTACGAGCGTGTAACCGCCGCCGCTGAGATTCTGGGTATCACCGAGTACCTGACCCGTAAGCCTCGTGCTCTGTCCGGCGGTCAGCGTCAGCGTGTGGCCATCGGCCGTGCCATGGTGCGCGACAGCAAGGTGTTCCTGATGGATGAACCCCTGTCCAACTTGGATGCCAAGCTGCGTAACCAGATGCGCGCCGAGATCATTCTGCTGCGTCAGAAGATCGACACCACCTTCATCTATGTGACTCACGATCAGACTGAGGCTATGACCCTGGGCGATCGTATCGTCATCATGAAGGACGGCTTCATCCAGCAGGTGGGCACTCCTACCGAAGTGTTCGATATGCCCATCAACCTGTTTGTAGCCGAGTTCATCGGTGCTCCCAAGATGAACACCTTTAAGACCAATTTGATCTGTGAGGACGGCAAATACTACGTCACTCCCTACGGTGCCAAGATCGAGGTTACCGGCAAGAAGGGCGAGATGCTGCGTGAGGCCGGCATCAAGGGCGGCGAAATCCTGCTGGGCGTGCGTCCCGAGCATATGACCCTGTCCACCAAGGACGATCCTGCGGCCATTCCCTGCAAGATCACCGTCAACGAGATGATGGGCAGCGAGCTGCACCTGCACGTGGTTGAGGATAACGGCGATAAGCTGATCGTGCGTATTCCCACCGTTACCTTGGAGGACGACCAGCGTAAGTCTCTGGTGTTCGGTAACACCATCTACGTTACCTTTGAGGGTAAGGTTATGCACTTCTTTGATGCAGAGACCGAGAAGAATCTGTTGGTATAAGCGCGAGATAAAAACAGGGTATCCCCTTGGGGATACCCTGTTTTTTGTTGGTTGAAATAGAGGAGTGCGTGTGGTATAATCAAAATAATAAATGAGAATTGGTCGGAGGTGACCGAGGTGAAACTGGACGGTTTTGGCTTGTTCGTGGAGGATATGCCCACGATGGTGCGCTTTTACAGAGATGTGCTCGGGTTTGACATCACCGAGGGTGAAGATGCCGTCAACGTGTATCTCGTCAAGGATGGCACGCTGTTTATGCTGTATGAACGGAAGAACTTTGAGCAGATGACGAGCAGAAAGTATGAATATCTCAAAGGATTCAACGGCCATTTTGAGATTGCTCTGTCCGTTGATACGTTTGAGGATGTGGACTTGGCCTATGCTGACGCCGTGGCGAAAGGCGCATGCCCCGTATTGGAGCCACCACCGAGCCGTGGGGACAGCGCACCTGCTACATCGCCGATCCCGAAGGCAATTTGATTGAAATTGGGTCTTTTAATCGAGGTTTGGAGGGTTAGTATGAAAATCGAAAAATGCGTCAAGCCATCCTTTTCTGTCATCGGTAAAGAAGGCTCGACATCGGATGGACAAGGCTTTATTCAAAAATTGTGGGAAGATGCCAACTCTCATTTTGCCGAAGTCCAGCCGCTCGCCAAGAAAGATGAAAACGGCAATTTGGTTGGCGTTTGGGGTGCCATGTCCGATTGTTCCCATTCTTTCCAACCTTGGGAAGATAACTTCAGCCAGGGGTTATACCTTGCCGGCGTGGAATGTATGGATGATGCAGTGGCCCCCGATGGATGGACGAAATGGACCATTCCCGGCTATGAGTATCTTTGTGCAGAGGTGGAAAGTGAAAGCACCTTTTCGGATGTGCTGGAATATATGAATGCAAACAGCATCGCCTTGGTGGGCGCCGTACACGACTTTACGTGTCCGTCAAGCGGAAAGAATTATATGTTTTTCCCTATAAGAAAATTGTGACGGAGGATTATATGTCAAATTATATTATGGACCTGCGAGCAGTGGTAGGTCACAGACCCTTGTTGCAGGTTGGTGCAAGCGTTATTGTTGTGGACTCCGAAAACCGAGTTTTATTACAACTTAGAAGCGATAATCATTGTTGGGGATATGCAGGCGGTTCCGTCGAGTTGGATGAAGATGTTGAAGAAGCCGCAAAAAGAGAACTATTTGAAGAAACGGGATTGATTGCAGAAAGCTTGGAACTGTTTGGCGTATTTTCTGGAAAGGACACACACTATACTTATCCAAACGGAGACGAAGTGTCGAATGTTGATATCGTTTATATTTGCAGACAGTACTCTGGAAACCTAACGTGCCAAGAGGGAGAGGTCGAAGCTTTAAAATTCTTTCGGGTTGACGAAATCCCTGAGAATATATCAAAACCCATTCGTAAAGCGTTAAACAAATGGATTGAACAGAACCGATAAAGTTTTTGCCGAAGGAAACATAGTAACGTAGGGGAGGTTCAAAATGAATAAGATTATTTCGGACATTTCAGACTATATCTTTGTTGCTAATGAGCCTGAAAAGGTGGATGCAATCTTACTGCCGGGAGGTTCACATCCTGAACAGCCTGAGTATGCGGCTGAACTATACCATCAAGGATATGCTAAGTGGCTTATTCCTTCCGGTGGAGTTAGTGTTAAGCGAGACAAGTGGCCGGGCGTTCGTTCAAAGGCAGAAATATATGATGGTGATTATCAATCCGACTGTGAGTTTTTTACCGATGTGTTCGTGAAGAATGGTGTGCCCACAGAAGCGATAATCGGAGAAGATAAATCGGGACACACTCGCGACAATGCGTTTCTGTCCCGAAAAGTCGTTGACGAAAGTGGTATTGAGATAAAAACAGCACTGATTGTCTGCAAAGCGTTTCATGCCAGACGTTGCCTTATGCTTTATCAAATGGCTTTTCCCGATGTTGAGATAAAGGTATGTCCGGTTCATTGTTTGAACATAACAAAGGATAATTGGCATACGACTGAGCAAGGAATAGATCGTGTTCTTGGCGAACTTGCTAGATGTGGCAATCAGTTTGTCGATGATGTGAAATCTTATTTGATGCGATAAAGGCTTCCCCTCGAGGGGAAGCTGTCAGCCGATAGGCTGACTGATGAGGTGGTCGCAGAGCGGCATTTCGATATTAGCTGTGTGCGAGTTTTGCGGCAACGCCGCAAAACTCGACGGATTTCGCCGTAGGCGAATGTCCACGTCCCGCACCACCTCATCCGACCTCGCTGTCGCTCGGCCACCTTCCCCTCGAGGGGAAGACACGCCGCCTGTGGCGGCTAAACGGGCGCTTGCAACACACGAAAAGGTGTAGTATAATTAAATCGACATATAAGAATTTGACGGAGGTAAAGCAGTGAAAGATAAAATCAAGATCCTTTTAAAATGGGCGGTCGTATTTCTCTTTTGCTTTGCGGTTATCTATCTGTTCGTGTTTTTCGGGGGCTGGAGATTGTTTGAAAGCGGCGATCCTATTTTGATCGAGATCGGTGTGGCGGTGGTCTTGTCCTTTTTCGTCACGGTGATCGTCGAAATTGTAACGGGTCTTGAGAAGCGGGTGAAATCGCTGGAAGAGCGCCTGAATGAGTTGGAGAAAAGAGAGTAAACCGCTCCCGTTCCTCCGATTTCATTCGTGAATCATTCTTTTGATTAAAATTTCACCGCCCCACTTGACAAAGCAGATGGGGCAGTGTTATAATTCTTTCATCGCTTTAATACACTAAATGCGTTGACGGAGAATTTCTCATTCATCCGATCGTTTCAGAGAGCCGCCGTTGCTGGGAGGGCGGTACGATTCGAATGGGATTCTGGCTCCCGAGCAGAGTACCGAAATCCGCGCGAAAGTAGACTACTACGGCTTGCCCCGTTACCATGGCAGGAGGCTTGTTGGAGCCTTGCAGAGTGACCGCGTATGCGGTAATTAGGGTGGTACCACGGAATGACCATTTCGTCCCTGAGGCAGATTGTTTGCCTTAGGGATTTTTTATTTTTAGACCTGCCAACAGGGTCTGACAAGGAGAGAGTTTGTATGAAACACATCCGCATCGCCGACACGACCTTGTGTCAGGGCAACTACACTTTTAAGGAGAAGATTGAGATCGCTCGCCAGTTGGAGAAACTGGGAGTGGACGTCATCGAACTGCCCGCCATCACCGAGGTGCGCTCCGACACTCTGCTGGTGCGCACTATGGCGTCTTTTGTGAAGAACGCCACCCTGTCGGTGGCGGCAGGTGTCACCGCCGAGAGCATCCAGCTGGCCGCCGCGGCGCTGGAGGGTGCGGCGAAGCCCCAAATCCGTATCGAGTTGCCTGTTTCCCCCGTGGGAATGGAGTACAGTTGCCATAAAAAGCCGGATAAGATGCTGGCTTGGATCGGCGAGGCGGTGGCTGCCGCCAAGCAGAAGGGCGTGGCGGTGGAATTTGCCGCTGTGGACGCCACCCGTGCCGATGACGGCTATCTGCAGGCGGCCATCGACGCCGCCATTGAGGCGGGTGCCGACTGCGTGGCGGTGTGCGACAACGCCGCCACCCGTCTTCCCGATGATTTCGCCGCCTTTATCGGTGGGGTAGAGGTCAATGTGCCCCTCGCTGTATCTTGCGACAACAAAAACGGCCTCGCCTGTGCCTCTGCCATCCTGGCGGTGCAAAAGGGTGCGGATGGCGTCAAGACCGCCATCGGCGGTGACGGCGTGGCGCTGGATACCTTTGCGAATATGGTCCAGAATTGCGGTGATACCTACGGCTTTGCCTGCGGCATCCGCTACACCGAGCTGGGCCGCACCGTGGGTCAGATCGGCTGGATCACCGATCCTGCCCGTAACGAAAAGCCTGCCTCTGTGGCTTCTGCGGCGGATGAGGGCATCCGCTTTGACGCTAAGGATGACCGCGAGGCGGTGATGGGTGCGGTGGCACAGATGGGCTATGACCTGTCCGAGGAGGACGCCGCCCGCGTCTACGAGGAATTCTGCCGCGTGGCGGAGAAAAAGACGGTCACCGCTAAAGAGTTGGACGCCATCGTCGCCAACGTGGCGTTGCAGGTGCCTGCCGCCTATACGCTGGACAATTACGTGATCAATTCCGGCAACATCATCTCCGCCTCTGCCCAGATTACCCTGCAGCGGGACGGCAAGACGGTGCAGGGGGTCTGTATCGGCGACGGCCCCATCGACGCCGCTTTTCGCGCCATCGACCAGATCATCGGTCACCACTACGAGCTGGACGATTTCCAGATTCAGGCGGTTACCGAGGGCAAAGAGGCGGTCGGTCAGGCGCTGGTGAAGCTCCGTGCCAATGGTCGCGTCTATGGCGGCAGTGGTATCTCCACCGATATTTCGGGTGCTTCTCTGCGCGCCTATCTAAATGCTGTGAATAAGATTATCTACGAGGAGGCGTAACCCTATGAAACTCTCCTTCTCTACCAAAGGCTGGCATACGCCCACCTTCCCGCAGTTTTGCGAGGTGGCGGAGGATCTCCGCTTTCAGGGCATCGAACTGCACAACATCTACAACCGTCTGTTTACCGATAAGGACGGCGCTTTCCACGATTACGCCGCGGCGGCTACCCGTCGCCGTCTGTTTGAAAAGGGGCTGGACATCCCCTGCATCGATACGGTGTGTGACGCCTCCGAGGGTGCCACCGACCGCGCAGTAGAGGAAATCACCCGCTGTCTGTCCATCGCCGCCAATCTGGGCATCCCCTACGTGCGGCTGAAGGCCGCCGACGCCGCCGACCGAGAGGCCGCCATCGCCCGTGTCACCGCCTTGGTGGCGCAGGTGCTGCCCGCTGCTGAGGAGCAGGGCGTGACACTGCTGATAGAGACCTCGGGCCTCTTTGCCTCCACCGCCGCCCTGCGGGATCTGCTGGACGGTTTTGCCTGCGATGACGTGGCGGCGCTGTGGCACTGGTCTGCCGCCTATTTTGGTGGCGGTGAAAGCCCTGAGCAGGTGATTAAGAACTTGGGCGCCTACGTGCGCCACGTCCACGTCAGCGACGCTAAGACCGCGGATGGCGGTCTGGAATATTGCCTGTTGGGCGAGGGCGACCTGCCGGTGAAGGACATGATGCTGGCGCTCCGCTCGGTCAACTACGACGGCTTCCTCTCGCTGGTGTGGGATCCCGCGTGGTGTCCCGAACTGGACGATATGGAGATCATCCTCACCCAGTTTGTCCACTATATGCGCCAGTTTGGCGACACCTCCCGCAACGAGAGTGCTCTGTATTGGAATCGCGCCCACACGGGTAAATACGTGTGGGAGAAGAATCGCCTCATCGACTGCACCTTCTCTCAGGTGCTGGATCGGATGGTGGAGGAATTCCCCGACCAGTACGCGTTTAAGTACACGACTTTGGATTACACCCGCACTTACGCCCAGTTCCGTGACGACGTGGACGAGTGCGCCCGCGCTCTGATCTCCTGCGGCGTCAAGGCGGGCACCCACGTGGCGGTGTGGGCCTCCAACGTGCCCCAGTGGTACATCGCCTTTTGGGCGACGGTGAAGTTGGGTGCGGTGCTGGTGACGGTGAACACCGCCTACAAGATTCACGAGATCGAGTATCTGCTTCGCCAGTCGGATAGCCACACCCTCATTATGACCGAGGGCGCCAAGGATTGCCACTACGGCGAGATCGTGGCCGAGCTGTGCCCCGAATTGGCGCAGACTAAAGAGGGCAAACCGCTCCACGCCCGTCGTCTGCCCTTCCTGCGTAATGTGATTACGGTGGGGTATAAGCAGAAGGGCTGTATGGAGTGGAAGGATTTTATCGCCCGCTCTACGCAGGTGCCTCTCTCGGAGGTGCACCGCCTGGCGGCCAAGGTGG
>JAFXFF010000011.1 GCA_017520705.1 Clostridia bacterium | reverse complement strand
GGTATGAAGGACCGCGGCATCTACGAGACCCCCGGCGGCACCATTCTCTACTTTGCCCACGAGCAGCTGGAGATGCTGACCCTGGACAAGGACACCCTGCATCTCAAGCAGAAGCTGGCGGTGGACTTTGCCGACCTCATCTACAACGGCAAGTGGTTCTCCCCCGTCCGCGAGGCGCTGTCCGCCTTTGCGGAGGAGTCCAACAAGTACGTCACCGGTACGGTGAAGCTGAAGCTCTACAAGGGCAACATCATCCCCGCCGGCATGACCTCCCCCTACACCCTGTATTCCGAGAATCTGGCCACCTTCGACGAGTCCGACTACGACCAGAAGGATGCCCAGGGCTTTATCAACCTGTGGGGTCTGCCCACCAAGGTGCAGGCACTCCGTGAGCAGGGCAAACTGAAGTAAAATTCGCGTATGAGATAGTGGGCCCTTTGCCCACTATCTCATTACCCATTTTATTGGAGGGTAGAGCAAGATACCCAAACTCCGTTTTTGAACGGCTGATTTCTGCTCTATCTTCGTTAAAATGCTCGCGAATACATCCAGTATTCGCTGTGCTTTATGCCTTGATAGAACAGAAATCTTCTCGTTCTAAAATTAACACCTCAAAACCTTGTTTTGAGGCGGGTTGGGGTATCTTGCTCCACCCTCTGAAAGGAGTAATTTATAGTGGCTAAGATGTGGGCCGGCGTGACCGACGGCAACACCGCACAGATCGCAGACGATTTTAACTCCTCCATCCGGTTCGACTGTCGCCTCTATAAGCAGGATATCACCGGCAGCATGGCCCACGCCGCCATGCTGGGGGCACAGGGCATCATCACCCAACAGGAGGCGGAAACGCTCATCGACGGGTTGCAGGGGATTTTGGAGGATCTGGAAAGCGGTAAGCTTCAGTTCGATATGACCTGCGAGGACATCCACATGTTTGTGGAGCAGGTACTGACGGGGCGGCTGGGGGACGTGGGCAAAAAGCTACACACCGCCCGCAGCCGTAACGATCAGGTGGCCCTGGATCTGCGGCTGTATCTGGCGCAGAAGACGGATTTTTTAATCGGCTTGATTCGAGAGTTGGTACAAGCGGTGACCGACAAGGCGGAGGCGTATAAGGCCACCATTATGCCCGGCTATACCCATCTGCAACGGGCACAGCCCATCACCTTTGGGCATCATCTGATGGCCTATGCCATGATGATGCTCCGTGATCTGGAGCGGCTGGCGGACACCAAAAAGCGCACCCTCATCTCCCCCATCGGCTGCTGTGCCCTGGCGGGCACCACCTACCACACCGACCGCCGCTTTGAGGCAGCGCAGCTGGGGATGACCGACATCTGTCGCAACAGTCTGGACGGCGTTTCCGACCGCGACTTTGCGGTGGAATTACTGAGCGCATTGTCCATTCTGATGATGCACCTGTCCCGCTTCTCGGAGGAGATCATCCTGTGGAGCAGTTGGGAGTTTCAATTTGTACAGTTGTCCGACGGCTACACCACCGGCTCCTCCATTATGCCCCAGAAGAAAAACCCCGACATGGCGGAATTGGTCCGCGGCAAGACCGGCCGTGTGTACGGTGACCTGATGGCGCTGCTCACCACCCTCAAGGGGTTGCCCCTGGCCTACAACAAGGATATGCAGGAGGACAAGGAGGCCATCTTTGACGCGGTGGACACGGTGGAAATGTGCCTCAAGGTATTCGTAGGTATGGTGGAAACCCTCACCGCCATCCCCGAGAATATGAAAAAGGCGGCGCAAAAGGGATTTATCAACGCCACCGATCTGGCCGACTGGTTGGTGAAGCAGGGACTTCCCTTCCGCAGTGCCTACAAGATTGCGGGGCAGCTGGTGGCCCGCTGTATGGCGGAGCATACCGTGCTGGAGGAATTGCCTCTCGCCGTGTATCAGGAGTACAGCGACCTCTTCACCAAGGAGGTATACCACGCCATCGACCTTACCACCTGTGTCGCCACCCGCATCAGCGAGGGCGGCACCTCGGTGGCCTCGGTGGAGGCGCAGATCGCCTACGTGAAGGAGCAATTGGGATAAGAAAAGGCCGAGAAAAATTTTCTCGGCCTTTTTTCGTTTGTGGGTTGACAAATGAGAAAACCCGTGGTAGAATACATTTAACAGTTAAGTTAATTGTTAAATGTATGAAAGTGAGGTGCGGTATGGGACTGCAAAAAACCATGAAAGCCCTGTCCGATCCGGTGCGGCGGGAAATACTGGGCCTGCTCAAGGACGGGCGCAAATCCGCAGGGGATATCGCGGGGCATTTTGCCATCACCGATGCGGCGATCAGCCGCCATCTGTCGGTGCTCAAAGAGGCGGATCTGATTCGGGATACCCGAGAGGGAAAATTTATCTTTTACGACCTCAACGCCTCCGTGCTGGAGGAGATCTTGTTGTGGGTCAGTGCGCTGAAAGGAGAGAGCGAGAATGCGTGAGTATTTGAAGAAAAACAAATGGCTGATGGTGGTTACCTCGATCATCATTTTACTGCCTATTTTGGGCGGCGTGCTGCTGTGGGACAAATTACCCGAGCGGGTGCCCTTTCACTGGGGTGTGGACGGCGAGGTGGATGGTTGGGCATCCAAGCCCATGGCGGTGTTTGGCCTGCCGCCCTTTATGCTGGCCATCCAGTGGATCTGTATCCTCGCGACCGGTCTGGAACCCAAAGCGAAAAACGTCACCACCACCAAGATGCTGGGGCTGGTGCTGTGGATCATCCCCGTTCTCAACCTATTCCTCCACGTGATGGTGTATCTGGCGGCCTTTGGGCGCAAGGTGGATATGGCGGCGATCATGCCGCTGTTTATGGGTGCGCTGTTTGTGGTGATGGGCAACTATCTGCCCAAATGCAAGCAAAGCTACACCATGGGCATCAAGCTGCCTTGGACGCTCAACGACGAGGGTAACTGGAATGCCACCCATCGCCTGGCAGGCAAGATCTGGGTGGCAGGCGGTCTGCTGACGATGCCCTGTGCCCTGCTCTCCGGTGTGTGGGCATTCATCGTGATGATGAGCATTCTGGTGGTAATGTGTGCGGTGCCTACCGTATATTCCTATCGGTACTATAAGCAGCATAAGAAAGAGGAATAAAAGCCGTCGCCACCTACGGTGGCGCGGACGGTCGGGGACGCCCGCCCCTACAACGTGAACCAACCATAAGCAAAAGAAAGAGCCGAGGTGCAAACCTCGGCTCTTTTGCTTTATCTAATTTCGCCCTTGCGGAAGGCGTCGGCAAACCACACGTCCTCTAAGGTGAACTCCTTGCCGTTGAGGTAGTTGAGCTCATCGGCATCGGTGGTGAAGGCAAACTGCAGGCGATAGGAGCACAGCGCCTGCTTGTGAAAGCCCGTGCCCTTATTGATGGCGTTGGTGCCGTATTTGCCGTCCCCCAGCAGAGGATGGCCGATGCTGGCCAGATGGGCGCGGATCTGATGGGTACGACCCGTCAGGAGATGAATCTCTAAGAGGGAAAATCCGTTTTTCTCCTCCAGCACCCGATAGCGGGTGCGGATGGTGCGGGCACCCTGCTTTTGGGTGTCGGAGATGTAGACGCGATTCTGGGACTCGTTCTTTTCCAGATACGCCTCCAGCGTATCCTCGGTCTTGGGCATCCTGCCGTGGACGATGCAAAGGTAGAATTTCTCGATCTCCCGGTCTTTGAGCTTCTGATTGAGGATGCGAAGGGCGGCCGCCGTCTTGGCGGCGATGACGATGCCGCTGGTATTACGGTCGATGCGATTGACCAGAGCCGGCGCAAAGCTTTGCTCGTCAGCGGGGTCGTACTCCCCCTTTTCATACAGATAGCGCTGGACGCGGAAGATGAGAGTGTCGGCAAACTCTCGGTCATCGGGGTGCACCAACAGACCCGCCTTCTTATTCAGCAGCAGCACGTGCTCGTCCTCGTAGACGATGTCCAGTGCCTTAGAGGCGTGCATAAACTCGTAGGTGGGCGGAGCGATCTCCAAGGCGTCGTCCGGCAGGAAGAGATAGATCTCGTCCCCCTCGTTCAGGCGGCTGGACGCCTCACACCGCTTGCCATTGAGGCGGATATCCTTTTTGCGCACCGCCTTGTAGAGCAAGGACATGGGCAGGTTGCGGTAGGTTTTGGTCAGAAACTTGTCCAGTCGCTGGCCGGCGTCGTTTTTGGTGACGGTGACGGTGGTTTTCATAGAAGTCCTCCTCTTTACAAACGAGAGAGTGTATGGTAGAATGGAGTGTGTATGACAGAAAGGGGGATGAAGTATATGGCGCAGCCGCACAAGCCGGGTACCGAGCACGAGGGACACCGTCAGCGGATGAAGGAGCGATTCCTATCCAACGGGCTGGAAGGCTTCAGCGACCACGAGGTGCTGGAATTGCTGTTGTTTTTCGCCATCCCCTATCGGGACACCAATCCGCTGGCTCACGCCCTGGTGAACCGCTACGGAAGCTGGACGCAGGCGGTCAATGCCGACTACCGCGATCTGCTCACCGTGCCGGGGGTCACCCCTCACGTGGCCTCCCTGCTGACCGTGGTGGGTCAGGCCGCCATACGGTACTATCGGGATATCGCTACAAGCGAGGTAGTGCAGCTGTTCGACACCGAGCGGATGATCGAGTATCTCATCCCCTGGTTCTTGGGGGAAAAGGACGAATCGGTGGTGCTGGTGTGTCTGGATAACAAGCGCAAGGTGCTCAACACCACCCGCATCTTTGAGGGCAGTGTCAACTCCGCCCAATTCAACGTTCGATTGGCGGTGCAGCAGGCCCTGCGGGACAACGCCACCCAGATCGTGCTGGCCCACAATCATCCCAACGGCTTCTGTTTCCCCTCTGAAGCGGACATCGCCACCACCAAATATCTGGTGGAGGTGCTGGGGCCGCTGGATATCCGCATCATCGATCATCTGATCATATCCGAGGGCGACTGCCTGTGCATGTCCCAGTTGGAATGCACCCGCGACATTTTCCGGCGGCACCTCGCCCCTCCGCCTAAGGTAGCGGACTGAGTTATTGTAGCACATTTTACGGAGGAATGCAAGCATGCACCCCTTTCGCCATTTTGCCACCATTACCCGTCACCGCCATCGGGTGATCGCCCACTGCTTTCGGGTGGGCATCGGATGGCAGGGACTGTTCCACGACCTATCCAAATATGCCCCTGCGGAGTTTTGGGCGGGCGCCCGCTATTATCAGGGCACCCGCAGCCCCAACGAGCAGGAGCGTGCCGACAAAGGGTTTTCGACGGCGTGGATGCACCACAAGGGCCGCAACCGCCACCACTATGAGTACTGGACCGACTACAGCTTGGTAACCAAACGGGTGGAGCCGGTGAAGATGCCCATCCGCTATGTGGCGGAAATGTTCTGCGACCGTGTGGCCGCCAGCAAGATCTATCGGGGCGATGCCTATACCGACGCGCATCCGCTGGAGTATTTTATGGCGGCCAAGCCGCGCCGTCGCATCCATCCCGAAACCTCCGACCTGCTGGAGGGGTGGCTGCGGATGCTGGCCGAGCAGGGAGAGGACGCCACCTTTGCCCACGTTCGGAAAGCGGTGAAGCAAGGCGAATATTGAGTGAAGGTTCCCACACGTTTTGTGGGAACCTTTTTTCTTTGCACCAACAATGGGACAGAGAATGGGTTATTTTATTAAAAAAGTACTATTATTGTGGCGAAACGCCTCACATTGTGTTATAATGAGGGCGTAACATCGCAAAGGAGTGAACGGATATGTTGGAACTGCTCATCGGCCCCTCGGGAAGCGGTAAGACCCATCGCATTTTGGAACAGCTCACCGCCCTCACCGCAGAAGGGCAAAAGAATATCCTCTGGCTGGTGCCGGAGCAATACTCCTTTGAGAGCGAACGGGCCATTCTGCGCGCCTTAGGGCCCGTACAGGGTGCCGCCGTGCGGGTGCTCAGCTTTTCCCGTCTGGCGGATATGGTAGCCCGCGAGGTGGGCGGACTGGCCGGGCAACGGCTGGACGAGGGGATGCGCGCCCTGCTGATGAGCCGCGCCCTGCATCAGGTGACTGCCGTAGCAGAGGACACCGCCACCCCCGTCAAGGGACTCGCCACACGCCTCGCCACCGACAGCGATTACGTAGAACAGCTACTCACCCTATGGGAGGAGCTGCGGCAGTGCGCCGTATCCACCGAGGAGCTGGAACGGGTGGCGGCAGAATCGGCCGCCGAGGAGGGGCTGCTGCCCCAAAAGGCAGAGGCGCTGTATCGGGTATTTGCCGCCTACGAAGGACTGGCAAAGGCCACGGGGCTGGATGAACTGGACGATTTGACCCGCTTGGCCGAGGCTCTGCCGAACAGCCGCATCCCCGACAAAGCGGCGGTATTTGTGGACGGGTTCAAGGGCTTCACCGTACAAGAATTGCGGGTGTTGGAAGCCCTTCTGCCCCGGGTGGCGCGGATGACGGTGGCCCTGTGCACCGACACCCCCGGCGGCCGTTGGCCGCAGGGACATCCGGCGGATTGCCGGCGGGAATTCCCCCTGTTCTCACCCGTCACCGACACCATCGAGCAACTGCGGCGTATGGCGGAGCGCCACCATCGCCATTGGGAATTGACCCATCTGCGGGACAACCATCGCACCGACAGCGAAGCTCTGCAGGCCTTGGAGCGCGGGCTGTATTCCCCCTCCCCCGCGGTGTATGCGGGGAAAGCCGACGAGGTCACCGTCACCCCCTGCGAGGACGTGTATGAGGAATGCGCCTACGTGGTGCGGCAGATCCGCCGCCTGCTCCGAGAGGAGGGCTATCGCTGCCGCGAGATCGCGGTGGCGGTGCGCAACCTCCCCGACTATCAGGGCATCTTAGACGAGATGCTGGCCCATGAGGACATCCCCTGCTATATGGACACCCGTCAGGACATTCTGTGCGAGCCGTTGGTGGTGTACATCCGCGCGGCTCTGCGGCTGGCGGTGGGTGGCTGGCGCACCGAAGAGATGCTCCGCCTGATGAAGACCGACCTGTGGGATCTCTCCCCCACCGCCATCGCGGAAATCGAAAACTACGTGTATACGTGGGGGATCGACGGCAACCGCTGGGAGCGGGAATGGACCGAGAACCCCTCGGGTCTGGGCCGACAGATGAACGACCACGACCGTGCCACCCTGGCACGGCTCAACGCGCGGCGAGCAGCCATTCTAAAGCCGCTGTCCCTGCTGCGCAGCAGCCTGCGCGGGCAGGTGACGGGACGGCAGTTTGCTATGGCGATCTACACGTGGCTCAGCTCGCAAAAGGAGCTCTCTGCCCGTATCCGCCGGCAGATCGAAACGCTGGAGGAGCTGGCACAGCCCGTGCTGGCCGCCCACGCCCAGCGGCTGTGGGATGAGGTGATGCTCATTCTGGACCGCTTTGCCTCCGCCTTGGGGGAGCAGGCCATGCCCGCCACCCAACTGGAGGACATGTTCACCATGCTGTGCCGCACCATCGACATGGGCTCCCTGCCCCAAAGTCTGGACGCGGTGACGGTGGGCAGTGCCGACCGCATCCGCTACAACGCACCCCGCGCCGTGTTTGTGGCGGGGGCCAACGAGGGTGTGTTCCCCGCCTATCCCATAGGCGGAGGAATCCTGTCCGAAGAAGAGCGCCGCCAACTGAAAGCCATGGGACTCAACCTTGCCGGCGATGTGCTGACCCAGTGCGTGGAGGAGCGGTACTATGCCTATCTGGCGCTGTCCGCCCCCTCTGAGAAATTGTTCGTCACCTATCATACCGGTGGTGAAAATACCCCCTCTCCCCTGGTGGAGGCGGTGCGCCGCATTCTGCCGCATCACACCACAGGTGTGGCGCAGATGGCGGATGGAACCGATCTGGAATCCGCCCACGAGATGTTTGACCGACTGGCGCAGGAATACACCGCCCCCTCTCCCCTAACCCACAGTCTGCGGCAGGTGCTGGGTGAACAAAGCGACTACGCCCCCCGACTGGCGGCGGTGGAACGCAGTGCGGCGGGTGTACCCTTCCGCATCGAAGATACCGAGAACGCAAAAGGCCTCTTCGGCACGGATATGTGCCTTTCCGCCAGCCAGACCGAGATCTTCTACCGCTGTCACTTCTCCTATTTCTGTCGCTACGGTCTGCGTCTGCAACCCCGCCGCAAGGCGGAGGTGGACGCCTCGGTATTCGGTACGCTGGTGCACTATCTAATGGAGACTCTGCTCCCCGTCTATTCCGCCCCCGAGGGGCTGGTGGATCGGCTCAAAGCCCAGGAGTCCTCGCCTGAGAACGACCGAAAGCTGATGACCCGTCTGCAGCAGGACGTGGAGGCCGCCACCGCCGACTACATCGACCAAGAGATGGGCGGCACCCAAGAAAAAAGCGGGCGCTTTCTCTATCAGGTGGGCTTGGCGCAGCGAGCCGCCTGCAACATGCTGTGGCACACCCTGATGGAGCTGCGCCAGAGCGAATTCATCCCCGTGGACTTTGAGCTGGGCATCCACCCCGAGGAGGACACCGATGCCGAGGGCGTGGTGTCCCTGCGTCTGCCCACCGCGGCAGGCAGCGTGCAGATCCGCGGATCGGTGGATCGTGTGGATCTCTATCGCCGCTTTGACGGCTCGGTATTTGTCCGCGTGGTGGACTATAAGACGGGCACCAAGACCTTTGAAATGAATGAAATCACGGTGGGGCTGGGCACCCAGATGCTGCTGTATCTTTTCATTCTGTGTGACAACAGCCGCCGCTATCTGGAGGAGGGCGAGCTCCGTCCCGGCGGTGTGCTGTACCACCCCCTATCCGATCTGGTAGTAGACCGAGGGCAGGATCCCACCGAGCGCCTCAAGCAGATGCGCATGAGCGGCATCCTGCTGGACGACCCCTCGGTGGTGTTGGCTATGGAAAAAGAGGGGGGCAACCTATTTGTACCCGCCAAACTCAATAAAGAGGGCAAGCCCACGGGCAACGTGGTGACCCGCCATCAATTTGACCTGCTCCGCAAAACGGTGGAGACCCTGCTGGTGGGGATGGCGGATACGCTGGCAAACGGCGACATCGCCGCCCTGCCCCTGCAAAAGGGCAACACCCTGCCCTGCACCTATTGCGACTATCGGGCGGTGTGCAACCGCGACCCCGAAGACCCCGTCCGCGAGCTGACCGCCAAGAGCATGAAGCAGGTATTGGCCGATATGGAAACCGAGGAGGTGAGCCACGGTGAGTGAGCGCAACTGGACCCCCGAACAACGACAGAGCATTGACGCCCGCGGCGGCTCTCTGCTCATTTCCGCCGCCGCGGGATCGGGTAAGACGGCGGTGCTGGTGGAGCGCATCGTCGCCCTCATCACCGACCCTCACCACCCCGTGGACGTGGACCGTCTGCTGGTTGTCACCTTCACCCGTGCCGCCGCCGCCGAAATGCGCGGGCGGCTGAGCGCGGCCCTATCCAAGAAAATGGCCGAGGAGCCGGATAATCTCCACTATCAAAAACAGCAGATGCTCCTTCCCCGTGCCTATATCTCCACCGTGGACGGCTTCTGTGCCCGCCTGCTGAAGGAATATGCGGGCCAAACGGGGCTGCCCGTAGGATTCCGCGTGGCGGAGGAGGGGCAGGCAGGTCTGCTGGCGGCCCAGGCGCTGGAGGAAGTGCTGGAGGAAAATTACCGCCGCCGCGACCCCGCCTTTATGGCGCTGGCGGCTCAACTGAATTCCGGACGCAACGATGCCGCTCTGCGCTCTGCGGTGGAGGGAGCCTACGCCTTTATGCAGGCGCAGCCCTTCCCCGACCGGTGGCTGCAGGAGCAGATCGACGCCTATGCCGCGGTGACACCGCTGGAGAAGACGGCGTGGATGGCGCCCATTCTGCAGGAGCTGGACATACTGCTGGAATACGCCGCCACCCTCTCCCGCCGCGCCTATGACGAATGTGTGGCGGCGGACGTGGAGGCCTATCAGGAGACCCTACTGAACGAGCATCAGCTCATCTCCCGCTTGCGGGAGTATATCCCCACCGCTACCTACGACGAGATGCAGGCGGCTGTGACGGGATTCTCCTTCTCCGCGCTGCCCGCAGTACGGGCAAAGGATGCCGCCATCGCCGAGGCCAAGGACGAGGCCAAGGCATTGCGAGAAAAGGTGAAAAAGCTCATGGCCAAATGTGCCGAGCTCTTCTGCGGCACCGAGGCTGAGTGCCGCGCCGACCTCTTGCAGATGGCGCCGCTGGCGGATGCCTTGGGGGCGCTGGTGCGGCAGTACACCCGCCGCTACGTGGCTCTCAAGCGACAGGAGAAGCTGCTGGATTACAGCGATCTGGAGCACGAGGCCCTGCGCCTGCTGCTGGACGCTGACACCAACGCGCCCACCCCCCTGGCCCGGGAGCTGTCCCACCGCTTCGCCCACATCATGGTGGACGAGTATCAGGACACCAATGCCGCACAGGACGCCCTTTTCCGCGCCCTATCCCGAGGCGGGGAGAACCTGTTCTTTGTGGGTGACGTGAAGCAGAGCATCTACGGGTTCCGTCAGGCGATGCCCTATCTCTTCACCCAAAGAAGAGAAAAATACAAGGCATATGACGAGGCAAACCCCGTATATCCTGCCACCATCACGCTGAAAAACAATTTCCGCAGCCGCCGCCAGGTCACCGACACGGTGAACTTCCTCTTCCGTCAAATCATGGGACGCCGGCTGGGAGACGTGGCCTATGGCGAAGACGAGGAGCTGAAATGCTCCGCCGCCTACCCCGACGCCGACTGCGCTACCGAGTGGCTGCTGCTGGATAAGGGTGCCGCCGCCAAGGAAGGTGTCAGCGACGCGGTGGCGGAGGCACGACAGATCGGCCACCGCATCCGCCGGCTGATGCGCGAGATGACCGTCAGCGAGGGGGAAACCACCCGTCCACTGCAATATCGGGACATCTGCATCCTGCTGCGGGGACGCACCCACATCGGAGAATATCTGAAGGAACTGGGGCGGATGGGCATCCCCGCCGCCGCCGACAAGGGGGAGGGATTCCTCTCCACCCCCGAGATCCAGACGGCTCTCTCCCTGCTTCGTGTCATCGACAATCCCCTGCGGGAGGTGGAGCTGACCGCCGTGATGCTATCCCCTCTCTTTGGCTTCACCGCCGACGATCTGGCGGTGCTTCGTGTGGCCTATGGACGCTATCTGCCGCTGTACGTGGCGGTGGAGCGGATGGCCACACAGGGGGACGATCCCGATCTGGCCGTCCGCTGTGGGCTACTGCTGAGCCGGTTGCGCCGTCTGCGGGTGCTGGCGGTGTCGCTGCCGGCGGATCGACTCTTGGAGACGGTGTACCGCGAGACGGATATGGAAGCCGTATTTGCCGCCCGCAACGGCGGACGCCAGCGGGTAGCCAACCTGCACCAGCTGGATCGCATCGCCCGTGGCTTTGAGCAGGGCTCCTTCCGCGGTCTCGCCGCCTTTGTGCGGTATATGGACCGCCTGCAGGAGCAAGGCAAGGATCTGGGCGGCGGCGACACCCTCTCCCAGGACGGTGTGCGGCTGATGACCGTCCACGCCTCTAAGGGACTGGAATTCCCCGTGGTGTTCCTGGCCCGTCTGGGGGGACAGGGGAGCAACGAGGACAGCCGCCGCAAGCTGCTGTTCCACCACAAGGTGGGCATCGGCATGAAGCTCACCGACGACGCCGAGGGGGAGAAACACATCCCCCTGCCCCACCGCGCCGTACAATGCGCCCGTCGCCTGGACGACAAGGCGGAGGAGCTGCGGGTATGGTACGTAGCCCTGACCCGCGCCAAGGAGAAGCTGATATTGGTGTATTCGCTGAAGGAGCCCTACGAAGCCATGCGCAAGATGGAGATGAACCTGCCCACCGAGGGGGCTCTGCTGCCTGCGGTGGTGTGGCAGGCCGCTTCACCCGGCGAAATGCTGCTCACCGCCGCCCTGCGGCATCCCGACCTGATCCCCTATCGGCAAGCGGGAGCGGCGGTTACCCTGCCTGCCGAAACAACGTGGAGGGTCACGGTGTGCGACGAGATAGCCCCTCTGCAAGCGGCAAAGGAGGCAAAGGCAACGGCGCAGGACACTGCGCTCACGGCCGCACTGCGGCAGAGAATGGGGTATGTCTATCCCTACACACCACTGCTGAGCGTACCCGCCCAACTGGCGGCATCCCAGCTATCCCATCAGCAGCTCAGCCGCCAACACATCGCCGCGAGCCGTCCCGCATTCCTCCAACAGGAGGGAATGACCGCCGCCCAGAAGGGTACCGCCCTGCACACCTTTATGCAGTATGCGGACTTTGCCGCCGCGGCAAAGGACCCCGCGGCGGAGGCACAGCGCCTGCAGAAGGCGGGATTCCTCACGGCACAGCAGGCCGAGGTGATCCCCGAGGACAAGCTGCACCGTTTCTTCGACAGCGAGCTGTACCGCCGTATGGCGGCGGCAGACGAGACGTGGCGGGAATACCATTACATCCTGGACGTACCTGCCGGTACGCTGGCGGAGCTGCCGGCGGATATGGCGGGTGAGACGGTGGTGGTGCAGGGTATCGCCGACTGCGTATTCCGTGAGGGGGATCGTCTGATCCTGGTGGACTATAAGACGGATCAGGTGAAGACCGCTGAAGAACTCACCCATCGCTACCGCAGTCAGATGCTGTTTTATAAGCAGGCGTTGGAGACGCTGCTGGGACTTCCCGTCACCGAGATGCTGCTCTACTCCTTCTCTCTCGGCGAGGCCGTAAAGGTCATAGATTAAGAAGAAAGGCCTCGATTGCCGTATTGGCAATCGAGGCCTTTTTATGCAAAAGCGACAGCGTCGTCCGCTACCGTGATACGGATGGTATCCCCCTTGCGGTAGTGGCCCGCCAGCAGCTTCTCGGCCAAGGGGTCCTCCACCCGTGTCTGAATGGCCCGCCGCAGAGGACGGGCGCCATAGACCGGATCGAAGCCCGCTTTGGCTAAAAAGGGGGCCACCTCTGCTCCGATAGAACAGGCGTAGCCAAGGGATTGTAAGCGCTTACAGAGCGCATCCAGAAGCCGTGTGGCGATGGCGGACACCTGTTCCTCGGTGAGGGGACGAAACAGCACCACCTCATCCACCCGATTGAGAAATTCCGGACGGAACAGGTGCTTGAGTTCCCCCATCGCCTCGCTGTGGAGGGCGGCGTCCGACGCCTGCGCCCCCGTAGAGAAGCCCACGCGCCCCTCCCCTGCCAGACGACGCGCCCCCACGTTGGATGTCATAATGATGAGCGTGTGGCGAAAATCCACCCGTCTGCCGCGGGAGTCGGTGAGGTGACCGTCCTCCAAGATCTGCAACAGCAGATTGAACAGATCGGGATGGGCCTTTTCGATCTCGTCAAACAGCACGAGGCTGTAGGGGCGGCGGCGCACCGCCTCGGTGAGCTGCCCCCCCTCCTCATGCCCCACGTAGCCGGGGGGCGACCCCACCAGCCGGGATACGGTATGCTTTTCCATAAATTCCGACATATCCAGCCGGATGATGGCCTTTTCATCCCCAAAGAGAGCCTCGGCCAGCGCCTTGCACAGCTCCGTCTTGCCCACACCCGTGGGGCCGAGGAAGATGAAGGAACCCGAAGGGCGATTGGGATCCTGCAGACCAACCCGTCCGCGGCGTACCGCCCGTGCCACAGCCGAGACGGCCGCATCCTGTCCCACCAAGCGGCGGTGGAGGGTGGCCTCCAGCGATTGCAAGCGCACCCCTTCCTCGCAGGTGATCTGCTCGGTGGGAATACCCGTCCAGCCTGCCACCACCGCCGCCACATCCGCCGCCATCACCACGGCATTGGCGGCGGCGTACTCCTGCTGCCACGCCTCGATGCGGTGGCAAAGCTGTGCCGTCAGGGCGCGCTCCTCATCCCGCAGCCGTGCCGCCCGCTCAAAATCCTGCCGATGGATCGCGTCCTGCTTTTCACCGCTCAGCCGTGCCGCCTCCCCCTCCATCTGCCGCACATCTGCAGAGGAAGCGTGACCGCACAGGCGCACCCGCGCCGCGGCCTCATCCAGCAGATCGATGGCCTTATCCGGCAAAAAGCGGTCGGGAATGTATCTCACCGCCAATTCCACCGCCGCGGTGATGGCCTCGTCGTCGATGCGCACTTTATGGTGTGTCTCGTACTTATCCCGCAAGCCGCACAGCACCTCTCGCGTCTGCTGGGGGGTGGGCTCCCCCACCGTCACCGGCTGAAAACGACGCTCCAGAGCCGCATCCTTCTCAATGTGGCGGCGGTACTCGTCCACGGTGGTGGCACCTACCAACTGCAATTCCCCCCGCGCCAGCACCGGCTTGAGAATATTGGCAGCATCCACCGCCCCCTCGGCGGCCCCTGCGCCGATGAGATTGTGCAGCTCGTCAATAAACAGCAGGATATCCCCTGCACGGGTGACCTCGGCAAGGGCGTTCTTCACCCGCTCCTCAAAGTCGCCGCGGTATTTGGTGCCGGCTACCATCCCCGTCAGGTCCAGCGTGAGCAGGCGTTTCTCCCGAAGAAGCTCGGGGACGTCCCCCGACACGATACGCTGTGCCAAGCCCTCCACCACCGCCGTCTTGCCTACCCCCGGCTCACCGATGAGACAGGGATTATTCTTGGTGCGGCGGCAGAGGATGCGGATGACCCGCCCGATCTCCTCCTCCCGTCCAATGACGGGGTCCAGCATCCCTGCCCGCGCCATAGCCGTGAGATCCCGCCCGAACTGATCCAGGGTGGGGGTGCGGCCCGTCTTAGCGCTACTCTTGGAGGCCGCCGCAGGGGATGCGACAGGGCCACCCACCCGTGCCAGATCCGCCAGCAATTCCCCGGGGCGCCCGTCCAAACGGGTGAGCAGGCGCACCGCCACCCCCGTATCGTCCCGCAGGATAGCGGTGAGCAGGTGCTCGGTGCCCGCCAAACGTTGCCCCGACATAGCCGATTCGGCCAGAGCGTTTTCCATCGCCGCCTTGGCCCGCGGCGTGAAATCCGCCACCGTCAGGGTGCTGTGGGCACCGCGGCTCTCGGCAGCCAGCAGCTGCTCGGTGTAGCGCATGGCCGTGATGCCCCGCCCCGACAGCACCACCGCCGCCACACCGCTGCCCTCCCGCAGAAGTCCCAGCAGGATGTGCTCGGTGCCCACATAGGTGTGCCCCATCTCCCCCGCCGCCGCCATAGCCATATTCAACGCGGTATTGGCTTTATCCGTAAACCGTTTGAACCGATACATACGCTCGCCTCCTATACTCACAATATAGGCTGATTTTCGGAAGGTTATACATCGGTTTTTTATCACCATTCCACCCCCTTTTCATACATTGGATAATGAAAGGTGACCGCGGGCAACATCGCGGCCACCCCGGAAGGGAGTGAAATGTATGTGTCTGCGTAATCTGTTCTGTGGCGGTGACTGCAACTGGATCCTGCTGGTCATCATCGTTCTGTTGCTGATCGATGACGGCGGCTGTGGTTGCAACAACACCTACCCTGTCAACAATGGCTGTGGCTGCGGTTGCGGCTGCTAAGGAACCGTAAAAAAGCCGACAAGGAGGTCACAAATGTGACCTCCTTGTCTAATTTATGACAATACTTGACAAATTCCCCTTTTTTTGGTAATATCAGCGTACCATCTCATTTTATCGAAAGGGGGAGCACCATGACTTCCACCGGTATTGTACGCCGCATCGACTCCGCAGGCCGCTTTGTCTTGCCCATCGAACTGCGCCGTACATTGGACATCGAGGATACCGACTCGCTGGAGATCTTTTTGGAGGACAACACCATCGTGCTCAAAAAGTATCAGCCTGCCTGCATCTTCTGCGGTAATGCACGGGACGTCAGCGGCTATAAGGGCAAGAACGTGTGCGCCAATTGCCGCCGCGAGCTGGGCGATTCCGTATAATATGGGTACAGAAAATCCCGAGGCTTTCGCCTCGGGATTTTTTCATTCCATTACGCCCACTGGGTCCAGTAGATGATGTAACATTCGCCAAAGGTCACCTTGGTGGTTCCCTCCGGCAGGATGAAGGTCTTGACGATGCTCTCGCCTACCTCCAGCATACCAAAATAGAGGGTGCCAAAGAAGGGGGCGTTGGTGGTGAGAACGTTGCCCTCGGCATCGGTGCAGGTGTACTTCAGATAGGAGGTTTCCTCCGACATCCACCGCTTGGTGACGTTGACAAAACGAACCGAAACGATGTTATCCTCCAGCGTGACGGATTCTACGATGATGCGACCGCGGCCGTCGGGGTCGTAGCCACCCTGAGGAAGTTCCACTTGCGGCTCATCCGGACCCAAGGTCACGTCCATGTCGGAAAGATACTGCTGAAGGAGGCCCAGATCGCGGTTGTTGACACGGCCGTCGGCCGTAACGTCCGCCACCGTCATGTCTATGCTCACGTCCATGTCGGAAAGATGCTGCTGGAGCATACCCAAATCGCGGTTATTGACACGGCCGTCACCGCTGACGTCGCCATACAAAAGGGAGGCTGCAGAAGCGGAGCACACCGCCATACTCATGACCAGCAACACGGCCAAACAGACACAAAGCACTCGTTTCATCATCGTTTCTCCTTCGTTTTCCCATTCTCTTCTCATCATACCAAATGTAGCTTGCATCTGTCAACAGCTATTGCACAAAAAAGGCCCCGAAACGATTGCTTCGGGGCCTCTTTGTAAGACAAATTACAGCTCGTTCTCGATGTTGGTGATGTTGGCGTCCAGCTCAGCGTACCACTTGTCCAAGTTGGTCTTGATCGCCGCCTTGGTGGTGGCCTCGTCGATGACGGAATACTGGATGGACCAGGCATCGTACTTACCGCCGTAGCTGATCACACCCACGGAATTGTAAGACTGAACCTTCTGGTTCCACATCCAGCCCATCACCTCCCAGCTCTCCTCGTTAGCATAGAAATCGCGGGAAGAATAGGTGGCATCGTCCAGATGGTAGCGCAGCCACCACATAGCGGCCTGCAGCTTATCGCCGCTCACCTTGGCGGGGAAGCCCCACACGGTGCCCTCCACAGCGGCCACAGCAGACTGACCTGCGGGAGAGGGGAAGGGAACCACGCTCCAGTTGAACTTAGCGTTCTGAGGCACGTAGCCGGTGTGGATGGGGTCCGCCTGCATAGCGAAGGAGCCGATGCCCAGCATCGCAATCTGCTGGCTGAAGAACAGCTCTTTCTGCTGACCGGCGCTGGTGGGAACCACCTTATGGGTGTAATACATATCCCACGCGTGGCTCCATGCATTCAGCACGCCGGAAGACTTCACGTTGTTCTTCAGGCCGTTGATGTCGGACAGAACGAAATCCTGACCGGCGGAGAGCATCCAGTGGAACTGAGACACGCAGCCCATACCATACTGCTCCTTTTTGGCGTCGGTGCACTGCTTGGCGATCTGTAGGCAGGTGTCCCAATTCCACTGACCCTTCTTCCACAACTGATAGGGGTCTTCCTTAACACCCTTGGCAGCCAAAATGTCCTTATTGAAGAACATCACCGAGAAGGTGGAGTGATTGGAGCCCTTGAGGGCCACACCGTACATCTCGCCCTTGTAGGAGAACTGCTCCATCATAGACAGGGCGTAAATATCGTCGGTCTTATTGGTGTAATCCCAGCCGGTGACGGAGATGGGCTGCATCAGACCGCGGGTGATGGGCTGGGGATACCAGGAGTTGATGATGGCGGAAACCTGCGGGGGGTTGCCGGCCATGATCTTACCGGACAGAGTGGACTGATATTTGTCCATCGTGGAGCTTTCGAACGCTACCTGGATACCAACCTTTTCCTTGAAGACATCCGCTTCCTTCAGATCGTCGGCGGCCACATCCCACCAGATCAGCATCTTGATCTTCTGGCCCTTCAGCTTGGAAGGCACCTTATCAAAAAGCTCCTCGTAAACAATGGTGGACGTGGTAGAGGTGGTGGTGGTGGGCTTCTTGGTCGTGCCGGTGGTGTTCTGGGTGCCGAAGGGATCCACGGCGGTGGTGCCGGTGGTAGGAGTCTCGGTGCCGAAGGTGGTGCCATCAGCCCCGGTGTCGGCTGTGGTACCGTCAACCCGGGTGGTGGTTCCGTCGCCCTCCACCGGATCGACGGAAGTGGTGGTCGTGGTGGTGACGGTGGTCTTCTTGCTGTCGGTGTCCTTAGCGGAATCCTCCGCCTTGTCGCCACAGCCGACCAGAGTCAGCATCATCACCGCAGCCAGAACCAAAGCCAACAGGCTGAAAATACGGGTGTGTTTCATGGTGTTTTCCTCCTTATTGGATCGTCCGAAGGGATTCCCATCCCCTCCAAGTTACCTTTTTTATTTTATATCATAAGCGGGAAAACAAAAAGTAACAAAACAATGAAAAAAGAGCACAAAACAATAGGAGCCTCGTGTGGTAAAAAGAGAAATACCAGAGCTTTGGGCCCGGATGCGCACGTAAAAAGGCCCCGAAGCGGTTGCTTCGGGGCCTTTTTGTAAGACAAATTACAGCTCGTTCTCGATGGTTTCGATGTTGGCATCCAGCTCGGCATACCACTTATCCAGGTTGGTCTTGACGGCCGCCTTGGTAGTAGCCTCGTCGATCACGGAGTACTGGATGGACCAAGCAGTGTACTTACCGCCGTAGCAGACAACGCCGACGGAGTTGTAAGACTGCACCTTCTGGTTCCACATCCAGCCCATGACCTCCCAGCACTCCTCCTTGGGATAGAAGTCGCGGGCAGAATACTTGGAGTCATCCAGGTGATAGCGCAGCCACCACATAGCGGCCTGCAGCTTATCGCCGGTCACCTTGGTGGGGAAGCCCCACACGGTGCCCTCAACGGCAGCCACAGCGGACTGACCCTTGGGGGAGGGGAAG
>JAFXFF010000003.1 GCA_017520705.1 Clostridia bacterium | reverse complement strand
TGCTTCGAGGACGGTAACATCGAGTACTGGACCTGCGAGGCTTGCGGCTACGCTTGGCTGGATGCCGAGGGTACTCTGAGCACCAACCTGAAGGCCGTTATCCTGCCCATGGCTCACGGCGAGATCGCTCACGTTGAGGCTAAGGATGCTTCCTGCTCCGAGCTGGGTAACATTGAGTATTGGTACTGCGTCGAGTGCGGTCAGGCTTGGCTGGATGAGGCTTGCACTCTGAACACCAACCTGATGGCTGTCAAGCTGCCCATGGCCGATCACAGCTACACCGGTGACTACGATGCCATCTGTAACGTCTGCGGCGACAGCCGTGACGTGATCGCTCCTGTTGAGGATTGCAAGAACTCCGTTTCCGAGGATGTCACCGGTCTGGCCTTCAAGTTCGATGCTAAGATCGAGGGCATGGCCATTGCGGAGGGTTGCCTCTACAAGATGGACTTCACCAACGCTACCTACGGCGGCTACAAGCTGGTCCGTATGGGCGCCATCGCCTCCAACGAGTTCGGCTCTTCCACCAACATCGAGGGTACTCACCTGCTGTCTCTGGATGACGGTAGCATCTCTGTTGCCTACCGCATCATCAACATCCCCGAGCAGTACCATGATGCTCTCATCACCATGCAGCCCTATTTCGTCATCGAGATTGACGGCGTGGAGACCACCGTCTACGGCGAGTCCTACACTTGCTCCTACAACCTCGGTTGGGGTAACTAATCTCTAAACGAAACGGCTTTTCCCCATTAGCACATGCCCCCACAGCCCCTCGGCTGTGGGGGCTTCCCTTTGTGCGATACATAACGGCGAAATAAAAGAGACTTGCTTTTTTCACCGACAGGTTGTACAATATATAATAGGTAGTATATATCTTTACTTCTTGCTGATTATGTTGGGAGATTCGTGTATGAAACTGCATAAAATCATCGCCCTAACGGTGGTTTGCATACTTCTGTGCGGCATGCTCCCAACGGGTGTCACCGCCGGTGCGGACCGTCATCCGCTGAAAAACGGCGATTTTGAAAACGGCACCCTCGAAGGGTGGCAGGCACCTGCTTGGGTGTCGACATTCTCCGGTGCGGCCTATATGGGCAACTATGGATGCCTGCTCGCCGGCGACGGCGGTTGGGATGATCTGCTGAGCCAAACCTTTTCCGTTGTGCCCCACTATACATACACCCTCACGTTTTGGTACAAAACGCAATCGGTGGGTGTAAGTTGGTATCTTTTTGACGGGGACAAGGATGTCCGCCTGTGTCGTGGCTGGGCCGATGGGACCCATTGGACCAAGGTGGTGCAAGAGTTCACCCCCTCCACCGATACTGTGCGTCTGGTGTATCGCAGCAGCGGCAGTCACGTAGAGGAACGGGTGTTTTTGGACTGCGTACAGGTGAGCCTGAACCCCTGCATCACCCACGCCTATGACAATGCCTGCGACACCACCTGCAACGTCTGCGATCAGGTGCGTGAAGTGGCCGACCACGTCTATTCCTATGGCTGCGACACCACCTGCGATGCGTGCGGTTATGAGCGGCCGGCGAATGGTCGACACACCTATCGTTTCCCCTGCTCCACACAGTGCCACTATTGCGATGCTCGGCGAAGCGCGCCGATTGCACACAGCTATAGCTCCGTCTGTGCCACTCATTGCGCCATCTGCCGCGAGGTGCGTGAGGTGACGCACATCTACGACGACATCTACGATGCCGACTGCAACCACTGCGGACATATCCGCGTACCCACCCCCAGGCCGATGGAGCGCCTTGCAGGCGGCGGCGCCGCCATCTCCCCTGACGTAGGCGGTATCGCTTTCCGCTTTTTTCTGGAGTGCGACGATGCCATCCTCAATCCCGACAATTCCTATTCCGGCCGGTCGGCGCTGGTCTATCCCTACAACAACAACACAGGATATCGTCTGGTCCGCATTGGCGCTGTTATGTCCAATGAAAAAAATCCGACGCTGGATCTGGAGCATCTGACCGACCGAACCCTCAACATACAGGTCTCCTATCTTTGCAAGGTCACCGCAGACCGCATCACCTTTGCTGTACGCATCCTCAACATCCCCCATCAGCAACGTAACACCATCATTTACGCGCGCCCCTACTATGTGTATAGTGATGGAAACACCGAGGTAGTGGTGTACGGCGATGTTGTCAGCCAAACCTACAATCGATTGGCCGTTGGATCCGTGTGAGAAAATCGAACAAAAATATTGAAAATCCTATTGACAAAACACAAGGTATGCGGTATACTACCATTGTGTAATGTGTGTATCTATTGAGATATACTCTGAGTTTCGAAAAAGGAGCGTCTGTGTTATGAAAAAAGTTTATAATGCACCCACGTTGGAGTGCCTGGCGTTCTTTTCTGCCACATCCATCGGCAATGATGAGGATTTAGCCTTGGTCAACAATAGTGGTAGCAACCCCTGGAACGACGGTGAGTTGAACTGGGGCGATAACTGGACCTAATAACGGATATCCAAGCAGTCTGCGACAAATCGCAGGCTGCTTTTTCTTTATCAAACACGTTGCTGTAGCCTGCAAAAAGGCCGAAACCGATCCCCTATTGACGATTGTTCCATCCTGTAGTAAAATGTTATATGGATGGATGTTTTTACAACTGTAACCATCATCTCTTCATTCATCACTGTTCGAAAGCGAATAGAAAACACCTTACTTTTACTTACAAGGAGGAAATTCCAATGCGAATGAATCTGCACAAAGCGTTGACTCTGGCACTCTCCCTGCTGATACTGTGCACGCTCTTTCCTCTCAGCGCAGTAACCGGCGCAGCGTTGGAAATCGCGCCCGTGCTCACCCTGGATTTCGAGGACGGTAATATCGGCCTGACCACCGGCAGCGGAACCTCCATTGTTACCGACAACGCCTTGGGCGGCCACTGCCTGAAGTGGGCATCCGTGGGCAATTACGACGCCATCTACACCACCACCACCCTGAAGACCAACACGGATTACGTGGTGAGCTTTAAGATGAGATCGGACAAAACCACACAGCTACAGATCGTCATTCAAAAAAACGATTGGTCGCAACACAAGGCCGAAAAAGTGACGCCCACCACCTCCTGGTCGGATTACTCTGTGGTGATCCACTCCGACGACTACACCAATATCCTGTTTAAATTCCAATCGCTGAACGGCACCGGTATATCGCAACAGTTCTGGTTTGACGACGTGGTGGTCACCGAGAAGGGATCCGAACCCGAGCCCGAACCCGAGCCCGAACCCGAGCCCGAGCCTAACGACCCGTCGGCAGGTAATCTCCTCACCAACAGCGGATTTGAAACCGGTGATTTCACCGACTGGAGCAGAAACACCTCTACATCCATCGTGAGCGATGCCCACAGCGGCAATTATGCCGTTCAGATCCGCAATCCCGCTCAGTGGGCCGAGGCCCTGATTCGCACCGTGGACGTCAAGGCCGATACGAACTACGAGATCACCTGGTACAGCAAACGCGTATCCGGAACCGGTGCGTTCAACGTGATCGCCTCCCAGACCGTTTCCCCCTGGACAAACTTTACCAAGGTATCCGGCCAAAACTGGATGAACGAAACCAGCGGCAACTGGGTGCTGAACACCTATTGCGTCAATACCGGCGACAACATCAAGATGCTTTTGAAATTCACCTCTGAGGTGAGCAACGCCGGTGCCGTTCTGCTGGATGACATTTGCGTGAAAGAGCTGAAGGAGCCCTCCGACGACGGCCATATCCGAAACGGTGACTTTGAAACCGGTCAGACGGCTCCCTGGGCCACCTACCAGTCCTCTGCTGTCAGCGCCGCCGCCAAGTATGAGGGCGACTACGGCATGAAATTGTCCGGCTCCGGCGCAGGCTATGGCGGTCTGCTGACCCAGACCATCCAAAACCTGAACATCGGCACCACCTACAACGTATCTATGATGCTCAAGGTGGTTGCGGACGGCGTAAATGTACAGGTCACCGATGGCTCTGACAAATTGGCCACCGGCTATTATGCCACCAACCACGCCGGCTCCTGGACCGAGATCACCCTGCAATTCACCGCCACCGCCGCTACCGCCGTACTGAACTTCTGCGGCTCCGGCAACAATGCCGCTGTCGAAGCGTACGTGGATAACGTGACATGCCTGCGCAAGGACGGCGACATCGCTTTCCAACAGGCGTTGAAATTCGGCGGCGCCAGCATCCGCGATGAGGAAAACGCCGACGGTACCGGCAAGGGTCTGGCCTTCCGATTCCACATTGATGCCATCGGCGGTGCCAAAGACTATGAAAACAAATACATAAGCAGCAGTGCCAAGATCCTACTGGACGATAAGAGCTATACGTTGGTGCGTATGGGGGCGGTGATGACCAATCAAGCCGCCATCGGTCAGAGTTCTGCTGAGTTTACCTTAGATGCTGTCAACGGCACCAAGGTCATCGACATCCCCGCTGTATACCTGAACAAACTGACCGCCGACACCGTTTCCTTTGCCGTGCGTATTCTGGACATCCCCGACCGTCACGTGGGCACCGAGATCTACGCCCGCCCCTACTTCGTCTGCCTGCAGGATGGTCAGGAGGTTACCGTGTACGGCGATATTCGCTCCGATAACTACGCCCGCGTTTCGGACCCCAAGTCCTCGATCAAAATTCTTTCCATCGGTCACTCCTTCTCCAAGGACGTGATGGAAACCTATCTGTGGAATATGTTTAAGACCGGCGGTTATGACGAGGTCGTCATCGGCTACCTGTACATTGCCGGCTGCCCCATGCCCAAGCATCTGAGCAATATCGAGCAAAACGCTGCCGCCTATGAGTACGGCAAAAACAGCAACGGGACCTGGGAAAAGAAACAAAATCACACCGCGCTGGCCGCGCTGCAGGACGAGGAGTGGGACTACGTGACCATCCAATCCTCCCCCGATTATATCGGCGGCCAAACCTTGAGCGACTATGCCAAGACCGAGTATCAGTGCATCACCCCCATCACCGATTGGATCCGCAAGAACGCTGCGAAGACCAGCGTGAAGGTGGACTATCACATGATCTGGGCGTTCAGCGAGGGATGCGACCTGTGGAGCTATGCATACCACGATTACGACCAGCTGACCATGTACCGCCACATCATCGACCAGACCAAGCAACAGGTGGTCGGCCATAATGCGGTGTACAACATCATCCCTTGCGCCACTTCGATTCAAAACGCCCGTACCTCCTTCATCGGCGATCACTTCAACGAACCCGATGTAACCCAGGGGGGCTCCGACGGTTATCATCTGAATACCAAGTACGGCGATTACACCGCCGCTCTGACCTGGTATTGCCACTACTCCGGCGATGAGGCCGGTGAGATGGTAAGCTACAAGGGGGAATTGAACGCACAAGAATTTGCGGCGATTGCCGAAGCGGTGGACAACGCCATCGAAAACCCCTTCGCCATCACCGCATCGACCCATCCCTGATGAGATCGACCGAAACCTTTTCCGCCGCCCGTGGTTTTTGCCACGGGCGGCTTTTTTTACGTATGGAAAGCACACGCCCCAGGGGGCATTGGTTTGTGTATTAACACAAAATCGCACCACAATTGTTGGGCAATTTGCCTATGGCTATTTCGTGGGTTTCCGCTTGCCTTTTCTGCCGTTTTCTCTTATAATATTAGGGATGGTGGGGGAATGTTCCCGCAAGCAATCCATCCTCACACACGGGAGATCGTCGTATCTCTGTGCAACGGATGGAGTTCTATCGGGAACGTTCTTCGTGGAAACGGTTGCGGCTGTACCGCCGCCCCTCACTCTTCCACTATTGTATCTCAAAACGATATTCAAGGAGGAAAACAAGTTATGAACATGCGCAAAATCATTGCCGTGCTGTCTGCCGTGCTGATGCTGTGCTCTCTGCTGCCCCTGGCCGCCATCAGCGTGTCCGCGGCGGATGAGAACGTTGTGTACAGCGCCGACTTCGAGAGCGGTCTGGGCACCTGGGCGTCCGGCGATGCCACCAATGCCCCTGTCGAGGCGGCTACTCCCCCCATTGCCAACCCCAATGGCGGTAGCCTGGCTCTGAAGCAAACCATCACCAACGGTAAGTATCCCTACATGGTGGATAAGACCGCCTTCACTCTGGAGGCCAACACCGATTACGTGATGAGCTTCGACACTCTGGCCACCAACGCCGGCTGGCCTGTTCAGGCTCTGATCGGTACCAACACTTGGTTCGGTACTATGGTCGCTAAGTCCGACGCTTTCAGCGACACCAGCGCCACCGAGTGGAAAACCTACTCTTTCGAGTTCAACTCCGGCAGCAACACCAAGGTGTATGCCGGTGTGAAGTGCACCTGGACCAACACCACCCTGTACTTCGACAACATCAAAATTGTGAAGAAGACTGAGGTTGAGGAGCCCGAAGGCGGCGAGACCACCGAGACTCCCGTCCTGTCTATGGACTGGAACGACGGCGTGCTCGGTTTCAATGCGGGTAGTGTTGTGGCCGAAGGCCCCGACGGCAGCAACTGCCTGAAATGGACAGCCGGAGGCGGCTGGAGTGCCACCACCATAAACGTCTCCGGTGTTACCAAAAACACTGACTTTGTCATCACCTTCAAGGCAAAGGCCAGCGAGAACGCCACCATGGGCATCACCATTCAGAATGCCGGCTGGGGTTCCTATTACACCGAGTATTTCAAGCCCACCAGCGAATGGGCTGAGTACACCATCGAGACCAACGTGGCGGATCACCCCACCAGCAGTGGCGGTATTATGTTCAAATTCCAGGATCAGGGCACCGCTATGGATCTCTGGATCGATGATCTGGTCATGGTGAAGAAGGAAGCAACCGAGCCCGAGCAGCCCGAGAATCCCGAGAATCCCGACACCCCCGCTTCCGATAACATGGTGGTCAACGGCAATTTCGAGGACGGCTTGAACAACTGGTCCGGCAACAGCGGCACCAAGGAGATCGTCACCAACGACGTTCACGGCGGCACCCAGGCCCTCAAGCTGACCAACCCCGGTCAGTGGGGCGAGGCCGCTGTGTCCAAGGCCATCACCGTCACCCCCGGTAAGGCCTACGTCATCAAGTGGTGGAGCAAGCACGTTTCCGGTTCCGATGTGTTCAATATGTACATCATCGGTGAATACACCTCTGTCAGCGGCCAGAACTGGATGAGCGCCTCCTCCGGCTGGGTAGAGCACACCTGGATCATCAAACCCACCTCCAACGCCATTCAGTTGAAATTTTCCACCGAGGTGGCCGGTAACGCCAGCTCCATTCTCATCGATGACGTGACGGTGTATGAGAAATCCCCCATCACCAACGGCGACTTCGAGGCTGGTACCACTGAGGGCTGGACCGTATATAACGGCACCGCCGTCACCACCGCCGCTGCCCACACCGGCAGCTACGGTCTGCACTGTAAGGGCAACAACTGGGCCGGTATCGCCTATCAGGATATCCCCGTGGAGAACGGCAAATCCTATGAGTTCTCCTTCTGGTACTACATCAACAGCACCGACGGCACCGGCTTTAACTACAAGTTGTCCGGCACCAGCTCCGGCACCAGCTATAAGGCCTACTGGCCCAACAATGCCGGTGAGTGGACTCAGGTGAAGTTTGAGTTCCTGGCCACCGACGACAGCATGGTTCGTCTGAACTTCTCCGGCTATAATGGCTCCTCTGCTCCTGATTTCTTCATCGACGACGTGCAGATCAAGGAACTGAAAGATCCCTCCAACGACGGCTACATCATCAACGGTGACTTCGAGACCGGTAACGGCACCGGCTGGGGCATCCACCAGTCCACCGTACAAGTCAGCACCAATGCCGCCTATGAGGGTGAGTACGGTCTGATTGCCAAGGGTAACGGTGGCTGGGGCGGTCTGCTGACCCAGTCCTTTAACCTCAAGCCCAACAGCGATTACATCATCAAGTATACTGTCAAGGCTGTCAACCAGGGCCTGAACATTCAGGTCAGTGACGACGTCGGCACCGAAGCCAACAGCACCGCAAACGGTGGCAACGGCAAGGCGAAGAACCTGTACTACACCTACTACGACACCTCCAAGGGCACCGAGTGGAAGAAGGTGGAGGCCGTCTTCAACTCCGGCGAAAACACCACCGCCACCTTCAAGCTGGTCGGTTCCGGTATCGGTGGCAACGGCGATGAGCTGTGGTTCGACAACATCTCCATCGAGAAGGTTGGCGGCGAGGATCCCATCCCCAACAACAACGTGACCGGCGGTCAGACCAGCGTTAAGGACGCCACCGCCACCAGCAAGGGTCTGGCCTTCCGCTTTGAGATTGCGGGTGCGGGCGCCCAGATTCTGGAAACCAACGAGTATGTATCCGGCTCCGCTACCATCAAGCTGTACAAGGATCGCGACGACCTGGTTAAGCTGGTCAAGGCCGGCGCTGTGCTGACCAACAACGCCGCCGTCGGCAAGGGCGATATGACCCTCGACAGCGTGGACGGCAAGAAGACCATCGACATTCCCGCCAAGTATTTGTGCGACGTGGATGATGACGCCTTCGCCTTTGCCGTGCGTATCGTCGACATCCCCGACAGCGGCCTGAGCACCAACATCTTTGCCCGCCCCTATTTCATCTATGAGGATGAGGACGGCAACGAGATCGTGGTCTACGGCAACGTTAAGTCCGAAAACTACAACCACGCCGCCAATCCCAAAGCCTCCATCAAGATCTTAGCCATCGGCAACAGCTTCTCTCAGGATGCGATGAACAACCACCTGTATCAGGTGCTGGAGTCTGCCGGCTACGAGGAGATCGTGCTGGGTAACCTGTACATCGGCGGCTGTGATGTGGATACCCACTGGACCAACATCAACAACGACAGCGGCGCTTACACCTATTACTATCGTGACGCCTCCACCAACGGCTGGAGAACCACCTATAATCAGAAGGTTTCCGCCGCTCTGGAGTCTGTGGATTGGGATTACGTCACCATCCAGCAGGCCTCTCCCAAGTCCGGCCTGCCCAATTCCCTGGGTAACCTGAACAACATCCTCGGCTATATCGACGAGAACAAGACCAACCCCAACGCCAAAATTCTGTGGCATATGACCTGGGCCTATGACGAGGTCAACCAGAACTCCGGCTATGCCAACTATGGCAACGATCAAATGGATATGTACCGCGCTATTCTGGATACCGTGAACAGCAAGGTGCTGTCCGAGGGCCTGATCGACGGCGTCATCCCCGCCGGTACCGCCATCCAGAATATGCGTACCTCCTCCAAGATCAAGGCCGCCGTGCTGTGTGAGGGTGACGGTTATCACCTGAGCAAGGACTACGGCGATTACATCGCCGCGCTGACCTGGTATGCCTACGTATCCGGCGACGACGTTTCCGAGCTGACCTATCAGCCCGACGCTGTTGCCAACTGCCGCGACGACATCAACACCTCTGTCAACGGCGCCATCGCCAACCCCTATAAAGTGACCAAGTGCGCCAGTTACGACACCCAGAAGTCCATCAAGGTGCTGTCCATCGGCCACTCCTTCTCCGTTGACGTGATGGGCACCTATCTGTATCAGATGCTGGAACAGGCCGGCTACGAGGATATCACCATCGGCTACCTGTACTATCCCGGCTGCTCTCTGAGCCGTCACTGGGAGTACATTTCCACCAATCACAACGGCCACGAGCGCTATGGCAAAAACAACAGCGGCTCCTGGGTGACCAAGTCCAACCCCTATGCCATCGACGTGCTGCGGGACGAGGATTGGGACTATGTGACCCTGCAGGCCTCCCCCGACTATGTGGGCGGTCAGAACAACGAGTACTCCTACATCCCCGGCATCGCCAACTGGATCCACGAGAACGCCCTGAACGCCAACGTGGACATCAAGTGGCACCAGATCTGGGCCTACAGCGAGGGCTGCGACCTGTGGAGCTACACCTACCACAACTGGGACCAGATGACCATGTACAACAACATCATCACCGCCACCGAGAAGTACATCGTCCCCGACGATACCTTCTCCGGCATCATCCCCGTGGGTACCGCTGTGCAGAATGCACGCGCCAAGCTGGGCGACATCTTCAATATGCCCGACGCTACTCAGGGCGGTTCCGACGGCTACCACCTGAACGAGATGTACGGTGACTTCCTGGGCTCCCTGACCTGGGCTTGCTATTTCTCCGGCGTGGATGCCACCACCATCACCGAGCGCTCTGCGGATATGACCGAGGAGCAGTTTGCCGCCATCGCTGAGGCTGTGAACGACGCCCTGGCTAACCCCCTGGAGATCACCGAGTAATCTCGGAATAATCCCACCCCCTATACCCGCCCACGGCATTGCCGTGGGCGGGTTTTTGCTTTTCGAAAATGGTCCAGCACTGCGTCATTTTTATTAACATTTGTTGACACTCCTCTTGCCTTTTTATGCAATATGTGGTATACTCAAATTGCTCTTATGCACACACGAATACGCAAGGAGGAAACACTATGCAAAACCTGCGCAAACTACTGGCCGTACTGGTCACCCTGACGATGCTGTGCGCTCTGCTACCCCTGAGCGCCCTGTCTGTGTCCGCGGCACAGGTCAACCTGATCACCAACGGCGACTTTGAGGACGGCACCACCGGATGGGTGGCCTCCGACGGTGCTTCGGTCAAAGTCGAGACCGTGGACGCCGCCCACGGAAAGTCCGGTAAGTTCTACGGTGATATGGACGTGACCGTCTATCAGGACATTCCGGTCAACGCCAACACCAACTACACCATCAGCGTGGACCTCAACATCCCCACCAACCACATCAGCGTGTGGGTCACCGGCGGCATCGACGGCACCGCGTTCCACACCCGCTCCAAGGTGGAGACCAAGCCCGGCTGGCAGACCAAGACCTACTCCTTTAACAGCGGCAACAACACCTATATCCGTCTGGCCTTTGCCTGCCGCTACTGGGCCTACGACTATTTTGTAGACAATGTGGTGATGATGGGCGAGCCCACCGATAACGTGGTGCCTGAGCCCGACAATCCCCCTGCGGTTGAAATTCCCGGCAATATGGTGCAGAACGGCACCTTTGAGGCCGGCAACGACGGCTGGACCCTGTACCAGGGCTCCACCACCACCGAGGACGCCGCCTACACCGGCGACATCGGTATGCACCTGATCGGCGCCGGCGGCTGGGGCGCCATGGCTACCCAGGACATCACCACCGTAGTGGGCCAGAAGTACGCCTTCTCCGCCGTGCTGAAGAAGGTGGCCGAGGGCGCCAACATCCAGATTAAGGATGCCGACGGCAATAAGCTGGTAGGCAAGTGGTGCAGCCCCGCCGATTGGACCCAGGTCAGCCTGGAGTTCACCGCCACCTCCACCACCACCAGCATCGTCTTCTGCGGCGCCGGTAACGGCAACGCCGAGAGCGTCTATCTGGACGACGTGTGCGTGACTCCCCTGCAGGAGGAGTCCTTTGACGGCTATATCCGCAACGGTAATTTCGAGACCGGCTCCCTCTCCCCCTGGGGCTATTGGCAGTCCACCACCATCTCCCGCGACGCCGCCTACGCCGGCAACTTCGGCGTGAAGATGATCGGCGACGGCGGATGGGGCGGTACCCTGCGCCAGGATTTTGCTATTGAGCCCGGTATGACCTATAAGCTGTCTTTCTGGTACAAGCCTGTCTCCAACGGCATCAACGTGCAGCTGGTGCACAAGGATCGCACCGATATCGAGACCAAGTATCTGAACTCCAAGAACGGCAAGGAGTGGACTCTGTTTGAGGTCACCTTCGAGGCCGGTTACAGCGACGGCGCCTACCTCAACTTCTGCGGTTCCGGTATCGGCACCAAGGACGAGGTTTGGGTGGACGAGATCAAGCTGGAGAACCTCTCCGGCGGCGAGCTGGACCGCACCCAGCCCCTGAAGAATAACGGCGTCAGCATCCGCGACGTGGACGACAACGTCCGCGGTCTGGCCTTCCGCTTCACCCTGGACGTCAACGGCGCCCAAACCTCCGTCGGCAACCGCTGGGCTCCCGGCACCGGTCAGATCAAGCTGTACAACTACGCCGACACCATGGGTACCCTCATCGAGACCGGTGCCGTGGTCACCAACGTGGAGAGCATCGGCACCGGCGATATGACCATCGCCGACGCGGACGGTAAAAAGACCGTCAAGGTGGCCGCCGAGTTTATCACCGACGTCACCGATACCTCCCTCTCCTTTGCGGTGCGTGTCATCGAGATTCCCGATGCCTATACCGGCACCACCATCTACGCCCGCCCCTACTACACCTATGAGCTGGATGGCCAGCAGGTCACCATCTACGGCGACATCGTCAGCGACAACTACGCCGCTGTGGCCGCCGTGCGCACCAGCATCAAGATCCTCGCCATCGGCAACAGCTTCTCTGTGGACGCTATGCGCAACCACCTGTACGACGTGCTCAAGAGCGCCGGTCACGATCAGGTCATCCTGGGTAACCTGTACGTGGGCGGCTGCTCGCTGGATCAGCACTGGGGCTACATCAACGGCAAGCAGAAAGCCTATGAGTACTTCAAAAATGACGACAACGGCAAGTGGGTCTCCACCGTCGGCTACGACGCTCTGACCGCTCTGCGTGAGGAGACCTGGGACATCATCACCGTCCAGCAGGCCTCCCCCAACTCCGGTCAGCCGAACACCTTCGGCAACCTCTCCAACATCGTCAACTGGATCGAGCAGAACAAGACCAACAACGATGCTAAGATCTTCTGGCACATGACCTGGGCCTACCAGCAGAACAGCACCCACTCCGCCTTCCCCAATTACGGCAGCAACCAGATGCAGATGTACAACGCCATCGTGAACGCCGCCGAGAACACCGCCATGAAGGTGGAGGGCATCGACGGCATCATCCCCGCCGGCACCGCCATCCAGAATCTCCGCGGTACCAAGTTGGGCGACACCCTCACCGCCGACGGCTACCATCTGAGCGACACCTACGGCGATTACACCGCCTCCCTGATGTGGTACGTGGCCCTCACCGGCGGCAGCCTGGATGAGGTCACCTACGTTCCCAATTCGGTATCCGCACACATCTACAATGTCAAGCGTGCGGTGGCTCGCGCCTACTATCAGCCCTACGCCGTGTCCGATCTCACCGAGACCGTTCTGCTGGCCGGCTCCGACTTCCAGACCCGTCCTCCTCAGACCGGTCTGAATCAGATCGACGCCATCCTGGGCGGTATCGAGAAGACGGACGGCTACACCCACTTTGACGGCCTGCTGATGGGCGGCGACTACACCGCCGATCACGGCCACGACAACAGCGTCATCGGTCTGCAGGCTCTGAAGCCCCATATGGCTGGCGTGGTCAACCACAACCTGATCTACTCCGAAGGCAACCACGACGCTCCCACCGTGGAGGGCTTGACCCCCACCGGTAACAACGACCCGCTGAACGGCGCCTACGGCCTGTTTGTTATCAACGAGGAGGATTACGGCCAGTTCGGTGGCGGCGGCGACGTGATCGCTGTCCAGCTGAAAGACTATCTGGACGAGAAGGTGGGCAACAAGAGCTGGGGCAACAAGCCCGTCTTCGTGCTGTGCCACGTGCCGCTGCACTACAGCTACCGCACCCTCCTGGACCAGCAGGGCCGCACTGCCATGCCCATTGTCAACGCCTTAAACGATGCCGGCTCCAAGGGCCTCAACGTCATCTTCCTGTTCGGCCACAACCACTCCGACGAGTACGACGCCTATCTGGGCGGTAGCTCCGTCTATCTGAAGAAGGGCGACACCATGCTGGTGCCCAGCACCGCCAACTATAAGGAGTACCAGTCGGTCAAGCTGAACTTCACCTATATGAACGTCGGCTACGTGGGCGGCTACCCTGCCTCTCAGCTGGGTTCCGACTCCACCCTGACCATGACCACCTTCCGCATTCAGGCGGACGGAGCCGTCATCATCACCCGCTATGACAAAAACGGCTATCACAACCTGAAGAGCAAGGGTGTGGTCAACACCAACCTGGCCGATAAGTGCCCCGCCAACGAGACCGTATACGGTCCCTCCCGTATCGTCACCGCCACCTCCGACGAGGAGTACACCGGCGACTGATCTCTAAACTAAACAAGTCCCCTGCAACCACCCGGTTGCAGGGGACTATTTCTTGTTTCGTTTTGTGCTCTTTTTTAAATCTTTCGTATCTTTCTTTTGCGCCGCAATTTGTATACAATGAGAGTAATAAATTCATTTTGGAGGGTCATTATGAAACGATGGTACAAATGCGCAGCTGTGCTGATGGCACTGGCGCTATTGTGTGGTCTGTTGCCTTTGGGTGTACCGCCCGTAGCTGCGGCATCGGTCAACCGTATCCAAAACGGCGATTTTGAGAACCAGCTCGATGGCTGGACGGTCCATCAGTCCACCGTCAAGGTCAGCACCACGGCCAAGTACGAAGATGCCTACGGTCTCGTTGCCAAAGGCAACGGCGGCTGGGATGAGGTGGTGAGCCAGTCCATTCAGCTGACCCCCAACAGCGACTACATCATTCGCTATACCGTCAAGGCGGTTTCCAATGGTGTCAACTTCGTGGTATCCGACCCTGTGGGTATCGCCGCCGGAAACCAACACGCCCGTCTGTACACCTCCTATTACAGCACCTCCAAAGGTAGAAACTGGACCACCGTGGAGGCGACCTTCAACTCCGGTGCCAACGAATCGGCCGACTTCATCCTCTACGGCTCGGGCAAAGGCACCACCGACGAGGTGTGGGTGGATAACATCGCCATCGAACGCGTCGGTGGCGACGATCCTATCCCCAATCGCATCCTCGGCGGCGGTCAGACCAGCATTTCCGAGGATGTGAACGGTCTGGCCTTCCGCTTTCAAGTCGCTGCCGCAGGCGCTCAAACAACCGGCAAGAATGAATACGTCGCCGGCTCCGCCACCATACAGCTTTATCGGGATATGGAGGATACCGCCAAGCTCATCGGGGCAGGTGCCATCCTCACCAACGATGCAAATGTAGGCAAGGGCGACATCACGCTGGACGCCGTAGATGGTCAGAAGACCGTTGACGTACCCGCCAAGTACCTGTGCGACACGGCCGCAGACAGCTTTTCCTTTGCCGTTCGGGTCATTCACATTCCCGAAAGCCATCGAAACACCGACATATACGCCCGCCCCTACTACATCTATGAGAACGAAGGGGGTAATCCCGTGACCGTATACGGCGACGTCAAGGTCGACAATTACAACCGTGCCGCCAATCCCCGCTCTTCCATCAAGATCCTCTCCCTCGGTCATTCCTTCTCCAAGGACGTGATGGAAAACTATCTATACGATATGCTGAAAGAGCTCGGCTATGAAGAGATCGTCCTCGGCTATCTCCATGTGCCCGGTGCTTCGCTGAGTGTCCACTGGGATTATATCTCCAATCATAAAAACGGCTATCGTCACTATGGCAAGACCACCAACGGCACCTGGGTAAACACCAATAGCCCCTACGCCATCGATGCTCTGCTGGACGAGGATTGGGATTATGTGACTCTGCAGACCTCCCCCGACTATGTGGGTGGTCAGAATCAGGAGTATTCCTATATCCCTGCCATCACCGATTGGATTCAGCAGAACGCCACCAACCCCAACGTGGAGATTAAGTGGCATATGATTTGGGCTTTCAGTGAAGGTTGCGATCTGTGGAGCTATGCCTATCACAACTATGACCAAATGACGATGTACAACAACATCGTGGCGGTCACCAAGCAGCACATCGTCCCCAACGACACCTTCACCGGTATCATTCCCAGCTGTACCGCCATCCAGAATGCCCGCAGTTCCTTCATCGGAGATAATTTCAACGAGCCCGATGCCACTCAGGGTGGCAATGACGGCTACCACCTCAACGCCAAATACGGCGACTTTGTCGGCTCCCTCACGTGGGCCTGCTACTTCAGCGGGGTGGACGCCAGCTCCATCACCGTCCGCTCCCCCGGTATGACCGAGGAGGAGTTTGCCGCCCTCGCCGAGGCGGTAAACAACGCCCTGGACAAGCCTCTGGAAGTGACCCCCTCCAGCTATCCGTAAACGCACAAATCCCCTGCAACCGGCGGTTGCAGGGGATTTTCTTATTTCTTGTGTCGTTGTTTGTATTCGCTGGGGGACAATCCCGTATGCTTATGGAACAGACGGCGGAAATAGGAGGGGTTATCGTACCCCACCGCCTCCGCAATCTGCTCGATGTTGTAGTCGGTATTCTCCATCAGATTCATGGCGTTGGTGATACGCAAAGAAATGACGTACTGCATCGGGGTAGTACCTGTAAACTGCTTAAATTTCTGCCGAAACCAATAGGGAGTCATATGATTGCGCTCTGCGTAATCGTCGATGGAAATGGGCTCCCGCCAATGGCGCTCAAACCAGCCAACCGCCTGCACAATCTCACCCTGAACAGGGGTCTCTTCGTTGGGGGTGTCAATGAGATGCCGATTCATCAGCAAAAACAGATGCCGCAAATTCATCCGCAACAGTTGCTCGTAATGGGTGCCTTTTGTTTGCAATTCACGAATCATCTGGCAGTACATACTGCGGATGTCCGAGGTGATGCCCGCCCAAAAAACGTTTTGTTCTTGCGGAATGCCACACTCTGCCAGTATTGCTTCCACGTCCGATCCGGTGAAATGCACCCAAAAAAACTCGCCCTGCTCCTTGGGATATACCTCATAGATCTGCGGCTCGCCGGGACGAAACAGCACCATATTCCCCTTTTCCACCGATTGCTCCTTGCCGTCCAAGGTGAAATGGACACAGCCGTTCGCCACATAAATGAGCTGATAATCCCTCTGACCGTTGGGACGGCGGGTATAAAACTTCGGAACGGTACGAGGACGGACGTTTCCTGCTGACGTAATCAGCAACGGCACACTCAGGTCCACCGTTTCGTCTGCGACACGTCCTACATCACCACGATACATAAACATCGATCATTCACCACCATTATAATCTGCTCTTTCCTATATATCTTAAAGGTTAGAAAGAAAAAAGTCAACAAATACTTTCGTTTTGTATCGTTTTCTATCGGTTTTGTTACTTTTTGTTCCCCTCAATATTCGGTAAAATAAGGGTGGTGTATTATGAGAGGATGAGGATTCCTCTCGCCAATATAACTAAGGAGGAAACACCATGAAACTGCGTAAACTCATTGCCGTTTTCGCAACGCTGTTGATGCTGGTGGGTATGCTGCCCCTGTCTATGGCAGTCAGCGCCGCTGACATCGGCACCTATGATTTTGAAGATGGCGCCATCCCTGCGGGGTGGCAGCTGACCACCGACGGCGCGTCCTGCGTGAGCACCGCCGCCGCCAAGGACGGCAAGTACGGTTTTAAAATCTCCGGTGCCGCCTGGGCCGAGATTCTGACCACCTCTTCCTTTGAATTAAAAGATGGTGTCACCTACACCATCGCCTTTGATATTAAGGCCGCGAGCGCATCCGGTAGGTTCAATTTTCAGATTAAGAATCCTTCTGTCCCCGAGAAGCCCGGTGCAGGCTCCAACATGGTGATGGAGTATCGCAATATCTCCACCTCCTGGACTACCCTCACTTATACGGTGGCCAAAGACGCCACCTACCCCAACGGCTATTTCTCGATGCTGTTTGTGTCCCAGGGTGTGGATTTCTATATCGATAACATCGCCATTACCGACGACACCGCCGGCGACGAGGTCGAAGGGGAGGATCTGATCACCAACGGTGACTTTGAGAACGGCGATGCCAACTGGACCAAGCTGGTGAACACCATCGGCGTGGTGGACGATCCCACCAACTCCGGCCACGGCAAGGTCATGAAGACCGACGAGGGCGGCGGTTCCATCCATATGTTCCAGCAGGACATCCCCAACCTCACGCCCAACACCGATTACGTCCTGAAATTTAAGGTGTACACCTATGCTGCCAGCGGCACCAAGCCCGGCTTCTGGGCCACGTTGGGTACCAACGTCATTACCTACAACACCTCTGACGTGACCTGCTTCCCCATGGAGGTCAAGACGGTAGACAGCTCCTCCAGCACTCGTGTGCGCTTCACCTCGGTCCTGGAAAGCGCTTACAACGAGTGGATCGATGTGGAGATTCCCTTCAACTCCAACAACGCCACCAGCACCACCATCGTCTTCTCCAACTACCGTGCCGGTGCCGGCCAATACTACTTTGACGATATTGTCCTGTGCGCCACCGGTGCCACCCCAGAGGAGCCCCCCAGCACTGCCGGCGATCTGGAAAACGGTAGCTTTGAGACCGGTGACGCCACCGGTTGGCGAACCTGGCAGTCCACGAAAATCAGTCAGGACGCTGCCCACGACGGCAAATACGGCGCCAACCTGAAGGGCGACGGCGGTTGGGGCGGTATGCTGGATCAGTCCGTCGCCGTAGAAAAGGGTAGCGAATACACCCTCTCCTTCTGGCTGAAGATCAACGCCGTGGGCGTCAACGTCCAGATTAAGCAGAATGACAATTCCGGCGCACAGATTGACGGCGGCTGGTACAAGATCGAGCTTTACGGCGATTGGACGCTGGTCACCTATCAGTTCGTCGCCCCCTGCAACACCGTGTACATCAACTTCTGCGGCAGCGGCAAGGGCATCGCAGAGGATGCTTATGTAGACAATTTCAAGTGCGTCAAGAATGAGACCGTCAACACCGCCCTCATTAAGAACGGCGGCTTTGACACTGGCAGCCTGTCCGGCTGGAAAAACCTGTGGGACGGCTGCAACGTCTCCTTCGTAGAGGGCTATAACAGCAAATACGCCCTGAAGCTGGAATGCGGCCAGTGGAATCAAGTCCGCCAGGACGGCATCGCGGTAGAGCCCTTTGCGGACTACGTTTATTCTGCCTATGTCAAGAATGCAAAGAACTTCACCCTGATGATCAAGAAGGGCGACGACTCCGGTAACATTGCCAGCGTCGCTACCTCCACCACCTCTGAGTGGACCAAGTTTGAGGTAGCCTTCAACGCCGGCACCGAGACCACCGTCTGCGCTCTGCTGATGGGTAACAGCGATGGCTGCTCTGCGCTGATCGACGACGTAACGCTGACCAAGGTGGCCGGCGGCGACGAAGGCCGCAACGAGCTGCTCATCGACGGCGGCTCCAGCATCCGCGACACCGCCTCCTTCAAGCGTGGTCTGGCCTTCCGCTTCTCCCTGAACGTCAGCGGCGCACAGGTCATCGACAACCACAAGCTGGTGCAGGGCACCGGTAGTCTGGACCTGTTCAAAGAGAATGACGATATCGGCACCCTGATAGAGACCGGTGCCATCGTCACCAATCAGGAAAAGCTGGGCAACAGCAATATGACCATCAGCGATGTAGACGGCAAAAAGACCGTTAAGGTGGCCGCACAGTACGTGATGGATGCCAACGATACCTCCATCTCCTATGCCGTGCGCATCATCAATATCCCCGACAAGCACACCGGAACCCGCATCTATGCCCGCCCCTACTACACCTACGAGCTGAACGGCGAGCAGGTCACCGTCTATGGCAATATCTACAGCAACACCTACGATGCTATCTCCGGTGCCAGCACCAGCCTGAAGATCCTGGCCATCGGCAACAGCTTCTCGGTGGATGCTATGAACAACCATCTGTACGACGTGCTCAAGAGTGCCGGCTACGACGAGGTCGTTCTGGGTAACCTGTATGTGGGCGGCTGCTCTCTGGATCAGCATTGGAACTATATTCAGAACAACCAGAAAGCCTATACCTTCTATAAGAACAACAACAACGGCAAGTGGGGTGCCCCCTCCGGCTACGACGTGCTGACGGCTCTGAAATCCGAGGAATGGGACGTCATCACGGTCCAGCAGGCCTCCCCCACCTCCGGTCAGCCCGAATCCTATAAGAACCTGCAGAACTTGGTCAACTGGATCGAGCAGAACAAAACCAACCCCAATGCCAAGATCTACTGGCATATGACCTGGGCCTATCAGCAGGATAGCACCCACTCCGCCTTCCCCAATTACGGCCGCGACCAGATGACCATGTACAACGCCATCGTGGATGCGACGCAGAACACTGCCATGAAGGTGGAGAATATCGATGGTCTGATCCCCGCCGGCACCGCCATTCAGAACCTGCGCACCTCCGGTCTGGGCGATACCCTCACCTCTGACGGCCATCACCTGCTGGATACCTACGGCGATTACACCGCCTCTCTGACCTGGTTTGCCGCCATCACCGGCAAGAGCCTGGATCTGGTGGATTATATCCCCACGTCCATTGCAGATCATCACTTTGACATTGCCCGTGCGGTGGCACACGCCGTCTACGCCCCCTACGCGATCCACGACCTGGCCGAGACCGTGCTGGTGGCCGGCTCCGACTTCCAGCCCACCGGTTACGATACCACCGTTATCCGTGGTCTGCTGGGCTCCCTGATGAAGCAGGGCTACGGCCTGTTCGACGGTGCCCTGATCGTGGGTGACTACACCCCCGCCAACGGCCACGACGAAAGCTCTAAAGGCCTGGCTGTCCTGGATGAAGTCCTCTCCCAGAACGTCAACTTCGGCAAGATCTATTCCCAGGGCAACCACGATGTCAATACCACCATCGGCATGTGCCCCTACGGTAACAACGATCCTCTGAATGCCCCCTACGGTGTCTTCGCCATCAACGAGGACAACTATGACGCCCACGGCACCGGCGGACAAAAGGTGGCAGCGGATCTGACCGCCTATTTCAACGAAAAGCTGGCGAACGGCTGGGGTAATAAGCCCATCTTCGTTATGAGCCACCTGCCCCTGCACTACAACTACCGCACCGTGAAGGATAAGGCCGCTACCTCTGCTATGTACATTCTCAACGCGCTCAACAGCGCCAGCGATGCCGGCCTAAACATCATCTTCCTCATCGCCCACAACCACTCCGGTGGCTATGACGACTACCTGGGCGGCGGCGCCATCTACATCCCCAAGGGCGATTCCATCCTGGTTCCCGATCCCAACGGCTACAAGAACGCCCCCATCGAGACCGAGATTCGCTTTACCTATCTGAACGCCGGCTACATCGCCTACTATGCCGATATGGGCATGGGCGCGGATACCGCCCTGACCATGACCACCTTCCGCATTCAGGAGGATGGCTCCGTGATCATCACTCGCTACGACATGAGTGGTGTCCACAACCTGAAGTCTGCCGGTAAGCTCAGCCCCTCCGATCCCGAGTACACCACCTATACCTACGCCGATGGACGTGTCTACACTTCCTCCCGCATTGTTTCCGCAGGCGTTGATGAGCCCTACGCAGAATAAGACTGCTTTCCAGAAGCCCGTGGCTTGGCCACGGGCTTCAATCTTATTAAATTTAATGAAAAAATATGAATATTTTAAGAGAAACATATGAAAAAGTCTTGATTTTCGTTAGTTTAAGGTATATAATAAATCACGTTATTATCCACCCGCAACCACGGAGGTTTGTATGGCAAGGTTTGATTTTCCCACACTCTTCCAGGCGATAGACAACGCCTATCTTTACCGTATGCAGTCCCCCTTCTTCCTCGCCATTGACGAGCGCATCGTCAGCGATCAGTGGGAGAGCCGCGAACTGCACTGGCACGATCATTTCGAGATTGAGTTCATCCTCAGTGGCTCCGGCACACATCAGTACAACGGTGTCAACTATCCCCTATCGGAAGGCAGCGCCTATCTGCTGACCCCTATGGACATCCACGCACTGATACCCGACCCTGAGGCCCCACTCCATCTGGTGCATCTCCACTTTGACGAAAAAGCCATCACTCAGGAGGTGCGCGAACTGCTGCTGCAGCACAAGCTGGCCCACTCTGTGCACTTGGACGAGGATGAATTCGAGCGTTTGCTGATCCAGCTCACCGAACTGCTCCACTGCTTTGAGACGGACAGCCCCGTGCAGAGTCTCAGCGTTCAGTTGATGCTCTCCTACCTCTGCCTACACATCGTGCGGAAGAGCCGCCAAGTGGAGCAGCGCTTCCCCTCTTACAACACTACCAACCCCGTGGTGCATCAGACCCTTCAATATATCCTATACAACTTCCGCAAAAAGATCTCGATGCAGGAGTTGGGCGATCGGGCTCACATCTCTCCTAACCACTTAGCCCTGCTGTTTAAGCAGGCTACCGGCACCACCTGCATCCAGCTGATTGCCGATCTACGCCTACAATACGCCCTTAAACTACTGGAAAATCCCAACCTTAACATTGAAACCATCTCCGAGCAGGCCGGTTTCTCCGCCACCTCCTACTTTATTTCGGTGTTCCGCAAGCAATACGGGATCACCCCCAAGGAATATCAAAACCAGGTCAAAAAGAAGCGCAAAACCACCCGTACACACACCGAAATCGCTGAAGAATACGAGATCGGAGAAAAATACGGAAACCTCCCTTTACTATAAGGTGAACGCCTCCTAACTACCGTTAGGAGGCGTTTTTTATGTGTCTGAATTCTCAATAATAGAAAGGGAAAGGCGCCACAGTCACAAGGACTGTGGCGCCTTATTTAGATTAACTCAGGTAAGGATCATCCGAAAAGGATTACTCCTCGTCCTCTTTCTTGCGACGCAGCTTGAAAGCTACAGCAGCAGCAGAGGGAACCAGAGCCATAGCTACAGCGGCACCAAACACGGACACGCCGGTATCGGGGCTGCCGGGCTTGTCGGGAGTCTCACCGCCGGCGGGAGGAGTGATGTAATCATCCTCAACCTCAGCACGGTTGACGCTCTCGAACAGACGCATGTTATCCAGCAGAACCTCACCGCCGCCGTCGGCAACAGCAAGACCAATGCGATCGAACACGCCGGTATTGAACTCGATAGCGACAGTGAACCAATCCTCACCGTAGCCTTCCTTATCGAAGTCGACCATCAGGAAGGGATAGCACTCACGCTTCTTGCCATCCAGCAGGACGAACTTACCGGCGCCGCTCTCGAGGATACGCAGATCAATAGAGAAGGTGTAGGTGGTGTTGGGCTTAACCTCCAGCCACTTGATGGCGTAGGTGCCAACAGCCTTCTCGCTGGCGGTGTACTTCAGAGAAGTGCCGTACTCGTACTTGTTCTCAGCGAAGGACAGGAAGCCGTTCTTGTAGCCCTCAGCAGAGGCCCAGAACTCCTGGATCTCGTCGCCGTCCATGTTGGCGTCGGGCAGGATGTTGTGCTCATCAGCACAGCCACCCTCCTCGGCGTACAAGGGAGAGGCGATGATGTAAGCGGTCTGCTTCTCGCCGGTGTACTTGATGCCATCATCAACCTTGAACAGGGCGATGCCATCCAGCCACATCTGAGAGTAACCGCCGGTGATGGCGATACCGATCTTGATGTTAGCGCCGGAGTTGAAGCCAACACTACGCAGGTGCCACTCGTTATCCCAAGCGGGAGGAACGATCTGACGCTCGGTGTTGGAGAACACGTGATCCTCATAGACAGCGAAGCGCTGCTTGTAGTCGACCACACCGAAGGTAGCCTTGAAGCGGTTGGTGTCAGAGATGAAAGCACCCTTGACCCAAGCGGAGAAGACGTAATCGGTGTTCTGCTCAACGTCAACGTAGAAGATGGTCTTCTCGTCATACTCCTTACCGGAGGTGTTGAAGTACAGGGACTTGTTGCCATCGGGAGCGGTCTCGTCGTCAACAACGGTGAGAACGTCGCTCAGGATGGACTGCCACTGGCCGCCCTCGGCATCCTCGAAGCTGCTGTTCACGATCAGGTTAGCCTCGGGGGTGATGGGACGGTTGTTGGCCATGGTGTAGTAATCCAGCTTAACGGGACCCTCGGTAACCACGGGCTCATCGGGCTCTTCGGGAGCGGGAACCTCGCCGGCCTTGAAGATCTGAACGTCATCCCACAGAGCGGAGCCGCCGGCCTCGCTGTTGGTGATCAGCAGGACGGAAACCTTAGTCTCAGCGCCGGAGTTGAACGCGATCTCGTGACGGACCCACTGGTTGGACACGTCATTGGGCACGCCGAAGTCGGCAATGTTGGTGGTGTCATCCTCGGTCTTAACCACAACGTTCACGTTGTTGGCGTTCTTGGAGTGAGCCAGCAGGACGTAATCGGTGTTGGGCTCAACGGGGATCTTGTCCTGACGGATCTGCTTCCACTGACCCTCGGCAGAGAAGTCCAGAGCGAACTTGGAGCCGTTACGGCCGGGAGCCTCGAAGGAGTACTTGCAGGAGTTCCACAGGTTGTTCCAGCTGGACAGATCACCGGTCTCGAAGCCGGAGTTGACGATGGGGCCAGCGTACTCGCCGGCGCCGTACTCGCTCTTCTTGACCACACGGATGTTATCGATCTCAACAGAGGAACCGGCATCGGGAGAGATGATCAGCAAGCAGATAGAATCGATGGGATCGATATCGTTGCCGTCCTTATCCTTACCGGAGTTGAACTCGAAGACATGCTTCTTCCAGGTGTTGGAAGTGTCATCGGGAATCTGGCCAACCTCAAAGGCAGTCAGATCGAAGGAGTCATAGCCCTCCTTGATGACGATACCCATGCCCTGAGGATTGCGGACATAAGCCTCGACCACGTACTCGGTGTTGGGCTCGACAGGGATCTGATCCTGACGGACCTGAGCCCAGCTGCCGCCGGTAATCATTTCGATGGCGTACTTACTGCCGTTGTGGCCGGGCTCAATGAAGGTAACGGTGTTGGAACCCCACACGTTGTACCAAGCGCCAGCGACGCCGCCGGGCATGATGTTGGGATCCAGCACACCGGACTCGAAGCCGCCGTCCTTGACAGGGTTATCATCGGCGACGGGAGGATCCACAGGCTCCTCGCCCTCGGGATAGACCTTCATATCATCGATCAGCATAATGCCGTCGTTGACGGTCTCAGCAGACCACTTCAGGGTCATGGAGGTAGCATCGCCGGTCTCCACGATGATCTTGCGCAGGGTCCAATCGGCATCCGCGGTGTTGAACCAGTTGTCGCCGGAACCCTCAGCACGCTTCAGGTTTTCGTTGGTCTCGCCATTCATGGTGTACAGGTTGAAGGGCTTGGTGCCGACTTCGCGCTTGTACCACAGCTCGATGACGTAGTTGGTGTTGGGCTTAACGGGGACAGTCTGCAGAGCAGCGCCGGCCCACATGCCAACATTCTGGAGCTGCAGAGCGCCGTTGCCGGTGCGGGCATCGTCCACGATGGTGGCCATGCCGTCAGCCAGCTGCCAGCCGTCGGAACCGTTCTCGAAGCCGCCGTTGACCAGCACGTCGCTGGAAGCGGGAGGCTCGGGATCCGCGCCGGCCTCGACCAGAGAAATATCGTCGAAGTAGACAGTCTCGGTAGCCTCAGTGCCGCCGCCGCAGACGTTGAAGAAGATGGCATCGCAGGGAGCCACGAAGGTGTTCTCCACGTACTTCCACTCGGTGTTGTTGTACCAACCGCCACCGACGCCTTCTATCTTCTCACCCTGCCAGGTATCCTGAACAACCTGGACGTTGACGCCCTTGTTGACAGCCTTGACCCAGAAGGACAGGGTGTACTCTTTACCCTTCACAACGGGGATGGTCTGGCTCAGCAGGCCGCCCCAGGTGCCGGGGCCCTGAGCGATAACGCCATAGGAACCGTTCTTGGCAGCATCAGCGCTGACAGCGGTGTCGGAGTGAACCTCCCAACCGTCAACGTTGCCGGCCTCGAAGTCGCCGTTGACAACCAGGTTGCCGGAGGCAACGGGAGGCTCGGGATCAACGCCGCCGGCCTTCTTGATGGAGATGGAGTCGAACCAGATGGTCTCGCCATCAGCGGCGACACCGGCATACTGCAACAGAACAACCAGCTCGGTGCAATCGCCGGAATTCAGGGTAACCTTGTAATCCTTCCAAGAGGTGGCGATGCCAACGGTCTCGGAAGCCACGTCGGGACCCCAACTGTCGTTGAACTTGACCCAAATGCTCTTGCCCAGAGCGGACTTGGCCTTGAAGGTGAACTCGTAATCGGTGTTGGGCTCCACAGAAACGGTGGTGTAAACCATACCGTAATCCGCAGTGGGAACGAACTTCAGAGCGCCGTTGTCGTTGGACACGTCGCTGGAAGAGGCCCAAGCGCCCAGAGTGTCGTCGTCGAAGTTGTCGTCAACCAGCACGCCCTCGGGCAGAGCGGGCACATCCGGCTCTTCGGGCTCGAGGTCGGAGGTGATCACAACGTTATCAATGTAGAAGTCGGTGTTCTGATGAACCACGAACAGCAGAGAGAAATGATCGCGATCAGGCAGAATATCCGCGACGAAGCTGTAAGTGTAGTGCTTCCACTCGCCCACAGTATCCGCGCCGATGTACTCCATCAGGAAGTTGCTGCCGGCGCCGGCATTATCAGCGGCGCAGCGCTTAACCTGGAAGTTCCACTCGCCACGATTCAGCGTCTTCACATCGAAGTCGATGGTGTAGGTAGCGCCCTCCACGATGGCGATGGGATGAGAGTACAGGATCTCACCGTAGGCATCGCCCTCCAGCTTGAAGCCGTAGTTGCCGTCCTTGGCGCCCTCAGCAGAGATACCGGACAGACCGGAACCGGAGGTCAGCTTCCAACCATCGGCCAGAACGCCGGTCTCGAAATCACCGTTGTACAGGTAGCCGTCGAAAGAAGGCTCAGCGGGTTCGGGATCGGGATCGGGTTCCTCACCGGCAACCTCAGCGATGCTGATGTTGTCCAGATACAGAACCAGACCGGCACTAGCCTCAACATTGGAGGAGAACAGAACCAGAGGAGTGGCGGTCAGATCGCCGGAGTTGACAACGACCTCATAGGTCTGCCACTCGGTGGTGACGTCCACAATACCCTTGCCGGTATCACCGGCCCAGTTGTTGTTGACCTTGATGTTCATGGTCTGCTTCATGTTAGCGCGGGCATTGAAGCGGTACACG
>JAFXFF010000010.1 GCA_017520705.1 Clostridia bacterium | reverse complement strand
TCTACGGCACCTACAGCGCCGACGGCGAGATCCGTTACGACGCTCTGGAGGTGAAGCCCGTAGCCGGCGACACCGTGAAGATCTACGGTATCATCGGTCAGTACAACGGCACTCCCCAGATCAAGAACGGCTGGATCGTGGAGCACATCCCCAGCGGCGACGTGCCTCCCGTTGATCCTCCTGTGGTTCCCGATGAGGGCTCTGCCATCATCGACTTCACCGACATTGCCAACCGCGTTTCCTACAGCACCGAGCAGCAGGTGTGGCAGCAGAACGGCATCACCATCACCAACAACAAGGGTGCTTCCACCAGCAACGTGGGTGACTACGGCGGCAACGGCTATCCCGCTCGTTTCTATAAGAGCTCTACCGTGATCATTGAGTATCCCGGCATGACCAAGCTGGTCATCGATTGTGCCGGTCTGGAGTCCAAGTACGTGAACGGTTGGGCGGATTCCGTGGTTGGCGCCACCGCCACTGTGGATGGCACTATCGTGACCATTGAGTTTGCCGCGCCTGTGGATTCCTTCACTTGGGAGACCCTGTCTGCCCAGTCTCGTGCCAACTCCATCACCGTCTATGCCGAGGAGACTCCCGATGTTCCCGCCGATCCCACCGACATCGTGGTATCCACCACCGAGGGCCAGGCCGGTGACACGGTCACCGTCACCGTATCCCTGCCCGAGAACCCCGGTATCATCTCCGCTAAGGTGAAGGTGTACTACGACACCGCCATCCTGAAGCTGATCGGCTACGAGGCCGGTAGCTTCTCCGCTTCCGGCTACTCTTGGGGTCAGCTGGATAAGGACTTCTTCATCATCAACTGGTGTGACGGTACCGGCGCTGACAGCACTGCCGATCTGCTGGCTACCCTGACCTTTGAGATTCTGGAGGGTGCTGCCGAGGGCTTCACCGCCATCACTGTGGAGTTCAGCTGCGAGAATGATATGTTCAACGCTGCCGGCGAGACCGTCCTGTTTGACGGTGTCAACGGTGGTGTGCAGGTTGTGGCTCCCTCTTACCTGCCCGGCGACGTTTCCGACGACGGCCGTGTCAACAACCGCGACCTGGGTATGCTGCAGCAGTATCTGTCCGATATGGACGTGAAGATCGCCAATATGAACGCTTGTGACGTTACCGGCGACGGCCGCGTCAACAACCGTGACCTGGGTGTCCTGCAGCAGTATCTGTCCGATATGGACGTCGAGCTGAAGTACGGCGCCATCGCTGAGTAATCTTGGCGATTCGTTAAATCCTAAATGAATACCGGCGGAGTGACAAATTCACTCCGCCGGTTCTCTTTTGCATGGAAACGGGAGCACCCCCATAGAGGGGTGCTCCCGTTCTGATATGGTTTATTCCAATTCGAATGCGCCGGTGTAAAGCTGGTAGTAGGTACCCTTCTGTGCCAGCAGGGTTTCGTGGCTGCCGCGCTCGATGATGCGACCGTGCTCCAGCACCATAATCACATCTGCGTCCATAATGGTGGACAGGCGGTGTGCGATAACGAACACCGTGCGTCCCTCCATCAGCTTATCCATACCCCGCTGCACAATGGCCTCGGTACGGGTGTCGATGGAGGAGGTGGCCTCGTCCAAAATGAGGCAGGGTGGGTCTGCCACCGCCGCGCGGGCAATGGCGATGAGCTGGCGCTGACCCTGGGAGAGATTGGCGCCGTTGTTTGTGAGGAGCGTATCGTAGCCTTTGGGAAGACGAGTGATGAAATCGTCTGCGCCCGCCAGCTTGGCGGCTTCGCGACACTGGTCGTCGGTGGCGTCCAGATTGCCGTAGCGGATGTTCTCCATCACCGTACCGGTGAAAAGGTTGGTCTCCTGTAACACGATGCCCAGAGAACGGCGGAGATCCGATTTTTTAATCTTGTTGATGTTAATGCCGTCGTACCGCACCTTACCGTCTGCGATGTCGTAGAAACGGTTGATGAGGTTGGTGATGGTGGTCTTGCCGGCGCCTGTGGCACCCACAAAGGCCACCTTTTGTCCCGGCTCGGCGTACACCGACACGTCGTGGAGCACCGGCTTGCCCTCCTCGTAGGCGAAGTCTACCTCGGTGAGCCGTACGTCACCCTGCAGCAGGGTGTAGGTGAGGGTGCCGTCCTCGTGGGGGTGCTTCCACGCCCAGTGACCGGTGTGCTCCTCGCACTCGGTGAGGGTGCCGTCCTCCGCCACGTTGACGTTGACCAGCGTGACGTAGCCGTCGTCCACCTCCGGCTCGGCGTCCATCAGGGAGAACAGACGCTCGGCGCCCGCCAGACCCATGGCGATGTGGTTGATCTGCTGGGAGACCTGGTTGACGTTGCCGGTGAACTGCTTGGTCATATTGAGGAAAGGCACCACGATGTCGATGGTGAAGGGCAGGCCCGACAGACTGATATTGGGCACGCCTGCCACCAGGAACAGACCACCGATCATGGCGCAGGCCACATACAGCACGTTGCCGATGTTCATAATGATGGGGCCCAGGGTGTTGGCAAAAGCGTTGGCGCGGAAACTGTCCTGATACAAGGCTTCGTTGAGGGCGTCAAAATCGGTCTGTGCCGCGTCCTCATGGCAGAATACCTTGACCACCCGCTGGCCGTTCATCATCTCCTGAATGAAGCCCTCGGTGCGGCCTACGGCCTGCTGCTGACGGACGAAGTATTTGGCGGAGCCGCCGCCGATCTTCTTCGATACGAAGAACATAAGCACCACGCCCAGCAGCACCACCAGCGTCATCAGCACGCTGTAATACAGCATAATGAACAATACCGTCACCACCACAATGCCTGCCTGAAGCAGACTGGGGAGAGACTGTGAAATGAGCTGGCGCAGGGTGTCGATGTCGTTGGTGTAGTGGCTCATAATGTCGCCGTGCTTGTGGGTGTCGAAGTATTTGATGGGCAGATTTTGCATGCCGTCAAACATCTTGCACCGCATCTTGCTGAGGAAGCCCTGGGTGATGTAGGCCATCAGCTGGGTCTGCAGGGTGATGAGGGCGATGGTGAGCAGATACAGACCGATCAGCACACCGATGAGGGGCATAATCTTGGGGAATGCCTCTGCCCAGGTGGCGCCGTTATCCAAGCTCTCCACGATGACCGCCAACACCTTTTGGGTGAAGATGGAGGGGATGGCATTGACCACGGCGGCAAAGATGATGCAGAAGATGACGATGGGGATCAACCGCGGGAAGAACTGATACAGCAGTTTCAGCACACGGGGTAGGGTCTCTTTCTTTACCTTGGGGCGGGGACCCATGGGGCCGCGCCCGCCGGGACCTTTCATAGGAGGCTTACTCATGGTCATCGCCTCCTCTCGTCTGTTGTTCATAGATCTCTCGATACATTGCGCAGGATGCCAGCAGCTGCTCGTGGTTGCCGGCGGCGGCGATGCGGCCGCCCTCCATCATCAGAATGAGATCGGCGTCCAAAACGGATGCCACACGCTGGGCGATGATGATCTTGGTGGTGGCGGGGATATAGCTCTTGAATCCGGCACGGATAAAGGCGTCCGTGCGGGTGTCCACCGCGCTGGTGGAGTCGTCAAGTATGAGAATCTTCGGCTTCTTCAATAGGGCGCGGGCGATGCACAGGCGCTGCTTTTGACCGCCGGAGACGTTGGTGCCGCCCTGCTCGATGTGGGTGTCGTACCCTTCGGGGAAGGAGGACACAAAGTCGTGGGCTTGGGCCAGCTTGCAGGCCTCCACCAGCTCCTCGTCGGTGGCGTCGGGATTGCCCCAGCGCAGATTATCCTTGATGGTGCCGGCAAAGAGCAGATTCTTCTGCAGCACCATGGCCACGGCGCCGCGCAGGGTGTCCATATCGTAGCGGCGCACGTCTACGCCGCCCACCTCGACAGTACCCTCGGTGACGTCGTAGAGGCGGGGGATGAGCTGCACCAGCGTGGACTTGCTGGAGCCGGTGCCGCCCAGAATGCCCACCGTCATGCCCGAACGGATCTCTAAGTCGATGTCCGAGAGGGCATAGTTTTCTGCGGTGGCGGAGTATTTGAAGTTGACGTTGCGGAAGGCGATGGAGCCGTCCTTGACCTCGTACACCGGCTCGTCGGGATTGTGGAGGGTAGATTCCTCGCCCAGCACCTCGGCGATACGCTTAATGGCCTCGGCGGAAATGGTGAGGGTGACGTAGATCATCGACAGCATCATCAGCTGCATCAGCACCTGCATACCATAGGTCAGCATTGCAGAGATCTCGCCCACATTGATGGCCTTGCCGCCGGTGGTGATGATCAGGAAGGCGCCCACCAACAGCACGAACACCATATTGAAGTAGCTGCAGAAGCGCATGAGAGGATCGTTGAGTGCTACCAGGCGCTCCGCCTTGGTGAAGTCCTTGCGGATGTCGTCGGAGGCGGTGTCAAACTTCTGTCGCTCATAATCTTCGCGGGAGAAGCCTTTGACCACACGCATGCCGCGAACGTTTTCCTCAATGGACTCGTTGAGACGGTCGTATTTCTTAAACACGCGACGGAAGGCCGGCATGGCGAAGCGGGCTACCGTCAGCAGGCCGCCGGCCAGCAGGGGGATGATCACCACAAAGGCAAAGGCTAGCTTGCCGCCGATCCGAAAGGCCATAACGGTGGAGAAGATGAGCAGCAGAGGGGCACGCACCGCGATGCGGATGAGCATCATAAAGGACATCTGAGCGTTGTTGATGTCGGTGGTCATACGGGTGACCAGCGATGCGGAAGAGAATTTATCCATATTCTCAAAAGAGAAGGTCTGGATACGGCTGAACGCGTCGTGACGCAAATTCTTGGCAAAGCCGCAGGAAGCCTTGGCGCAGGTGTAGCCGGCGATGCCGCCGCAACACAGAGAGGCCACCGCCATGGCGATGAGGATGAGGCCGCTGTGGAGGATGTCCTCCATCATCGCTCCGTTCTTGACGCTGTTGATCAGATCGGCGGCGGTGGCGGGGATGAAGCACTCGATCAACGCCTCTAAGCTGATGAACAACAGCGTGAGGAAGGTGGGGAGCTTATACTCCCGTACACATCCCAACAAACGTTTGTACATAGGCATTCTTCTTTCTTGGTAAATAGGTTTATATACTAACCATATTATTATAGTATACCAGTTTTTTCAAGTCAAGTTGATGGGGAATTGTTTAAAAAATATTTAAAAACAGCCGCCACCCTCGGGTGACGGCTGTTGGGGATTACGCATTACGGAAGGTGTCCCGTTCGTTGAGGCGGGTGGGGATGAGAATGTCTTCGGTGGTGGGGAGGCGGTCCAGGGCGTCGCATACCGCCGCACACAAGGCGTCGATGGCGCAATCGGCGCAGGTGAGGGCGGGGGAGGAGCAACGGGCCGCCAGCGCGTCGGTGAGACCCACAATCGGCAGGCTCAGGCCTGTACGCTGCAGCGCCTTTTGGGCGCTGAGGGCCAGTACCGCGTCGGTGCACAGCACCGCGTCAAAGGTGACGCGGTTAATGAGCAGCCGCTTGATGCAGGTGTTCACCTCGTCGGGATTGTTGTCCATCGCGATGACCAGTTCGGGGTCCACCGTCAGCCCGGCGGTAGCATAGGCGTCCTCGTAGCCGCCCACCATCTCGGAGCAGGCGCAGGTGCGGCCGCCCACCAGCATCAGGATGCGCCGCCGCTGACGACGGAGGAACTGCTGAATGAGATCCACCACAGCGGTGCGCACATCGGCGCGAACACAGCTCACGTTAGGGACGTCCACACAGCCGTCCACCATCAGCACAGGGGTGGTGGCGGCGACGGCGGCGATGGGATCGTTTGCCGTGGGACGGGCTTGGGGGTCCACGTAGACGATGGCCTCCACACGGTCGGCAAGATCCTGCAGCACCTTGGCTTCGTCACCATCGGCACAGCCGCTGAGCAGGACCGATTTCCCTTTCGCGCGCAGATGCGCCTCGATGGCGGCCACCACAGCGGCGTTGCGGGGATCGGTCAGGTCGGTGCACAGAACGCCCACCGCAGACAGGGGAGCGGCAGTAGCCGCAATCGGTGCGGCGGCACCGTTGCCCAGACTGCGGGCCAGGGCGCTGGGGGTATAGTTTGCCTCGTTGATCACCGCCAAGATCCGTTCACGGGTGGCGGCGCTGACGTTGGGATTGTTGTTGAGTACACGGGACACGGTGGCGATGGATACGCCGCATTTTTCGGCGATGTCGTAGATGTTCATACCGCGTTCTCCTTTCTGTAAGCCCTTACAATGCCGAGTATACCCCACTTTTTCACAAAATGCAAGAGAAATTTCTGCTGCGGAGGTTTCGCACACTTGCATTTTTAATTCTGTAGGCTTATAATAGGTTGGATATGATGAGAGGAGTGTTGCCCCGTGAAAAAGAGTATCTTGACCCCTGCCGCACGGGGCAATCTGCTGCTCATCCTCACCGCCTTCATCTGGGGCGTGGCCTTTGTGGCGCAGAAGGAGGGTGGCTCTGCCCTGGGCGGGCTCACCTTCAACGGGGTGCGCTTCCTGCTGGGCGGGGCTATGCTGGCGGTGTGTCTGCCGCTTCTGGACCGTATTGGTCTGACCCATCCTTGTGACACCCGTGAAAGCAAAAAGGCCATGTGGTTGGGCGGTGTGCTGTGCGGTGTGGCCCTGTGGGCGGCCTCCAACGTACAGCAGATCGGTCTGCTTACCACTTCCGCGGGCAAGGGCGGCTTTATCACGGCGCTGTACATTGTGTTGGTGCCTGTGTTCGGCCTGTTTATCGGCCGCCGCACCACCCTGCTCACCTGGGGCGGCGTGGCGCTGGCGGTGGTGGGTCTCTATCTGCTGTGCATGCAGGGGGAGAGCGGCATCGGCAGCGGCGACCTGCTGGTGCTGGCCTGTGCCCCCATCTTTGCCGTGCAGATTCTGCTGGTGGACAAGTTTGCCCCCCACACCGACGGCGTGCGGCTGTCCTGCATTGAATTTTTCACCGTGGGTATACTGAATATACCCCTTATGTTCGCATTTGAGCAGCCTTCTTTCGCCGCGATGGCAGAGAATTGGTTGTCGCTGTGCTACGCCGGACTGCTGTCCAGTGGCGTGGCCTATACCCTGCAGGTGGTGGCACAGAAGCACACCCACCCCGCCACCGCCTCCCTCCTGATGAGCTTTGAGTCGGTGTTTGCGGTGCTGGCAGGCTGGGCGCTGATGAGTGAGCGGCTGTCCGCGTGGGAATTGTGCGGCTGCGGGGTGATGTTCGCCGCCGTGATTTTAGCCCAGTTGCCCACCCCGAAGAAGAAAGGAAATTGACGTATGAGCTTTGTCGGTATTCCTGCCGAGAGTCTGTTTCTGCTGGCGGAGAACCGCTTTCAGGACAGCAAGGCGTTTTATGAGGAGCACAAACCGCAGATCAACAAGACCGTGGTGCATCCGCTGAAGCAATTGGTGGCGGAGCTGACCCCTGCGATGATGGAGATCGACCCCCTGATGGGTGGCTCGGTGAGCCGTGTGCGGCGGGACAACCGCTTCACCCACGACAAGTCGATGTACCGCGAGAATATGTGGATCGTCTTTATGCGGGACAAGCGGGCGTATGACTGGTGCGTGCCCGCATTTTACTTGGATTTCTCCGTGGCGAGAGCCGAGTGGGGATTGGGATTTTACTCCGCCACCCCCGCCATTATGCGGGCGCTTCGCCGCCGTGTGGAGGCGGACGTCCCCCGTGCCTTGGCGGCGGTGAAGGCGGCGGTGGAGGCGGGCTTTGAGCCCGGAGGTCGCCCCTATGCTAAGCCGCGGAGCACGGCAGAAACGCCGGAATTGCTCCGCTTTATCTACGATTGCAAAAGTGTGGATTTTTCCCGCACCGAGCAGGGCGGTTTTGTGGCAAACACCGACCTGCCCGACCGCTTGCTGGCGGGTTTTCAGGCGTTGGCTCCCGTATATGCCCTCCTGATGGAGGCGGTGGAGGAAGCCATCGGAATGCGAGAGGTGTGATACGATGTTAGAGAAGATCAAAAAAGACGCCGTAGCGGCGGTTAATGAATTGTTGGACGCGGCAAAATTGCAGGCGGGCGACATTTTGGTCATCGGTTGTTCCTCCAGCGAGATGGTGGGGGAGAAGATCGGCACCCACTCCAGCGTGGACGCCGCCAACGCCTTGGCGGATGCGGTGCTGCCCCTGCTGAATGAGCGTGGCATCGCTGTGGCGGTGCAGTGCTGTGAGCACCTCAACCGTGCGCTGATTTTGGAATCTGCCGTGGCGGAAAAGTACGGCTACGAGGCGGTGAACGTGGTGCCCCAGCCCAAGGCGGGCGGCTCCTTTGCCACCGCCGTATGGGCGCGTTTGGAAAATCCCGTGGCGGTGGAGCATATCCGCGCCCACGCCGGCCTGGACATCGGCGGCACCCTCATCGGTATGCACCTGAGAGAGGTGGCGGTACCGGTGCGGCTGGGCGTTAAGCAAATCGGTGAAGCGCCCATTCTGTGTGCCCGCACCCGCCCGAAATTCATCGGCGGCTGCCGTGCCGTCTATGACGAAACCAAACTGTAATTTCATAAAGGAGTGTATCAATATGGCAGAATGTAATCATGATTGCAGTTCCTGCGGACAAAACTGCAGTGAGCGGGACCTGCACAAGCCCCTCAACCAGTACAGCACCATCAAAAAGGTGGTTGCCGTTTCCAGCGGTAAGGGCGGCGTAGGCAAATCCTCCGTCACCGCCATGCTGGCGGTGCTGATGGCCCGCCGCGGCTATAAGGTGGGTGTGCTGGATGCGGATATCACCGGCCCCTCCATCCCCAAGGCCTTCGGCATCACCCGCCGTGCTATGGCCAACGAGCTGGGCATCCTCCCCGAGGAGACCCACATGAATATCAAGGTGATGTCCATCAACCTGCTGCTGGAGGATGCCACTGCTCCCGTGGTGTGGCGTGGCCCCGTGGTGGCGGGTGCCGTCGGTCAGTTCTGGACCGACGTGGTGTGGGGCGATCTGGACGTGCTGTTCATCGATATGCCTCCCGGAACGGGTGACGTGCCCCTGACCGTGTATCAGAGCATCCCGCTGGACGGTAATATCATCGTCACCACCCCCCAGTCTCTGGTGCAGATGGTGGTGGGCAAGGCCCACAAGATGGCGGATATGCTGAACATCCCCGTGCTGGGCTTTGTGGAGAATATGAGCAGCGTCAAGTGCCCCGACTGCGGCAAGCTGATCCCTCTGTTCGGTGACGGCAAGGCGCTGGAAGCCGCCGCTGCCGAGATGGGTCTGCCGGTGCTGGCAAAACTGCCCATGGATGCGAATATCGCCGCCCTGTGCGACAGCGGTGAGATCGAGCGGGTGGTGTGCGACGAGCTGGCTCCTGCCGCCGACGCGGTGGAAGCGTTGTTGAAATGAAGACCGTCATCTTTGCAGGGGCATCGTTGTTATTCGGTGGTATGACCCTTGCGTTTGGTCTTTCGTTGTGCGCAGACCAACTGTTGGCTCTTGCGATTCCTTGTGTCGTAGGACTGTTTGGGTTTATCCTCTCCCTGTATCTGCTTTTACGGCAGGTCTTTACGGGAGACACCCTGTATTGGTTTGCCGATAGCAATCTGTATGCAAAGAATAAACAAGGGACGTGTGCGATCCCAAAAGAAGCCGTGCGTAACGTGACCTTTGTGTATGACCGACGTGGGGAAACCATCGCCGTTGTTTGGTTTTGCCACGGTAGAAAGCGCCACGCAATACATGTGGATGAAAATAACCTGCGAGAAATTCAGACGTTTTTCTCGCAAGACGAAGTAAAACAAGGCAACGTTTGGTACGATATTGTGGAGTGGTTGACGGTTTAGCGAAAATAGAAAAAGAGCGGTTGTTTTTCCTCACAAACCGCTCTTTCTATGAATAATGAAAATGTAGGGGCGAATTGCCCGCCAAGAAAAAAGCCGAGGCGTGAGCCTCGGCTTTTTTGTTTAGAACAATTTGATGTTATGTGCCGCCACAAAGTCCTTGAGGAAGTAGATGTAGAACAGCACCAGACCGATGGAGACGAGGGTCAGCACCGCCACGAGGATATAATGCTTGGCCTTGAGCTTCAGATTGGGTTGTTCGCTCAGTAGCCGCAGGCGGTAGAGGGCGGGGGAGAGAGCCCCCAGCACCACCGAGATGAAGATGGCCTCGATGGGGAACATCACCAAATTCTTGGCGATGCGGGTGAGATTGATGAGGTTGTAGGCGAAGCCTAAGTTAAATACCGCCACGTACCACTTCATAATGAAGGAGGTCATCACGATGTTGCTCACCATATTGACGGTGAATTTCGCTCCCATGGCGCGGCCCACGGTGAGGGGACGCTTCCAGAAGAACAGACCGAAAATAAAGGAGCTGCTCATATCCACCAGCATAAAGGGCAGAAAATAGGGGCCGTCGGGGTGGAGCAGATAGCCCAGGGGATCGCTGACGACGGCGCCCACCAAGCCCACCACGGGGCCGTAGACCATGGCGCCCACGGAATTGAACAGACCCGCCACGTTGATATTAAGGCCCGGGGCCAGAGGGATCTCCAGCATCTTGCAGATGGCACGCAGAGCCACGATCATGGCCGCCAGCGCCAGCATGCGGGTGTTCTTCAGGTTACCCACCGCCTCCTTCCAATAGGCGGCGGAGAAGACGGACGGGGCAGACAGATTTTTTTGCATAAAAATAAACCTCCTTTTCTGTACAGAATGGCCCGAAAGCAAATACAGAAAAAAGAGGTCTTTTCTCGGTATGTCACAGCGGGATGCAACCGACAAACCGCAAGGGAATCCCCTTTTCGTCTGCGCGGCAACTCCCCGTCCCCGCAGCACTTCACGCTTGTCGATTTACTCTGTATCTGCGGGTATTGTAGCACAGGTCAGAGAGATTGTAAAGCCCCAAGTGAAAAAGGCTGTCGCAAAGCGACAGCCTTTTTCGGTTAGCTGTTGATGGAGCCGTCCCACAGGGGCAGGCCTTGGATATACTGCCGCTGTACCGCGGGAACGTAGTAGGTGGCGTAGGATTTCATCCCCATCTGTGCCGCACCGGGGAGGGGGTCAGCCTCCTCCACGTAGAATTTGTAGTAGGGGAGGAACACGTTGTCCCAAAAGGCGTTGCGGTAGGTGATCTCCACCTGCTCGATGTGATCGAGGCCCGGGAAGGGGTCTGCGGCGCTGGTGACGTAGTAGCCCTCCAGCAGGGCGGCCTTGGCCTCCTCTACCGAGATGAGGGCGTATTCGCCGATGACGGTGCTGAGATCCAAACGGTCGAAGGAGATCTGCAAGGAACTGTCGTTCCATACCAACAGATGTACGGAGTTGAAACAATAGTTGCGCAAGGTTTCGGCGGGGATGTCGCCCTGCTCGTAGAATTGCACGTTCATCCACATCTGCTCGCCGTTGATGGTGTAGTCACCGTAGCTGATGGCGAGGCGGGGATTTTTCAGCCCGATGACGTCGCGGTAGGTTTCCAGAATGCGGTAGGCGGAAGCCTCCAGGGTATCGTAGCTGTCGGTGGTCTCCAAGGAGCATCCCTCCGGCATGGGGAGAAAGACCCGCAACTTTGTGTCGTCTGCCGTAAGGACGTAATCGCCGTAGGCGAGGGAGTAACAGGGCAGATAGTCGCCGTTCCACACGGGCTGGGGGTCGGGGATGCCCAATTTTTTGGCCATATAGATGAGATCGGCGGCCATCGCCTGCTTTTCCGCTTCGGTGGGGGTGAGGTCGTGGGTCACATTATACCGCTCGGCCATCACGCTGTTGTCGTAGACCGGCAGGGTCTGTATTTTGTCCGTCTCCCGCCACGGAGTAGGGAAATTCATATCGTCAAAGGTGGGGGCGATATACCCCTCGTAGCCCATAGCTCCCTCGGTGGAGGGGATGACGTTGATGATGGGGAGTGGCGGATCGGGTTGGGGCTTGGTTTGAGTCGGAGACTGGGTGGGGGAGATGGGCTCGTCGGAGGGGTCGATGAGGTTGGGCTTTTGATTCAGGTGGGTAGCGGTCACGACGGACAGAGTTACCGCCACGCAGGCGGCGATAGCGCCGACCGCCATCCATACCGAGCGGCGGCGGGGGGAGGTGGCCTCGGTGACGTATCCTTCGTCTATGTCACCGATGGCGCGGAGTAGGCGTGTGCTTTTCATACGGTAACACCTTCTTTTTCTAAAAATTCTTTCAGCTTTTCGCGGGTGCGGTAGAGGGAGGTGGCTACGGCGTCTTTGCGCATTCCCTGCATCCGCCCGATCTCTTGGAGAGAGTAGGCGTACCAATACCGCAACACAAAGGTGCGGCGGGTAACCGTGGGCAACGAGGAGAGAAAACGGTCCAGCAGGTCCTTGAGCAGGATATCCTCCGCCACGTTTTCGCCGTTGGGAATGCATTCCTGCAGCTCGTCCAGCAGTAGGGCGGTCTGTGCGCCGCCCCGTTTCTGCGCGGTGCGCTGTTCGTACCGATCCAGCGCGAGACGGCGGGTAATGGCGCCCAGAAAGGCGGCCAAGCGGGTGGGACGTTGGGGAGGGATGGTGTTCCACGCCCGCAAACAGGTGTCGCTGACGCATTCCTCGCTGTCCTCGTGGCTGTCCAAGATGCGGTAGGCGATGCTGTGGCAGTAGGCACCGTACCGCTGCTGTGTTTCGCGGATGGCTTGCTGGTCGCGCGCCCAATACAGGTCGATGATCCTCTTATCCTCCATATCCTCACTCCTCTCCGGAAAGGCCCTTCACCCTTATAGACGGGAAAAGGGGTCAAGATATAACAAAAAAAGACGGCGGAGGCCGTCTTTTTTGCATTAGAAAAAGCCTAAGTTCAGCAGTTCCATGGTCTCGCGGTAGCGGGTGGAGTCCGTATCCGCGCCCAGCAGGATGCATAGGACGGTGCGGCCGTCCCGGGTGGCACAGGAGATCAGGCAGTTGCCCGCCCCGTCGGTGGTGCCGGTCTTCATACCGCAGGCCCCCATATAGGCGTAGCCGCTGTCGGTTTGGAGCAATTTGTTGGAATTCTTCCACGTTTTGGTCTGCCCCGACACCAGTGTGGTGGTGATCTCGTCGGTGGCCACCGTCTCGGCGATAAAGGGAACAGACAGCGCGTGGAGACTGATCTTCAGCAGGTCGTTGGCGGTGGTCTCGTGCCCCGCCTTGTCGATGCCGTCGGGGTTGAGGAAGGTGGTGTCGGTGCATCCCAATTCCTTGGCCCTGTCGGTCATCTTCTGACAGAACAGATCGATGGCGGCCTGACCGGACAGACTCTCATCCATCTTATGCCCCAGCTGAGCCGCGATGACGTAGGCGGCGTCGTTGCCGGATTTGAGCAGCAGTCCCTGCAGGGCCTGCTTGAGGGTCATCTTGTGCCCGATGTAGATGCCGGCGCGGCTGGACTCGGGGTCCAGCAGATACAGCTCATTGCCTGCGGTAATCACGGTGTCCAGGTCGGCGGTTTCCATCGCCACAATGGCGGTCATCAGCTTGGTCAAGCTGGCGGGAGCGCATTTCTCATCCGCGCTCTTGCTGTACAGCAGGGTCTTGGCTGAGATGTCGTAGAGGGCGATGCGGGGAGCCTTGGTATTGCGGGTGAGGAAGTCGGCGGGCAGCTGCCGCACCGGCTCCATAGCGGGAGGATCCTCCGGCTCAACGGAGGGGGTGTCGGGCTGTTGGGTGTCGAAAGGGACGTCGTCCTTTTTTAATCCTCTGATGAGGAACACGGCGCCTAGCACCAGGGCCGCCACCAGCAGCAGAGCGATGCACACCAGCAAAACGCGGCGGACCCGCAGACGCTTGCGCTTGTTGGTAAATAGGGTACGGCTCATGAATTCTCCTCCTTTCGACAGCTTCTGCGTTTATTTTACACTACCCGAAAGGAAAAAGCAACTGATTTATTTTGGATGTGCGATGTCCACGGCGGTGTAGTAGTAACGTAGGATCTCCTCGTAGGAATAGCCCTGCCGTGCCAGATAGTCCGCCCCGTATTGGCTCATGCCCACTCCGTGGCCGAAGCCCTTTACCGCGAAGGTGAAGGAGCCGTCGGAATAGGCCGTGGAAAATGCCGCGGAACGCAGACCGAACAGCGTGCGTACACGCGTACCCGCCAGCTGAGCATCGCCCACGGGCTGTGTGGCCACCGTGCCCGCGTCTGACAGGACGGGAGTGCCGAACCACGCGGCAGGGTCATCCCCCAGCTTCAGGTCGGGCAGTTCTTTGGTGAGGATGTCTTTCACCTCTGCCGTGGTCAAGGTGACCTCGGAGGCGTAGGTGGGGGCCAGGCGATCCCCCGGGCTGGCCACGGCCTGCAGATAGGGGATGTCCGCCCCCCACACTGTTTCGGCATCCTCTGTGCTGCCGCTGCTGATGGCGTGGTAGCAGGCGTCGATGAGCTTGCCCTCGTGGGTGATGGTGACCCCTTTCACCGCCCCCACCGCTGTGGCCAGCTTGCCATAATTTGCCTCGTATTGATCGCCCCATCGCTCACGCAGCTTTTCTTCGGTGTATTCGGTGGGAAATTTTTGGTTGGGGGTGGCGAAATCCGCCCCCTTGAGGGCGGGGTCCGCCTTTTCGGCCTGTGCTTGACGGCGGCGGGCATAGTAGGTGTAGGCCGCCACCGCCTGGGCCTTCAGCGCCTCCTCGTGGACGGTGGGGCTCATCTCCATAGCCAGCGTGCGGATAAGAAAATCCTCTTCGGTGAGGGTCACCACCTCCTCGCCGCACAGGACGCGAAATACCGCCTCGGAGAGGGGCGTATCGGAAGGAGACGTGGGCAAGGTGTTGGTGGGGGTGCTTTGCGGCAGCGTCGGTGTGGGGAGAGAGGTGCCGGCAGGGGTGGCGGCAGAATAGGCAGGAATGGGGAACAGCAACAGAAGCACCGCCGCCCCCAGCAGCAGCCATGCGTAACCTTTCATACGGTTTCATCCTTTCGGTGCGTTTTTCTTGACTTTGTCCCCGAAAAGGGATATAGTATAACGTGAGATGATACGGCAGGGTTTGTCCCTGCACTATAGATATGCCGCGGCGGATGGTTTTATGCTGTGGGCAGAAAGGCGGAACGAAATGAACAAGGGCTATCTCCATCACCGCGCCAATACCATGGCGCGGATCATGACGGCTTTGGGCGGTCTGGGCGCTGTGGCCATCGTCCTCCTGCGTGTGTGGATATCCCCCTCCCAGCGGGATATGGACACGGGTCTCTTTGCCACCAATTGGCCGGTCATCGGACTGATGCTGTTGATCCTGCTGGCTCTGGGGGCCTGTGTGTATCTGACCCGCGGCGGCTCCCGTCAGGAGATCACGGGCAAGCCCTCGTTGGTGCTGTCGATGACGTTGCTGGCGGTGGGCGGAGCCCTGACCCTGTTTGCCGCTGTCGAAATGCTGGCGCGGTTGGGCGTGCTCCCCTTTGGCACTGCAGCGGCGAATGCCGCCGACGTGGCGGCTCCACTCGGCACGCTGTTGCCGTGGCTGCAGTGGGCATTCTGCCTGCTGGGCGGTGTGGCGCTGGTGGGCTTGGGCCTGAAGCTGGCCTCCGAGGGCGTTACCCGTCGGGGAATGTCCCGGTGGGGTGTGCTGGCCCCGGTGCTGTGGGTGTGGTTCACCCTGGCCAACTATGAGATGTCCTATGCCAGCATGATACGCCTGTCCGACGGCTTCTTCACGCTGGGCATGTACATTATGGAGATGCTGTTTTTATTCTTCTTTGCCCGCTATATCGCCGGTGTGGGCAAGGTAGGCTTCGGCACCCTGCTGTTCTTCTCCTCCGGTGCCACGCTGTTTGCCCTTTCCGCGCCGCTGGTGCGTCTGGCTATGTATCTGCTGCAGGACGGCGAGGCGTTCGCCGCCGCCGGTGCGGCAGGTGTGCTGGATCTGGCCATCGGTCTGCTGGCACTGGCGGTGAGCATCACCCTGTGTCAGAGCTTGTCCGCCGCCCCCGCATCCGAGACGGAGGAGGAGCCGGAATGGTCGGATGAGGCCGAAGGGGTATCTGTGGCGGACCTCATTGAGGTGTCCGCCGACGAAGAGGGCCTAAGCGAGGAATAAAAAGCGGCGTAAAAGACGCTCCACACCGGAGAGAGGGTGTCTGCCAGCAGATCCTCCTCGGTGGGACAGCCGTACAACCGCACCCCTGCGGGAGGCTCGGCCGCCTGTCCGCAGGAGAAAACCAAGGTTTCATCCGAGTGCACCAAGCTGCCGTCGTGCAGTTTGGTGCATTCTTTTATGAGGGCCTTTGTTTGTGGCGTGACAAAGGGGAGGGGAGCGGTGATCGCCACCGCCAAGCCCCCCTTTTGCTCCTGCAGGCGCACCCAAACGGGCTGCCGCGGCGCGGCTGTACAGGCGGCACACAGCAGGTCGCACAAGGCCACGCTGAGCAGGCGTGGGTGGAGCAGGGTGTCCGCCCCGATGGCGGTCTCCCGGGCGGGGAAAATGAGGATGGGCTGTCCCATCCGTGCCGCCAGCCGCTGGGCGGCGGACAGCAGGGCCTGAATCAGCGGTGCGGGGTTGCCCCATACCAGCGGACGGGAGGCGCCTGCCGCCTCCAGAATTTCCTGCCGCTCCAGCTGCCCCAGAGCCTGCAGATTCTTCAGATAGTCCCGTCTCTGGGCGGGGGTCTGCTCCGCCATAGGCGGAGCGGTGAGAAAATAGGCGGCCAGTCGCTCCCGCCGGGTGCCTTCTACGGGACTTTTTTGCGTTTCGTGGATGCTCATGGTGACTCCTTTTTATCCAAAATTCATAGTGTTATCGGCGAATATTCTCCGCCTTTGTTCAAATCTCCAAAGTTAGTTAAAAAATAAACAATGTTAAAAATTTTGCTTGCATTTTTTGGAAATATGGGGTAAACTATAGGTACACTAAATTATTGGAGGTATTTTATCATGGCTGTTAAAGTTGCAATCAATGGTTTTGGCCGCATCGGCCGTCTGGCTTTCCGTCAGATGTTCGGCGCTGAGGGTTACGAGCTGGTCGCTATCAACGACCTGACCAAGCCCAGCATGCTGGCCCATCTGCTCAAGTACGATACCGCTCAGGGTCGCTATGACGGTCATACCGTCACCGCCGACGACGAGGCCGGTACCATCACCGTGGACGGCAAGGTCCTGAAGATCTATGCCGAGAAGAACGCCGCCGATCTGCCCTGGGGCGAGCTGGGCGTTGAGGTCGTGCTGGAGTGCACCGGCTTCTACTGCTCCAAGGAGAAGAGCCAGGCTCACATCGATGCCGGCGCCAAGAAGGTTGTCATCTCCGCTCCCGCCGGCTCTGACCTGAAGACCATCGTCTTCGGCGTCAACGAGGGCACCCTGACCGCTGACGATACCATCATCTCTGCGGCTTCCTGCACCACCAACTGCCTGGCTCCCATGGCTAAGGCTTTGAACGATTACGCTCCCATCCAGAGCGGTATCATGACCACCGTGCACGCCTACACCGGCGATCAGATGATCCTGGACGGCCCCCATCGCAAGGGCGACCTGCGTCGTGCCCGTGCCGGCGCTCAGAACATCGTTCCCAACTCCACCGGCGCTGCCAAGGCCATCGGCCTGGTTATCCCCGAGCTGAACGGCAAGCTGATCGGCTCTGCCCAGCGCGTGCCCACCTGCACCGGCTCCACCACCATCCTGGTTGCCGTTGTGAAGGGTAAGGACATCACCAAGGACGGCATCAACGCCGCTATGAAGGCTGCCGCTTCCGAGTCCTACGGCTACAACGAGGATCCCATCGTGTCCTCCGACATCATCGGCATCCGCTACGGTTCTCTGTTCGATGCCACCCAGACCATGGTCGCCAAGATCGACGACGACACCTATCAGGTGCAGGTCGTGTCCTGGTACGACAACGAGAACTCCTACACCAGCCAGATGGTGCGCACCATCAAGTACTTCGCCGAGATGTAATTGTTTAGAACTACTGAGTTCGGCTTTAGGCATCACTCTCGACGGCTATCTTTCCGTCATAGAGGTCAGCCATACTCGGCAATACACAAAGTATTGCCTGCGTTGTCTGCCTCTCTCTGACGAAAACCTATCTCGTCGATAGCGATACCACAGCCTCATCAGCAGTTCTCGGTAATCACCGATAGGAGGTTACCGTGTTCTCGTAATGACTTGGTACAAGACGATTGAAAATCCCGACAGCGACTGCTGTCGGGATTTTTTGTTTTGACAGACCGCTTTGGTATCTTTTGCGGTTTGTCTTGTTTTTTGTGAGGGAATGATTGCCGCCGCAAATTGCCAATGCGAAAACTGACAAAAACATAGTGAATTTCCACGCCGAAATCACCGTTTCGCGGACACAATAAATGCGAACACGAGCGAAATGAGGTGATAAAACGTGCGTGTTCTTTTTCGATGTGTTTGGTGGTTTTTGACGCTTTCCTGCGCTCTCGTTTTTGGCGTTGTGGGGTATATGGGGCGGCTGCTCCCCGATCGCTACACCGTCAGCTATGGGCAGCAGGTGTGCATCGGCGAATGGGTGCAGAGCCGCCCTGTGACGTTGCGAGGGGATACGGTGCGGGCCTCCACCGTCCCTGCGGGCGGGCAGTACCGCACCAGCCTGACGCTAGGCGGCATCATCCCTGTGAAAAACGTCACCGTCACCGTGACCGAGGATACGGTGGTGATGGTGTGCGGCACCCCGTTTGGCATTAAATTGTACACGAAGGGGGTGCTGGTGGTGGGGTTGTCTGACGTGGACACCGCCGCCGGTAAGGTAAATCCGGCCGCGGCGGCAGGTGTGTGCGTGGGGGACACCATTCTGGCCATCAACGGGCAGACGGTGGAAACGGGGGATGCCGTGGGCGCCCTCATCCGCGCCAGCGGCGGCAAAAAGGTCACCCTCCGTTTGGAACGGGATGGGGTGGAATTTGACGCCGCCTTCACGCCTGTTAAGGCGGCGGGAGAGGAGGCGTACCGCGCCGGATTGTGGGTGCGGGACAGCGCCGCGGGTATCGGTACCCTCACCTTCTACAACCCTGCCGACGGCACCTTCGGGGGCTTAGGCCATCCGGTGTGCGACGTGGACACGGGGGAACGGATGTCCCTGTCGGGAGGAGAGATCGTCCCTGCCCGCATCTTTGGTATTACCAAGGGGAAAGCGGGAAAACCCGGTGAGCTCAAAGGCTGCTTCGATACGGGCAGTTGGGGAACGCTGACCAAAAACAGCGACAACGGCCTTTATGGCAGTCTGACGGCCTATCCCTTCGGGTGGCAGACCATGGCGGTGGCCCACCGTCAGCAGGTGCAGGAGGGGGCGGCACAGATCGTTTGCACCGTGGGCGGCACCCGCCCCAAAGCCTACGACGCGGTGATTGAAAAGGTGCGGTACGGTGGGGCGGACTCCACCCGCAATCTGGTGATTCGGGTCACCGACCCCGCGCTGCGGGAGGCGACGGGTGGCATCGTGCAGGGAATGAGCGGCAGCCCCATTGTGCAGAATGGGAAGCTGGTGGGGGCCGTCACCCACGTGCTGGTGGACGACCCCACCCGCGGCTATGGCATCTTTGCGGAGAATATGCTGGAAACGGCGGAGAGAGTGGCAGAGATGAAACCGGCGGCATAATGAAAAACAGCCTGTGGCGAGGGCCACAGGCTGTTTTTGTCGTGTTATGCTTTTTTCTTCCGCATGAGGCGGTTGAGGGAGCGGGCGGCGTAGTAGAGGGCGGCCATGCAGCAGGGGATGAGCACGAAAAGGTAGGGGTAGATATACTGGCTCTTGCCCTCCCACATAAGGTGGAACAGGAAACCGCCGATGAAGAACAGGAAGGGCATCTCCCAGCCGTCCACGGTGCGGCTGTGGCGGATGAGGAACCACAGGGCGGCCCCCCACAGCACCAGAGTGAGGAAGGTCATAAAGGTTTCGGCACGGTCCTCCGCTTTGCCACCGGTCTGCAGGGATTTGAGGTACTTGGTGCTGTTGACCTGACCGCAATCCTCCAAAGGTCCCGTCCACACCGAGCCGAACATAGGCTCGCACCATTGGGACACCGTCTTAAGACGGAAAAATTCCAAGGCACGGCGGGGGTCTGCCTTCATCTCGGCGAGATTTTCTTTGAGCTTAGCGTTGCCCAGCTTGGCGGCGGTCTCGGTGTTGTGGTCCGCCGCATCGTAGGTGACGTAATTGTAATCGTTGTACCAGCCGGGGGCACGGGACCAGCTGTCCATATCGGTGCCCATGGCGATCCACAGCACCGTGGGACAGCCCTGATCCAGGGTGGTGCCGGTGTCTTTTTCGAAGCCGGCGATGATCCACTTGGAGGGGAAGATCATGGCCAGCACGATGGCGACCATGGCCATCCACTGGCGGTGCTGAAAGCCGCGGAACATCTGCAGGATAAAATAGAGGAGGATGGCGATGCCGCCGATGAGGTAATTCTGCTTGAGACACACGGCGGCGGCGACGGCGAGAGTGAGCGCCGCCAGCTGATACCACTTGCCGCCGCGGGAATAGCACAAGGCGGCGTAGATGGCCCCCATCAGGCAGAACAGGCCGGGGATCAGACCGTAGGCGAAGAGGATGAAATAGAACTGGGGCAAAAACAGAAAGCTGCAAGCGATGGTTAAGAGATTCACCGTGTGATTGGCAAACAGACGGTTGGCGATCCGCCAGCCAAAAAAGTTGATGCCCAAGGTGAGCAGGAAATTGGTGAAGAAATGGATGAGCACGTTATCCGCAAAGGCGTATAAGAGACGATCGTACAGCACTAACCCTAATTGGTGGGGATAGCGGTGGATGTAGCCGCCCTTGAGAAAGTCGGAAAAGTCCTTGTCTTTGTATACGTGAGCGACCCAGCTGACCAAGCCCGCGTCGGCGCGGATCTGGGAGCTGGAATTGAGGATGAAATATAGGGCCGCCACCGAAGAAAGGATGGCAAAGGCGAGGAAAACGTGGCGCTCCCGGATACGGTGCAGGGGGATGAGGTGGCCGAAACGGGCCAAGAGCAGGAATAGGACCGCGAAGAGGGCGATCATCACCAGAGAGGGCACCAGATGGTCGGTGAACACCACCTTTTCGCCGGCGTTGTACTCCACGGCGGCGTGGTAAAAGACGTTCAGCAGAAACACGATGCCTGTCAGCAGAATGGCGATCAGCGCCAAGGCGGTACGGCTGATGGCATAGGGTAGGGTGCGTAAGGATTTCATAGGGCACCTTCTTTCGCAGGGTTACTCAAAGATATAGACGGATTTTGACCCCAAAAGGTCACAAAAAATTACAAAATAATGGGAGAAAGATAGCCCCACGCGATGCCGAGAGCGGCGGAAATGAGAATGAGCCAGATGGGATGCACCTTTTTCCAAAAAGCTAAGGTGACGGTCAGGGCGAAGATGCCCAGGGACACGTACATGGACGGGTTGGCAAAGGCGGCGGGGGCCACCCCTGCGGGGAACAGCACCTCTGCCACCACCGACAGGATGGCGGAGCCGATGAGGCCCACCACGGCGGGCTTGAGGCCGGTCATACAGCCGCGCACGATCTTGCTCTGTTTGTATTTCTCGTAGAAGCGGGCCACGATGAGGATGACGATGAAGGAGGGGAGCACCACGCCCAAGGTGGCGCAGGCGGAGCCGAGAATGCTGCCCCAGACGCCGAACTCGCCGCCCACCTGAGAGCCGATATAGGTGGCCATATTGATGGCAAAGGGGCCGGGGGTGGATTCGGACACGGCGATGAAATTGATCAGGTCGGATTCGGCCACCCACTGATGGCGCAATACCTCCTCCTGAATCAGGGGGAGCATGGCGTAGCCGCCGCCGAAGGTGAAGGCACCGATCTTGAAGAAGGTGAGGAATAAGGTGAGGAATGCCATTATTTCTTGCCCTCCTTCCGTGCCATCCACAGGGAGGAGCCCAGACCCACCAGGGCGCAGCCTGCGATGACCGCCAAAACGGGAACGTCAAAGAAGGCGGTGATGATAAAAGCCGCCGCCATAATGCCGTAGCCGATGGGGGACTTGGGATTCTTCTTATACATAGTCCACAGGGCCTTGACCAGCAGAGCCAGCACACCGGCGCGGATGCCCATAAAGGCGTACTGCACCGCGGGAATGTCCGCAAAATTGGTCAGCAGGAAGGAGATGAGCAGGATGATGACAAAGGAGGGAAGCACCACGCCGAAGGTGGCCAGCGCCGAGCCGAAAAAGCCTGCCACACGCCAGCCCACAAAGGTGGCGGAATTGATGGCGATGGGGCCGGGGGTGGACTCCGCGATGGCGAAGATGTCGAGAATGTCCTCGTCGTTCATCCAGCCGTGCTTTTCCACGATCTCCCGTTGGATGAGGGGGATCATGGCGTAGCCGCCGCCAAAGGTGAAGGCGCCGATCTTGAAAAAGGTGAGAAACAGCGTGAGAATGCGCTTTGCCTTGCTGTCCATGGGGGTCACTCCTTTCATACGTGAGGTAGTATAGCACAGGTGAGGAGGAAATGCAAGGAAAAGCAAAATGGTTTGCAGAGCGGAGGTACTCTTGTTTTTAACAAGAGTGTGTGATATAATGTTTTTGTCTGCTAAAGGAGGAATGTATAGATGAAAATCCATATTATTGGCTGTAGTGGCTCTGGAAAGACATATTTGGCAAAAGCATTAAGTGAGAAATATAACATTCCTCTCTTCGATTTAGATGACATTTACTGGGATAATTGCGCAACCGCATACAATAGTAAAATGCCAACAGAAAAACGTACGGAATTATTGGATGGATTTTTGCAGAATGATGATTGGATTATCGAGGGTGTGTATTATGCATGGGTTGGCCAATGCTTTGAGGATGCTGATATAATCTATGTACTGGATATACCTAAACGGATCTACATATATCGGATTATTAAAAGAGCCATAAGAAGAAAACTTGGTTTTGAAAAAGGTAAGAGAGAAACTTGGAAGTCTGTATACTATCTTATAAAATGGACGGATACTTTTCAAAGTGAAAACATGGTTCAAATACGAAAAATTCTTGCCCAGTATAAAGAGAAAACTATATGGTTGAAAAGACCGAATGAGGTTCGTAAGGTGATTAGGGAAGGAATCTGAAAGGATCCGTTAAGTTTAGGAATTTTTGAGGATCGCTATATGAATGAACAACCGAAGCGAAAACAAATCCGTATAGAGAATTACGATTATTCTGCGCCAGGTGCGTATTTTGTAACGATTTGTACCGCGAATAGAGCGAAAGTATTGTGGTTGCATTGTAGGGGCGAACTGTGTTCGCCCGATAAGGTGCCGCTGTCTGATGTTGGGGCGATTGTTGACCGAGAGATAGAAAAACTAAATGCGGTATACGATGCCGTTTCTGTGGATAAATTTTGCATCATGCCAGACCACATTCATTTGTTGTTAGTGATTCATGCGGATGTGGACGGGCGAACACAGTTCGCCCCTACAATCTCAAGAGTAGTTAAACAGTTTAAAGGGTCGATTACAAAACAAATCGGCAGGTCGATTTGGCAAAAATCCTTTTATGAACACGGGATACGCAATCAGCAGGATTATGATGAAATTTGGGAATATATCGAGAATAATCCATTGAAATATACGCAAAAACGGACGCCGTGAGGCGTCCGTTTTTGCGTATAGGGGGCGTCGAGGATGTCGCCCCCTACGGTGTCGATGGGAAAGTTATTTCAACAAATCGTTCAGTGTTGCCATCTGCTCTGCGGTGGGTTCGGGGAGGTGGGCAAAGGGGAAGGGGATACCCAGCGCATCGTATTTTACCTGACACATCTTGCGGAAGGGGAGGAGCTCCACGCCGTCCACGCAGGGGTGGGTGGCGGCAAGCTGCCGTAGGGCGGTGACGCTTTCTGCTGTGTCGTTGAGGGTGGGAATAATCACCTGCCGCAGGGTGGTGGGAATTTTCATCGTGTCTAAGCACGCCAGAAAGTCTATCACGCGGGAGAGGGAGGTGCCCACAAAGCGACGGTAATCCTCCTCGGTGGTGTATTTCACATCCAGCAGCACCCGGTCGGTGACCTCCAACACCGCCCGGACAGCCTCGGAGAGGACAAAGGCCGAGGTGTCCAGGCAGGTGTGGATGCCTTCCTCGCGGCAGAGGGAAAAGACCTCCTGCACAAAGGCCGCTTGCAGAAGGGGTTCTCCACCGGAGAGGGTGACGCCCCCGTGGGGGCCGAAATAGCTGCGGTAACGGGTGGCCTTGGCCACCAGCTCGGCGGCGGCCATCTCTGTGCCGCCATCGGCAGACCACGTATCGGGATTGTGGCAGCAGCCACACCGCAGGGGACATCCCTGCAGAAAGGCCACGAAGCGCACACCCGGCCCGTCTACGGTGCCGAGGGATTGGATGGAATGAATACGCCCTATCATACGCTCAGATGGAACGTGCGGCTGATGACCTCACGCTGCTGTTCGCGGGACAGCTTGCAGAAGTTGACAGCGTAGCCGGAGACGCGGATGGTGAGATTGGGATAAGCCTCGGGATTCTCATAGGCCTTGATGAGGGTGTCCCGGGAGAGGACGTTGACGTTCAGATGATGAGCGCCCTGAGCAAAGTAGCCGTCGAGGATATTGACGAGATTGTTCACCCGTTCCTCGGGGGTGTGACCCAGTGCGTCGGGGGCAATCGAGAATGTGTTGGAGATGCCGTCACGGCAGTCCTCGTAGCGAATCTTGGCCACCGAGTTGAGGCTGGCGAGGGCACCGTTCTGCTCCCGATTGTGCATGGGGTTGGCACCGGGGGCGAAGGGGGTGCCGGCGGCACGACCGTCGGGGGTGGCGCCGGTGTGCTTGCCGTACATCACGTTGGAGGTGATGGTGAGGATGGAGAGGGTGTGTACCGCGCCGCGGTAGGTGGGGGTTTTGCGCAGCTCGGTAATGACTTGGTGGGCCAGATCGCGGGCGATGAGGTCGACACGGTCATCGTCGTTGCCGTAGGTGGGGAAATTCCCCTCGGTGACGAAATCGGTGATATAGCCCAGCTCGTCCTTGACGGGGCGGACGGCGGCGTGCTTGATGGCGGAGAGAGAGTCCGCCACCACCGAGAAGCCTGCCACACCAAAGGCCATCAGGCGCTCTACCTCGGTATCGTGGAGGGCCATCTGGGTCTTTTCGTAGGCGTACTTATCGTGCATATAGTGGATGGCGTTCATGGTGTTGACGTACAGCTCCATCAGCCAAGATAGGTAGACGGAATAGCGCTCCATCACCGCATCGAAGGTGAGGGTGTCCATCACCGGCATCCGGGGGCCGATGTGCATACCGCTCATGGTATCGAAGCCGCCGTTGAGGGCGATGAGCAGCAGCTTTGCCAGATTGCAGCGGGCGCCGAAATACTGCATCTGCTTGCCCACCGTCATGGCGGACACACAGCAGGCGATGGCGTAATCGTCCCCGTGGAGGGGGCGCATCAAATCGTCGTTTTCGTACTGGATGGAGTCGGTGTCGGCGGACACCTTGGCGCAGAAGCGCTTGAAGCCCTCGGGCAGGTGGCGGGACCACAGCACCGTCAGATTGGGCTCGGAGGAGGTGTCGAGGGTGTAGAGGGTGTGGAGGACACGGAAGGAGTTTTTGGTGACCAAGGTGCGGCCGTCCTCGCCCATACCGCCCACCGCCTCGGTGATCCACATGGGATCGCCGCCAAACAGCTCGTTGTACTCGGGGGTGCGGAGATGGCGGGCCATACGCAGCTTCATCACAAAGTCGTCCATCAGCTCCTGGGCCCCCTCCTCGGTGAGGGTGCCGTTATGTAAGTCTCTTTGAATATAGATGTCGAAAAAGGTGGACACGCGCCCCAGGGACATGGCGGCGCCGTTCTGCTCCTTGATGGCGGCCAGGTAGGCAAAATAGGTCCACTGAATGGCCTCGCGGGCATCCTTGGCGGGGGAGCTGATGTCGTAACCGTAGAGGGCGGCCATCTCCTTCATATAGCCGAGGAAGGTGATCTGCTGGAACAGCTCCTCGGTGAGCTTGACGCTGTCGGCGTTGAAGCCGCCCTTGGCGAGGTTGGCTTTGTCCTTTTTCTTCTCCTCGATGAGCCTATCCACGCCGTACAGCGCCACGCGGCGATAGTCGCCGATGATGCGGCCGCGACCGTAGGCGTCGGGCAGGCCGGTGATGACGTGGCACTTGCGGGCTGCCCGCATCTCGTCGGTGTAGGCGCGGTAGACGCCGTCGTTATGGGTGGTGCGGTATTTGAACTCGTCCTCCACCTTATCGCTGAGGCGATAGCCGTAGGCGGCGCAGGCCTGACGGGCCATACGGATGCCGCCGAAGGGGTTGACGCCACGTTTGAGGGGGCTGTCGGTCTGCAGGCCCACGATGAGCTCGTTGTCCTTATCCAGATAGCCGGGGGCGTAGCTGGTGAGGGAGGATACGGTGTCCACGTCCACGTCCAATACGCCGCCGCGCTTGCGCTCCTCGGCAAACAGCGCCTGCAGCTTGTCCATCAGGGCGCGGGTGCGGGGGGTGGCGGCGGCGAGAAAACGGTCGTCACCCTCATAGGGGGTGTAATTGTGCTGAATAAAATCGCGGACGTTGATCTCGTCCTGCCACACGCCTGCGGCAAAGCCGTTCCAATGGGGGTGAGTCATAGTGAGTCCTCCTTTTTGTTGGGTTTTGCCCAATAAAAAATGGGCAAAACCAGTTTGTGAAAACTGATTTTGCCCAGACGGTCGGCATAGAACTCCCACACTCCACCGCAGTTTCACCTGCGCTATCCGTCAGTCATGTGGGAGGATATGGACACAGTATACATCAAAACGGCGGAAAAGTCAATGGGAGAAATGCACAAGAAAAAGGAATGTTGGTACCGTTTGTTTTGAAAAACATATTGAAATTCGATAAAAATATATTGACAAACGATAAAAACAATTGTATGATGGGGGCAGTGAAACGGTATAAGCCGTGCGAAAGGAGAAATGGGTATGACAAAGCGGAAAAAAACCGTTATCCTCGTTGCCGTCGTTTCCGTGGTGGCCGTTATGGTTGTGGCGGTGTGGCGAAACGAGTGGATCTACAAGGACGTCATCACGGGAGAGATGAAGACACCCAAAGAGGTGCTTGCGGGCTTTCTGTTTGGCTCCCCCACCGAGATCAAAAAGGGGTTTTCGCCTAAACTCCTTGAGCAATTGGAAACGCACTACCAAATATCCATTCCGGACAATGCGGTGTTTATCAAGGGGTTCAACACCAACGCCTTTCGGGATCCGTCGGTGCTCATCCTGTTCGAATGCCCCATCACGGAGGAGCTTCGGCAGGCAAAGGATGACTGTATTTTCGCAGCCTTGGGATTGGATGAGGCGTACTGGAGTTTGCCGAGGCGGGCTGATGACGTGTCACCCGGAGAATGGGCGGATGCTATGGGCGGTCCGTGGGAGCGACAAGTCGAGCATAAAACAGAACCGTATACCTATATCCGCTATTCCGACAGCGGCGATATGCTGACCGTTTTCTTTGACGGGCATCATCCGCATATGGCCTTTCCGTAAATCCGATGTTCGATGAAAGGGGAGAAGGATATGAAGAAACGCAACGGATTTGTCATCGCGTCGGCGGTGCACCTCGCGCTGTGGGGGATTCTGCTGGTGAATTCTGTCATCGATCTGCTGGCGGTGGTGTGCTTCCCTCCCATGGATACCGATATGCCGCTGGGGTATCTTTTGGAAAAAGGTATCCTGTTTCTTGCAACCATCGTGGCGGGGGTGGGGGTGCTCAACGGTCTTTTGCTGTTCTGCTCGGTGCGTGGGGCGGTGGCCTCTCGCGCCGATGGAAGACGCGGTGAGGGTGTGGCAGCCCTCTGCCTGTCCCTGGCGGCTACGGTGGTGTACTATGCTTTTTTCATCCTGTTGTTTGTGGTCAATCGGGATTGGATACAGCCGTTTTTGTTACCTCTTGCATTGGTGTGGTTGGCGTGTGCCGTGGGCGGCGGATATTTCTATTGCTTTCCGCAGGTAAAAGGAGGATGAAGGATGAATAAGAGAATCGTTCCGATCTGTATCCTTTTGTGTGTGATGCTGAGCTTGCTTTGCGGATGCGGAGCATCCGCGAGAGAGTACAACGAGGATATTGTGGCGGAATTGGAGGGCCGCGACGGTGTGCTGGTCATACGGGAGTGGAGCTACCTGCAGGGCAGCGGGGCGGAAGTGTACTATGAGTACGGATGGAGAAAGCCCATCCTCCTGGGGCAGACCAGCGGTGCGGACGACGGCTACTGCCCCTTTGAAGCGGGGGAGTACCGCATCACGCAGAAGGGAGCCGTGGTGGAGCTGTCGTGGCGATTTAACGATGCGGGGAAGTGGCGGTCGCAGAGTTTCGTCCTGCCGGATGAAGGGCTGCTCAAACGCCAAATGTTTGCCAATGCGATGAAGATAGGCGTGCTGGTGCTCGCCCTCGGCGCGGGAGCCGTTTGGATGGTGCGACGCCACCGAAGGAGGAAAAGCGATGAAAGTTAAGAAAGTGATCCGGCTTGTTGCTGTCGGTGCAGTCTCCGTTTGTGTGGCCTGGCTGGTTTCACGTATTGTTTTGCTTGGTATATTTTTTTACGTGGGTAGGTGGGAATGGGCAGTAGAATACAAAGACTATGCATCGGAATTTAACACGGTAAAGGATTACGTGATGGAGAACTATGCGTCTGAAGAGGAAAAATGGGTTTCTGTCAGTTTTCCGCTGAACAGTCCGAAAGATTTCATCACGCTGTATGATCCCGATACGAAAGAGTATGCGGAGCTCCCGGAGGACGTGAAAGCGGCGTTGGAAACCATTGTCGATGAGGCGTTTTCTTCCGATGCCCATCTGAACACCATTCGTATATGCGGTGATCGGATCGATTTTTGTGCGCAAGTTCCTTACGCATTGGTCTATTCGCCCGACGAAAAGCCCACGTGGATGTATATCCATACGGATCCAACGGACATTCGTGTCAAAAGGATCGGGGATGGGTGGTATCACGTGAGGAATAAGTAAAAAAGAGTCGGTGCAACCAACGGTTGCACCGACTCTTTTTTGTGCTGTTATTACGGGAAGCAGCCTGCGTATTTCTCAAACAAAGAGACGATGTAGTCCATTCCCTCGTCGGAGAGCTCATAGGCTTTTTCGTTCCCCATTTCCCGAATGGCAGGGCAACCGTCTAAGGCGATGGCGTATTCTTTTCTGCCGAAAGCGATGGAAGTTTCGTTGAAAAGGCAACCCGCTCCGTCGAAACGGCGATTTCCCTGTTTCATATATTTGCGGACCATGCGGGTCTCCTCCTCGGTGAGGGTGACCTCCACGGGGGTGTCGGCGCTTGTGGAAGGATCGTCGTAACACAGGACGGCGGTCTTGCGCGCAGGGATCCCGGGGGGACAACCCATAAAGAACCACACCGCCGCACATACCAGTGCCAGCAGGATGACGGACAGAAGAATCCATAGGATGAGGGTGCGGGTGCGGCGCTTGGTTGGGGCAGTCTGATTCATAGGGATACCTCCTTTTGTTTTTATGCGGGCGAAGGTTACAGAATGACCTCAAAGGGAGACGCTAAGAACCCTGCCTCGTTGTACAGATTGTGGGTGGGGGAATTGCAGAAGCCCATCGTGATGCGGGAAACACCGGCGGCGGTGATATGGAGGGTGTCCCCCTCGATGGCGGCGGTGTAGGGGAGGGGGTCGCCTGCGGCGTCGTAGACCTGCAGGTCGGCGGGGGCGCCGTCAAAGTGCAGCCCCTCGGCGTGGGAGAAGGCGATGGTGACGCCGTCGGCGGTGGCGGTGACGGCACCGTAGATGGGGCCGCAGTATTCCACATCGTAGCCGAAGGCGTTAGCCAGTACGGCGTTCTTCAGCTCGGTGGCGATTTGGTGCTTTTTGGTGGGGTGGATGTTGTCCGCTTCACCGGTATGGGCGAGGGTGCAGAGGTAGGTGGCGGGCACCTCGCGGGCTACCCGCTCTTGCGCTTGACGGATGTGGGCCCAATCGTTCCATTCGCCGTCGTTATGCGGGGCGATCTGCACGATGTAGAAGGGCAACTCCTTTTGCCACAGTTCCCGCCAATTCTCGATGAGGAGGGTCATCAGCATATGGTAGTGGACCGCCTCCTCGGCGAGGCGGTTGCTCTCGCCCTGATACCACAGCACGCCGCAGAGGGTGTAGGGGACGATGGGGAGGAGCTTGTTAATATAGCACCAAGACTCTTGGTTGAACTTGTAATAGTGCCAATCCCCGTGCTTGGCGCCCAGCAGCTGCTGATAATTGGGGTCGTTCACAATCTCGGGAGCGGTCCAGGCGTCCACACGAGAGGCGCCGATGTTGCAGGAGACAATACCCACGGGAACATCCAGCTCCTCGCACAGCATACGCCCCACGTCATAGCCGATGGCAGTGAAGGAGAGCAGAGTCTCCTCGGTAGCCACCTGCCAGGGGGTATCATTGTAGGTCTCGTTGCGGTTTTCGTCCGCAAAGTGACCCTCGGTGAAGACACGCACGTGCTGGTTGCCGATGCGGGGGATGTCGGTGGATTCCTCCACGCGGAACTGCATATTGGATTGGCCGCCGGCCAGATACACGTCGCCCACCAAAATGTCGGTGAGGGTGACCGATTCGTCACCCATGGTGACGGTCAGGTCGTAGGGGCCGCCGGCGGGCATGGCAGGCAGGTAGGTCAGGAATTTGCCGTTGGCTTCAAATTGGGTTTTGGAACCGTTTAAGGTGGCGGTGCCGTGACCCTCACCCTCGCCGAAGAGGGCGATGGGGCAGTCGCGCTGCAGCACCATATGGTCGGTGAAAATAGCGGCTAATTTCATAGGCTTATCCCTTTCGCTTTTGTGCCAGCATCCAGTCGATGAGGTCGGGGTCGGTGTAGGCGGTCTCCCACGCGTTGTGGCCCACGCCGTAGCAGATGGTCAGCTTGACGTCGGCGCCGGCGCGGGTCAGCTCGCGGAGCATCACCACGCTCTCTTCAAAGGGGACGATGGGATCGTCGTCGCCGTGGTAGATGCGGATGGGCAGATTGGCCAGCCGTTTGGCGTTCCACACGATGCCGGTGCCGCAGACGGGGACGATGCAGGAGAAGCGGTCAGGATCCGCCATGGCCAGCATCCAGGTGCCGGTGCCGCCCATGCTTAAACCCGTCAGAATGACCCGATCCCGGTCCACGGGGTAGGTGTTGCAGATGTAGTCGATGAAGTGTAAGAGACTCTCGGTGTAGCAGCCCCAATAATCCCAACCCGGGCACTGGGGAGCCACGAACAGGAAGGGGTATTCGGCGCCCTGTTCGCGGACGTAGCGCATATAGCCGTGGCGGCTGGCCACATCCAGGTCGTCGCCGCGCTCACCGGCGCCGTGGAGGAAGAATACCAAAGGATAGGTTTTGTTCTCGTCATAATCCTTGGGTAGATTCACTACGTAGTGAAAGGATTTCCAGGGCTCACAATTCCATTGATGCTTAGTGTACATAGTCATCACTCCTTTGGGACAAGTATAGCACGGATGGGAGAAAATGTAAACGATAAAATGGACGGTTTTTCCACGCGACACACGTCCGACATCGGATTTTGGGAGGCATGACAAAAGAAAAACAGCCTGTGGTGGCGGGGATGACCCGTGCCGCAGGCTGTTTTATTGGTTCATCAGGGGGTTGTCGGTGCGTTCGAGGAGGTAGTCCACCGATACGCCGAAATAGTCCGCCAGCGCGATGAGCTCGGTAATCCCCGGCTCCCGTTCGCCGGTTTCGTAGCGGCTGATGGTGTTTTGGTTGGTGCTTAAGTCCATCGCCAGTTTCAGTTGGGATATGCCCCGCGCTTTGCGCAGTTCCTTGAGTCGCATGTCATCACCTCTTGACAATATTATCCCACAATGGTATATTATTTTTATCCCAATTTGGGATATTCTCAGGAGGTGTTTTGGTATGAAAAAACTATTGGCAAGTGTATTAGCAGTGGTCATGCTGCTGATGTGCATCCCGTTAGGCGCGGTGAGTGTGAGTGCGGCGAGTAGATACGAAGTTATAAACACTAACAATGTATCTGGTGAAGATATTGTTGCGGAGGCCAGAAAATGGGCTAACGCAGGCGCGGGTTATTGGTCTCACTACGAGCCTTGGGAAGAGTCAATTTATTGGCGCACGGGTTACAAATATCTGGGTCAATTTACTTTTGATTGCAGTGGATTTGTAGGACGCGTACTGAATGATTGTGGATTTCGTTCTTCAAATTACACACCCCCGTATGGTTCTTGTATTCTACTGAGTAACTATGGTTCTGGCTATATGTCTATTAAAATTGAAGATTTAGTTAATTACGGCGAGGACATCACTGGAGCGGTGCAAAAAGCGAAAAAAGGCGATTACAGCGAGCTGAGGCCAGGCGATATTATTGGTTGGGTTAATAGCGGTAGACATATTATTATCTACGCTGGCCTAAAAAATGGTGTACCGTGGATGGTGGAGTTTACTGGTTCTGGTTATTTAGACCGTGCTATCACTACGCAATATCAGAATTGGTTTGAAAAGGGTGCTAGATTGACTTCAAAAGGGCAGTCGGATGATGGCAACACTACTCCCAATCTTATTGCCAAATCTTTCAAATCTCACTGTATCGTTAAAGTAACCAATGCGTCCACCATAAAAAGTTTGCCCTGCAGCAAGGAAACCGATCCGAATTCTAAGGACGTAGAGTCGGTTAAGGTAGGCGACGAATACGAAGCCATCGCTTTGCATCGCAACACTACCAAGACCGGAAATCTGTGGTATGAGGTAAAAACAAAAAGCGGCGGCACCGGTTATCTGTTCGCCGGTAATACCAAGTTTGTTAAACAGTTGACCGATGACGTAACCGTCAAGAACCCGGTTTCTCCCGCCAGCATCGATAAAGGCAAGTCGTTCATTATCGGGGGAACCATTAGCTCTTCCTGTCAAACCATCACCCGCGTACAAGCGTGGGTAACGAGCCCCGGTGGCCTTACGGATTATCTTTACGGACACCACGACAATCTTTCTGTGACGTCCTACAACTTGGCCGGCAGTGCCGTGGATACAATGCTTACGTTTGGCACTCTTGATGTCGGTGTATATCAGTACAGAGTGCGTGTTCGTGTGGACTCGTATTATGCCAAAGATGCAACGACCACTGCCACGGTGTATAATGACGAGCTTTACTTAGAAGATTGTGAATCCATATTTTTCGTATTGGACACCTCTTGCAGTCACTCCTACAATGTAACGGTTAAAGAGCCCACCTGTATCGAGGGTGGCTATACGACTTACACCTGTACCCTCTGCGGATATACGTATAATGATTATTACACCGAACCGCATGTCTATGCATCGTCTGTACGTCATCCCACCTGCACCGAGGGCGGTTATACGACTTACACCTGCACCCTCTGCGGATATGCGTATAACGATAATTACACCGATCCGTTGGAGCATGCCTATGCATCGTTGACATATAAGCCCACTTGTACCGAGCCGGGTTATACTGAGCATTCCTGCTGGCGATGCGGATATGATTGGATCAGCGATGCTGTGGATCCCACCGGGCATTGGTATACTTTGGAGGAGATTCCAGCCACCTGCACCGAGCCTATTAAACTGCGTTATACTTGCATAACTTGTGGGTATTTTTATGAGGAGATTATCGCATCGTACACGTCGGAGTGGTCTACGGAATACCCCGATGTGGACGATTCGGCTATCATTGAGAGCAAAACAGAGTATCGTTATCGTTATTGGATAGACAGCTCGGCCAGTTGGACGGAGTGGTCCGATTGGGGCGATTCGTATGACCCTTCCGCATGGGTGGAGGAGCGCGCCGTCTATCGGTATTTATTGGTTGAATATGCTTTCCACGACTTTGAGTTTACCATTATTGTTCCGGGCACATGTACCACAAGCATGTTGACTGTTAAGACGTGTGTGAATTGTGGTATGTCCTACGAGGTAGAGTTCCCTGCTACCGGCCATATTTATGAAGGAACTATGACAATCCCTTACACATGTGGCACGGATGGTTTGGGGACTTATGTGTGCACGCGTGATGGTTGTGGGGACTCGTATACGGTAGTATTCCCCGCCACAGGCGATCACACCTACGATGACGATTACGACGCCTATTGCAACACCTGCGGCGGTATCCGCGAGGTGCCCGACAAGCCTCCCGTGACCCCCGACCTGCCCGCCGATGCGCCCGCCTTTGTGGTGGAGAGTGTCACCGCCTGCGAGGGGGAGGAGATCACCGTTGCCATCCGTACCCAGCGCAACAGCGGTATCGTGTCCCTGCGCCTGGAGGTGGCCTACGACGCCGACGTGCTGGAGCTGATCTCCCTGGAAGAGGGCGATTTCGCCAACGTTGTTCTCAGCCCCACCACCAGGAATCCCTTTATTGCCAACTGGGCGGATGCCGTCAACCCCAACAACACCACCGATGGCATCATCGTACTGGCTACCTTCCGCGTCAAGGAGGGGGCTCCCCTGGGCAAGACGGAGATCACCCTGACCTACGACTCCGAGGACGTGTATGACCAGAATTTCGACAACGTGGGCTTCCGCGTCGAGAACGGCTACGTGGAGGTCGTAGATTATGTTGTGGGCGACGTGAATGAGGACGGCCGCATCAACAACAAGGACCTGGGCCTGTTACAGCAGTATCTGGCGGGCTTCGAGGTGAGCGTGAATCAGCGCGCCGCCGACGTGAATGCCGACAGCCGCGTGAACAACAAGGATCTGGGCCTCCTGCAACAGTATCTGGCCGGATTTGAGGTTGAACTGGGTTAAATCCAATATGAATAAAAACAGCCTGCGGCGTGCCGCAGGCTGTTTTTGCGTGGAACAGGACGATGGGGGCATCGCCCTCTCGGGCGGCGGGAGCAAGCCCCCGCTCTACGGTCACGATGTGAGGCGGGTGGGGTTGACTTGGGTGAGGATGTGCGGTACAATAGGTGCGTATTCTGTCGAAAGGAGGGGTGAGGGTGAAGAAACGGCTGGCTTTTGTGCTGTGTCTGGTGCTGCTGATGGCGGCGATGCCCTTTGGCGGTGCCTCCGCCGAAGAGCAGATGCTGACGTTAGCGGAATTGCGGCAAAAATACCCCCACGGCACCTATTGGAACCATACCGCGGGCGGCAACGAGGACTATACCCTCACCCCCTGCACCCACCACGCGGGCAACTGCACCTACAACGGCTCCTGCGGATGCAACACCTACCAAAACGCGGCCATTCAATGCATGGGCTTCGCCTATCAGCTGGCGTCGCTGGCCTATGGCTGTGACCCGCGGGCGGAATGGACCACCGACCGCGCCGTTTCCGCGCTGGACACCCTCAAAGCGGGAGACATCGTGCGGTATCGGTGGAATGGCCATTCTATCTTTGTGACCGGGGTGGAGGGAGATACGGTGACCTATGCCGATGCCAACGGCGACGGGCGCTGCAAGATCCAGTGGGATCGCACCGTCACCAAGGAGACGCTGGCGGCCTCCTTTACCTACGTGAAAGCCGCGCCCTACGCGCTGGCGACGGAGCCTGCGCTGACCGTGACCTATCATGGCGGCGGCGGGCGCATTGAAAACACGGTGGCGGGGCACACCTATCGAGTACTGTCCACCAACGGCATCAATATGCGCGCAGGCGCCGGCACCGATCAGGCCAAGGTGACCGCGCTGCCCCACGGCACCGTCTTCACCGTGGCGGTGGGGGACACCAAGGAGGCAAGCGGTTATACGTGGGGTAAGACCGCCTACAACGGCAAGACGGGATGGGTGGTCATCTCGGACTTTGTGGAGCAGATCGGCACCGTGTGGGACGGCGAATGGACCCTGTCCGACGGGCTGGTGTGCCACCGTGACGGCGGGGTGCTGACCGATACCTTCCCGCTCGGTGAGCCGATGGCGGCGCTGTACGTGCCCGAGGAGATCGGGCTGTACCGAGAGGGACACCGCTTTGCGGGGTGGAACACCGCCGCCGACGGCAGCGGTGTGACCTTTGCGGCGGGGATGCTCCCCGAGGAATTGTGGGCCGATGGGGATGCGGTGACGCTGTATGCCCTGTGGGCGCCGATCCTGCCGGGGGACGCGAATGGAGATGGACGGCGAAACAACCACGATCTGGCTCTGCTGCAGCGTTATCTCGCCGGCTGGCAGGTGACCGTCTGCGCCGATGCGGACGTGAATGCCGACGGCGCGGTGAACAATCAAGACGTGGGTCTGCTGCAGCGGATCCTCAACGAATGGGATTGGAAGGAGAATGCGGGATGCTGACTTTTATTTGTTATCCGAAGTGCACCACCTGCCAAAAGGCGCAGAAGTGGCTGGACGAGAACGGGGTGGCGTACACTCTACGGAACATTAAGGAAGACAAACCCTCCTATGAGGAGCTGAAAGCCTGGTATGCCACGAGCGGTCTGCCGCTACGTAAATTTTTCAATACCAGCGGACTGCTGTATAAATCGCTGGGGCTGAAAGACAAACTGCCCACGATGAGTGAGGAGGAGATGCTCCGTCTGCTGGCCACCGACGGGATGCTGGTCAAGCGCCCCTTGTTCATCGGCGACGGCTTCGTGCTGGTGGGATTTCAAGCGGCACGATGGGAAGAAATGCTGTAATGGTTTATGAGAAAACCGCCCTTGGATCGGTTGAACCAAGGGCGGTTTCATTTAGTTTGCTATGGAATGTTCCGCTAACAATTGCTGAAGATCAAAATCCACGTTATCCAATTTATGAAAGACAAAATCCATATTCAGCGTCTTCTTTGCGTGCAATTCGCCACTCTGATCATTCCAGATACTCATCGACAACTCGGTTGACATGGTTTTGGGTGCGCCTGTTTCATCGGCGGTCAAAATGATGGTCACATCATCCAGCACGTCAAACATATCCGGCATAATTTCCTTCATTACGCGTTGCGGGAAGCTGTATTCCATGTTCGCTCCATCGACGACGAAGGTCATGGTAATCGTACCGTTGTTTTTCTTGGCGTCGAAAGACTTAATGGCCTTTTGCTCGAAAGCTGGAGCGTTTAAAAAAGAAAAGATAATGTTGTTAACGATCGAATAGGACCATTCTTTCATTTCTCCTTTTGCGTTCAGTTTTGAGGAGATACCATATGCCTTTTCGCCGTCAATGCAGTAAACAGACTGTTGATCGGCTTCTGGGAACTTGTCTAATACAAAGTACTGCAGTTTACCATCGACGTTTTGCGATTGGATTTTGGTCGTGGTGTTCCGCACAAAATGCTCCGTTAGGTAGGTCACTTCATCACGGGTAGTGATGTCCACGTCACATTCCTGCGGCGATTCCATCAGCTCGGGGACAAATTTGCGGATGGTATCGTAATACAGATTGTAGGCTTCTTCTTGCGTGATGACCGGAGAAACGATTCCCGTATCGTCGGGCTTTTTCTCGCCGCAGGAGGTAAGACTGAGCAGAAGCATTGCGACCAATAACCAAGACATCCATTTTTTCATAACAATACCTCTTATACGATCTTATTGGCCGATGGTTTCCATCAAGATCTGTTCATCCACCCAACCGGCGATATAGCCGGCGGTATCTTCGAAAAAGACGGTGGTGTCGTTCTGCAGATTCTTGATATAAAAACCTTGCTTCATTGAGATCTCCTCTCCGTTTTCGATACCGATGCCTTCTCCGAAGAAGGCGGCGTAGGCCAGATATTTGCCGTCGGGAGAAAGGGAGGGATTAAAGGCGTGATCCTCCAAACAGGTCATTTCATTGGTCTGCAGATCGTACAGATATGCACAGTTATAATAGCTGTCGGGCTCGTCGACACCGACGGATGCGCTGATCAACAGATAGCGATCCTGTACCACCTGTGCGATTTCCATATATCGATCTTCCGCCTCGGTTATGGTGCGTTCTAAGGTGATATCGTACAGCAACGTCATATCCGATACGGAATAGATGAGATAACGCTCTGCCTGATAAGAGTACACGGCCACCTGCTCGTTGGCTGTCTTGAGTGTATATCTTTTCTCTTGCATTTCTACCCAAGAAGGAATGCTGTCGGTCGGCGAGGCAGGACGCACATTGAAGTATGTTTCATAGGTGGTGTACGTGAAATAATCCGAGTTTTCATATGCTGGGTTCGTCTGTTGGTAGGTATGTACCAAAACGCCGTCTTGGTAGACCTCATAAGTATCCTGCCACAACTCCCGCGCCACCAAAGAGGTTGTGTTTTCATCCCCTTGGAACGAAAAAGACACCTTGTTGATGCGCCGCAGGTCAGGGGAAAGGGACACGATATGACTGCGGAACAGCATATCCTCGTACAGGGAGCGACCGAGCAACGTTTTTGGACCCTTTTCGATAGTGGTTGTTGGGAGGTCCGTAAAAGGAAGATCCACCACGTCGGATTGGGTGAGGTATTGATCGTTCAGCTTGTCGTACAATCGGCACGCGTCCTGCAGGGAGGTGCATTCGCTGGTGAGGAAGCCGGCGTCGTAATACTGCATATGGCGGCGGTAATACTGGCCGTTGCATTGGATGAAAGGCACGTATTGTCCCCATTCAAAGTCCTTGGCGGCGGTCAAGGCTTCGGGAGTGTAGGCGGTATCCACGAAATCCGAGGGGAAGGCTATGGTAAGGACAACCGTGCCGCCGGTGTCGGTAGAATCGGTGGGTTTGGTGGATTCGGTAGACTTATCGGGCTCGGCAGGTTTTTTCTCGCCGCAGGAGGTAAGACCGAGCAGAAGCATTGCGACCAATAACCAAGATATCCATTTTTTCATAATAAGCCCCCTTTTATGTGTTCTGCACTATCAGTCTACAGCACTAGACGAGTTTTGTCAAGGAGATTTTCCGGCAGTAGCGGGAGGATACATAAAATTCTCTCTCACGGGTACGCTAACGGCGAGTATCTGTGAGGGGGAGTTTTTTATGCCGGAGCGTATCGGTGCGTACACGATCGGGTTTGCCAACCGTCCTACCATCCTCGGCTATGCCGCGGTGGGTGGCAAAAAAGAGGGAGAGGGACCGCTGGGTCCGTACTTTGACGCCATTTTTGAAGACGCCCATTTAGGGCAGGATACCTGGGAGCAGGCGGAGAGCGCCCTGCAAAAAGAGGCACTGACCCGTGCGGTGGACAAGACGGGGCTGTCCAAAAGCCAGCTGCAGGTGCTGTTTGCGGGGGATCTGCTTAATCAGAACATCGCCTCCACCTTCGGCCTGCGGGAGATGGAGGTGCCGCTCGTTGGCCAGTTCGGCGCCTGCTCCACCATGGGACAGACGCTGGCCATGGCGGCCCTGTTTGTGGACAGCGGAGCGGCGGACCTGTGCGGGGCGGTGACCTCCAGCCACTTCTGCACCGCCGAGCGGCAATTCCGCTTTCCGCTGGAGTACGGCGGTCAGCGCACCCCCACCAGCCAATGGACCGCCACCGCCTCGGGGGCTTGTGTGGTGGGCCGCGGCGGCCGCGGCGTGCGGGTGGACAGTGTCTGCATCGGGCGGGTGTGCGACCTGGGTGTGACGGATATGAACAATATGGGAGCCGCCATGGCCCCGGCGGCGGCGGATACCATCGCCCGGTATCTGGAGGATACGGGGACGAGCCCCAAAGATTACGATCTGATTACCACAGGGGATCTGGGGCAGGTGGGGAGTGACCTGCTGCGGCAGCTGATGGAGGAGAAAGGGATTACGCTGGGGGGCAACTACACCGATTGCGGACTCTTGCTCTTTGACCGCCAGCGGCAGGACGTCCACGCCGGCGGATCGGGGTGCGGGTGCTCCGCGTCGGTACTGTGTGCCCACCTGCTGCCGCTGATGGAGAAGGGGATGTTTCAGCGGGTGCTGTTCTGCCCCACAGGGGCGCTGATGAGCCCCACATCGTCCCAGCAAGGGGAGAGTATCCCCGGGATCTGCCATGCGGTGTGTTTGGTGGCGAAATGAGTGAAAGGAGCGTGCTCAGGTGTGGCATGCTCCTTTTTTGATGAGAGAAATCGGGAACGATGCGTTTGGAAGATGCATCGTTTTTGCAACATTTTGCAACAAACGAGGGAATGAGAGCGGGGATAAAGACTTGATTTTAGTAAGAATAAGAGGTAAAATGAAAATAGAATGATGGGCGCGGTGCAACCAATGGGAGGTGTCGCGCGCAGGAACGAAGAGGTGAAAGAGATGTATCATTTAGCCATAGATATCGGCGCTTCCAGCGGGCGGCATATTTTGGGCCGCCTGAAAGAGGGGCGGCTGGAGTCCGAGGAGATCTACCGCTTTGAAAACGGCATTCACCAGCTGGATGGCACACTCACCTGGGACGTGGACCATCTGGTACAACATATTAAGAAGGGTATTGCCCGCTGTGCCGAGTTGGGCAAGATCCCCGCTACCGTAGCCATCGACACCTGGGGCGTGGACTACGTGCTGCTGGACGGGCAGGAGCAGGAGATCCTCCCCGTGGTGGCCTATCGCGACGGCCGCACGGATGCGGGGGCTGCTGAGGTGGCCAAGATCCTGCCCCAAGAGGAGCTGTACGCCCGTACCGGCATCCAAAAGCAGAATTTCAACACCATCTATCAGCTCTGGTGCGATAAGCAGAGCGGCAAGCTGGACACGGCGGCCCATTTCCTGATGATGCCCGACTACCTGTCCTACAAGCTGACCGGTGTGATGAAAAACGAATACACCAACGCCACCACCGCCAATCTGGTGAACGCCGAGAGCAAGGAGTGGGACACCGCCATTCTGGAGCGGCTGGGCATCCCCGCCCACATCTTCCTGCCCCTCGCCCTGCCCACCACGGTGGTGGGGGAATTCACCCCTGCGGTGCAGGCTGAGGTGGGCTTTAACGCCACGGTGATCCTGTGTCCCTCCCACGATACCGCCTCGGCGGTGGCGGCCATCCCGCTGGAGGAGGACTGTGCCTACATATCCTCTGGTACCTGGAGCCTCATCGGCACCGAGAATACCTATCCCGTCACCGGCCCTGCGGCGATGGCGGCCAACCTGACCAACGAGGGCGGCATCGAGTACCGCTTCCGCTTTCTCAAGAACATTATGGGTATGTGGCTGTTTCAGAACATCCGCAAGGAGCTGGGCAAGCAGTACACCTACGATGAGATGATGAAGATGGCTATGTCCAGCGACTATGAGGGGCTCATCGACCCCACCGACGACGCCTTTATGGCGCCGCAGAGTATGCTGGGCGCCATCCGCACCTATCTGGGCGAGCCGGAGCTGCCGCTGGGGGACGTGCTGGCCTGCGTGTATCACTCGCTGGCGGCCTCCTATGAGCGCAGCATACGGGAGATCGAGCAGATCAGCGGCAAGAAGATCGGTGCCATCCATATCGTGGGCGGCGGCAGCAAAGACGCGTACCTCAACCGCCTGACGGCCAAGCAGACGGGGTGCAAGGTGTACGTGGGACTCACCGAGGCCACCGCCACCGGCAACCTGCTCTCCCAAGTTATGTATAGTGAGAAAATTTCTCTCGCCGCAGCGCGAGAGATCGTCAAAGAAACTTTTAAGATAAGTGAGGTAACAGTATGAGCGGATACGAGTATGCAAAAGCGGTGTATGCCGACTGGGGCGTAGACACCGAGAAGGCCATTGAGACCCTGCGCTCTGTGCCGGTGGCATTGCACTGCTGGCAGGGCGACGACGTGCGCGGCTTTGACCAGAAGGTGGACGCCCTCAGCGGCGGCATCCAGACCACCGGCAACTATCCCGGCCGCGCCACCACCCCCGAGGAGCTGATGGCGGATATCGACCTGGTGCTCCGTATGTGCCCCGGCGCGAAGAAGCTGAATCTCCACGCCTGCTACGCCATTTTCGACGACGAAAACGGCGGCTGGGTGGACCGCGACAAGATCGAGCCCAAGCACTTCAAAAAGTGGGTGGACTTCTGCAAGGAGCGGGGTCTGGGCTGTGACTTTAACCCCACTTTCTTCTCCCACCCCATGTGCGATCCCCTGACTCTGTCCAGCCCCAACGAGGAGACTCGCAAATTCTGGATCGAGCACGGCAAGGCTTGCATCCGCATCTCCACCTATCTGGCAGAGGAGCTGGGTCAGCCCTGCGTGATGAACATCTGGACCGGCGACGGCTTTAAGGACATTCCTGCCGACCGTATGGGTCCCCGCCAGCGCTACAAGGAGTCCATCGACGCCATTCTGACCGAGCCCTTTGACTTTGACAAGGTGAAGCCCTGCGTGGAGTCCAAGGTGTTCGGTATCGGCGTGGAGGCCTATACCGTGGGCAGCGCCGAGTTCTCGCTGTCCTATGCGGCGGCCAACGCCGGCAAGTGCATCCCGCTGATGGATAACGGTCACTATCACCCCACCGAGGTGGTGTCCGATAAGATTCCCGCCCTGCTGACCTTCTTCCCCGAGATCGCCCTGCACGTCACCCGTCCCATCCGCTGGGACAGCGACCATGTGGTGTTGCTGGATGACGAGACTAAGGAGATTTGCAAAGAAATCGTGCGGTGCGGCGGTCTGGACGGCCGTGTGAAGATCGCGCTGGACTATTTCGACGCCTCCATCAACCGCGTGGCGGCCTGGACCGTGGGTCTGCGCAACCTGCAAAAGGCGCTGCTGCTGGCCCTGCTGACCCCCCACGATGAGCTGAAGAACCTGCAGGATACGGACAACTGGACCGAGCTGATGGTCCGTCAGGAGGAGCATAAGATCCTGCCCTTTGGCGCTGTGTGGGCGGAGTATTGCGACCGCTGCGGTGCGCCCCGTGACGGCGCGTGGTACGCCACCGTCAAGGAATACGAAGACACCGTGATGAGCAAGAGAGGGTAAGACTATGAAGGATATTTTGACCGCTCCCTTTGTGGAGGAAATGAAGCAGACCACGGCGAATATGTACCGCCTGGGCTGGGATGAGCGCAACGGCGGCAACATCAGCTATATGCTGGAGGAGCAAGAGGTGGCGGAGTATCTGGATTTGAGCCACGTCATCCGCACTATCCCCACCGGCTTTGATGCCACCGACCTGATCGGCAAGATCTTCATCGTCACCGGCACGGGCAAGTACTTTAAGAACGTGGAGAAAGACCCCGAGACCAATCTGGGTATCATCCGCATTGCAGAGGACGGCACCACCGCCGAACTGCTGTGGGGATACAAGGACGGCGGCCGCTTCACCAGTGAGCTGCCCGCCCACCTGATGAGCCATATGACCCGTCTGAAGCAGGATCCCGATCACCGCGTGGTGATGCACACCCATCCCACCAACACCCTGGCTATGACCCACGTGCACGTGCTGGAGGATAAGGCCTTCACCCACACCATTTGGGAGATGTGCACCGAGTGTATCGTGGTGTTCCCCGACGGCATCGGCGTGCTGCCCTGGATGGTGTGCGGCAACAATGAGATCGGTGTGGCTACGGCGCAGAAGATGGAGGACTACCGCCTGGTGGTATGGGGCCTGCACGGCATCTACGGCGCAGGCCGCACGATGGACGAGACCTTCGGTCTCATCGAGACGGTGGAGAAGGCGGCAGAGCTGTATATGAAGATCGCTCATCTGCCCCACGTCAACACCATCCGCGACGAGGAGCTCAAGGCCGTCGCCGACGCCTTCGGCCTGACCTATCGCACCGATTTTCTGAATCTGTAATACATAATAAAAAAGGCCGCTGAGATTCAGCGGCCTTTTTTATTATGCGACTTTTCTCAGCGCCTTTTCCAAGGCTTTGGCCAGGTCGGCGGCGATGTTCACGCCCACGGAATTGGTCTCCTCGTAGTGGTCGTCCTCCGCCTCCTTGAAGTAGGGGGCGTCCTCCGACAGCCGGTAATCGCTGGGAGGGACGATGTAGCCCAATTCGTCGTTGGCTAAGCCGACGAAAATCACGTCCTCCTGCCCGTAGCGGGCGGCAATATCGGCGTAGGGCTCGGGGTCTTCGGCCTTACCGGTGCCGCTGACCAGCTCGGGGAACACCTCGCCCGGCATCAGCGCCAACGTCACGTCTCCGAGGCGGATGACGGTGACCTCGCTGCGCAGCAGATAGCGTCCGCCCAGGGTACGGCGCACGTCGTTTTGCAGGATGCCGAGGAAGCGGTAATACATAAAGGCGGTGTTGGTCATATGGGTGGTGAAAGGGACCCGCGAAACCGCCATAGCGGTGCCGAGAGGGCGGAAATCCTCTGCGGACAGCGCCTCCATCGCCAGCTTTTTTCCTGTGTGGGTCATATTGGGGATGGGGTAGAAGGGGTCTTCGTATAATTTCGGCGTCATGATCAGGCCGCCGATGGCACCGGGCAGATACATCACATCCTCGCCGGTGCGTTCGTAAATGGTGTCCGCCATCGAGCCGGGATAATCGCGGGACACCAGCGTGTTATCCCCCCGCAGCGCCTCGGCGTGGGCGGCAAAGGAGATGACGCGGATGCCGTTGTGGTCGGCGTCGTCGGGGGTGAAGCGCAACTGGTACAGGTGGTTATCGTAGACGTGGGGCGGACGGGAATCCTCCTGCATACCCTCCACCGCGGTGGCGGTATAGGATAGAGTACCTGCCGAGCGGTCTTTGTAGGCGGCTTTGGCGGCATCCACGGCGGCCTGCTTCAGGGTTTCCATAAAGGCGTCGTTTTTACCGTTCTGCGCTATGGGACCCCACAGCCCCAGCGTGTCCACGCCGGCGTGGGTGTGGGTGGAGATGACGTTGACCGAATCGCAATCGGTCTCCTTGCAGAAATCGGACAGACGGCTACGGATCTCGGCCACGGTGCCGCCGTCCAGTCCGATGCAATCGACGGTGATGAGCAGCAGGGAGGTGCTGCTGTTATCCAGCCACAGGGCATTGGCCCGTTGCAGGTCCAGTACACCGGTTGCTTCCCACCCCTGGTGGTAGCCGGCGATGTAAAGGGGTTGGTCGGAATCCTCCGGCAGCGGGATCTCCACCGAGGCAAAGCCTACGGTGTAATGGTCGTTGGGTTTCTTTGCGCTTCGATGGGCGCTGCAGCCCGACAGCAGTACCGCAACCACCAACAGCCAAACGATACAGTTTCGCTTCATACGCCCTCCTTACAGCACACCGCTTTTCAGCAGATTCAGCAGAGAGAACAGCACGTCCCCGAACAGAATGCGGTTGACCTTGGTCAGCAGAATGGAGCCCACCAACAGTAACAGCCACACGATAATGCCGATGAGTATCGCCGCCACCCGTCCGCCCGTGCCCTTGGCAGCCAGGCGGGTGCCCAGCAGGCAGTAGAGGCAGGAGAGAAGCAGCAAGAGAAGAACGGGAGGAACCATCGGCGCATCGGAAATCTGGGCAAAGATGGCGTGAAATTGAGGATCGAAGGTCAGAAAGCGGTATAGGTTGCTCAGGAGCAGCCAGGATGCCAGCGCGGCGGTGGCGGTCATAATCGCCCCAAACAGCAGGCAACGCCAGCCGTGCTTTTTCAGATATGCGATGCGATCCAAGGAATCTCCTCCTTTCGGGCAGTGGTGTGGTTACGGCTTGGGGAGGATCAGACAGGCGACATAGGAGGCAAAGCCGTGGTTGCAGCTGGCGGTGGTGCCCACGTGCTCCCACAGGGTGCCGGTGCGCTTAGCCATATAGTCGAAGTAGCCTTTGATCTCCTCCCGCAGTTGGGTGCGGTGTCCCTCCTGCTCCAGCAGCATCAGCCGCAGATAGTTGCCAATGAAGGCGTTGGAGGGGTGCACGTGGGGATAGGCGTCCTTGCGGTGGGGGCCGAAAGCGGTGGTTAGACGCTCCCACAGGTCCGGGTGGGTCCTGGGCGTTGCCACGCCGGTGAAAAAAGCGTAGTACTGGCAGGTTTCGGTGTGTTCGCCCGTAGAGTGGGGTAGGCCGTCGGTGCCGTACACCTCGTTATCCACAAAGAAGGTGCCGTCATAGGAGCGCTGACGGATGGTGTTCTTTAGTTGCGCCGCTTTTTGTGACAGAGCAGGGTCGCCGTAGAGGGCGTCCACCGCCTCCAGCATACGGGCGTACAGCATATTGGAGGGGAAATTGATATCCTGCACCAGATCGTTGGCCTTAGACCACTCCACAAACACCCAGCCGGGCAGGCGCTCCAGCAGGCCGTCGGCGTTTTCGTATTGGGCAAACCAGTCCAGCAGGGCGTATACGCGAGGACGGAAACGGTGGATGAAAGCCACGTCGCCCACACGGTGCAGGCGGTCCTCCAGCTCCAGCACCAGCCACATCGCCCAGTTGGGGATGAAATTGCCGTCGCTGTGGTCGGCGGGATAGCACATAGGCACCATACCGTCGGGCAGATGGGGGAAGCGGTCGGGGAGCAGATAGTTTTCTAAGAAATTGTGCTCGATGGTGTTTCCTCCCGTTAGAAGTTGCTCGGTGCGGGCGGTGAAAAAGCTGTCGCACAGCCATCCCGCCCGCTCGCGGGTGGGACAGTCCATGAATAGGTCGGCGCTGTTCTGCAGGAAGGTCTCCACTGCGGCGTCGTAGATGCGGCGAAGGGCAGGGTCGTCCTCCGTGCAGGCGGCGGTGACGGGGAGGGGGCAGATCAGCTCCTTGACCCCGATGCGGCGGAGGGTTACCCCGCCTTGCAGGCACACCGCCTTGAGATAGCGGAAGCCGTAGGGTTCGGTGCTGATGAAATCGTAGTCGCCTGCTTCCAACTCCAGACGCAGGGCGTTGCAGCAATCCATCCGCAAGGGATCCACGTCTCCGTCGGTGAGCACCTCGTCAAACAAGAGCCACAGGGAGGTGGGCTCGGTGCAATGCAGGTGGGCGGTAATAAAGCCGGTCTTTTCCGTAGGGAGGGACAACAGAGCCCATTCGTGAGCGGTCAGCGATACCTCGCCGACCGTGTCGTCGGTGGCGGTGTAGGCGGTATTCTGCCACTCCTGCACCGTGTCGGATAGGTGCCATTCCAGCTCCGATTCGGGGAAACCCTCCAGCATACCGCTGTCGGGGTCGTAGAGGCGGACGAGAGAGCGGTCCTTGCGATAGGTGGCGGGGATGACCCCGTCGGTGAGGGTGCCCACCGCCACACGATGGGTGGCGTAGGTGTCGGGGAAGGTGTAGGGCGGGATGCCACGGGGCACCAACTGCTTGGGGGTGGTGGGATCTGTCGCGATGGGTAGGGCATAACGGCAAGGCTGCCCTATGCGCCAGTCGGCATAGGAAGGGGCCAGTCGCCACGCATCCACAAAGGGACGCTGGTAGCTGTAGCGCTGCACTTTCTGCACGCGGCTGTTCAGCCGCAGATAGGCAAAGCCATCCCCGCCGGTGGCGGCGGTCACCTGTCCGTCGGACAGGATCTCCGCCTGTACAAAGCCGTCGGCCTGCAGATAACAAAAGCTGTTGACGGCGTAGTGGGTTACCTCAATGGCCACGTGAGTAGCGGCAGAGGGGAGGGTCACCTCGTCCACCCGATAATAGTCATGGGCACAGCGGGCAGGGCCGTGGGTGAAAAACATCCCGTCCACAAAGACGCGGTAGACCCCAGCGGTGGCGATGCGCAGCGTCGCAGGCGCAGAGGAGGAAAGCGTGGCGTATAGGCCGAGGGTGCAGTTCTTCTCCCGCAAGGCATCGCCGGGCCAAACGGGTAGAGCCAAATCAAAAAACGGGGTCTGTGCCATTGGTGACACTCCTTTCGGATAGGTTAGAAGAGAATGGACTGCAACGCGGCAATGAAAGCGCTTACATCCTCTTTGGTATTGGTATAGCCAAAGGAAACGCGAATGGTGGAGGCGGCCTCCTCCTCCGACAGGCCGATGGCCTGCAGCACGTGGGAGGTGGTGGTGGCGGTGCCGTTGCAGGCGGCTCCGGCGGACACGGTGATGCCCAGCAGGTCCAAGCGGTGGAGCAACGCCTCTGCCTCGATGGAGGGGAAAGCCAGGCTGAGAAGACCCGGTAGGGTATCCTCAGTGCCGTGACGGATAAAGGAAATGCCGGCGGCCTGCAAGCCCTCCAAAAAGTGTGCCGTCAGATGGGAAAGATGGGCGCGGTGTGCCCCTATATCGGTGGTGCGGTGTTGGAGCGCCGCCGCCATACCGACGATGGCCGGTACGTTCTCGGTGCCTGCGCGCAGGCCATTCTCTTGCGCGCCACCATCCAAAAGCGGGGCGATGGGGGTGCCCCGTTTGATATACAGGAAGCCGACGCCTTTGGGGCCGCCGAATTTGTGGGCGGAGGCGGACAATAGGTCTACATCCAACGCTTTAACATCCAGCGGCATCCGTCCGATGGCCGCCACCGCATCGGTGTGGAACAGAGCGCCGTGGCGGTGGGCGATGGCCGCCAGCGAAGAGATGGGCTGAACGGTGCCCAATTCGTTATTGGCCAGCATCACCGACACCAGCTTTGTCCCTTGGGGAAGGTGCTGTTCCAATGCCGTATCGGTGACGATGCCCTCCGCTGTGGCGGGGAGCCGGGTGAGGGAGCAACCCAAGCGCTGTAAGGCGGCGCAGGGCGCTAATACTGAGTGGTGCTCGATGGCGGAGGTGACGATCGGGGCGGGGAAATCACCGGCAAAAGCGGTGCCTTTGATCGCCCAGTTGTTGGACTCGGTTCCGCCGCCGGTGAAGAAAATCTCATCGGCATCCGCACCGATGCAGGCGGCAATCGTCTGCCGCGCCTGCCGTAGTGCCTCTTTGGGGGCTAACGCGGCGGAATAGGGCGCCGACGGGTTGCCGTAGAGGTCGGTCAGGTAAGGCATCATAGCTGACAGAGCAGCAGTATCCAATTGTGTGGTGGCCGCATGGTCGGCATAGATGATGTGAGCCATAGGTAACCTCGCAGATCATTCTTTATTCAGGCGGAAGGTGTGCAGGGCGTATTCCTCCTGCCACCGATGGTTGTCAAAGCGGAAATCGTAGGGATCCGCCATGCCGGGATTCTCGACATGGAGGGGACCCAGCAGATTCTTGCGTCCGGGGATGAGCTCAATATGCAGGATGTTCTCTCCCATCTTCAGGTGATCGGTCAGGTCAAAGACAAAGGGAGAACACAGCCGTGCCTCGCGGTGACCGTTGACGGTGACCGCATACCCCAATGCCTGTGCGTCGGATAAATCCAGCACGCAGGGAGCGCCGTCGCTATAGACAGGGACGTGGTAGGTCAGCCGCCCCGTGTAGAAGGGCAGACCGTTGTTCGCCCAGGCACCGCCGTCGATCTGCGACGGCAGGGCGGTCACCTGCAGATTGTCCGCCAGCCATCCCGCTTCGGAGTGGATGCGGGAAACGCCGAAATCGCCTGCCAGGGCGAAGTTTTCCAGTTCCATATCCGTATCGTAGCGGAAGGTCAGCAGCAATTCATTTTCGCCCGATGTCAACAACGAGGCTACATCCGCCGTCTGCCAATCGAGGTCGATGAGCCAGCCGTCGGGGGCGGGAATCGCCTTGCCGTTGAGGGTGATGGAGTCGTAGGTTGCGTAGCCCTCCAAGGCCAGACGGCACTCGGTGGGGACGGCGGCCACCGTAAACACGCACCGCATCTGCCAGACTTCGTCAAAGGCTTGGTAGCGGTGGCGGTGGAGATACCAGGGCTGGGCGGTGTCGTAAAACAGCATCGGCGGCAGGTCATAGCGGCGACGGATGCGGTCCTCTGCCTCGGAGATGGAGAGACGCTCCGACCAGTCCCCCTCATTGACACGGATCTGCACCGTATCCAAAGGCAGGGTGTTGGGCTCGTCCAGCGTGTAGTCGTAAGGCGCTGCAGAGAGAGCGATGCGTTTGGTCGGGAGCGGGGCAGGCAACGCCTTGCCCACGGCATCGTAGCCGAACAGCAACAGGGCGTTGTCGTAGGGTGGCAAGGTGACGGTGGCGGTGGTGACACCGTCGGTGGTGGCGGAGGGCAGGTGAATGAGGTCACCCGTGCGTTCCTCCACAAGCAGTACGTGGGAGGGGGCGGTCAAGGCGATGTCCACTGTCTGCTCGGTGTCCGCCATAGACTGCACAAACAGAATGGTCTGCTCCCCGTCTATGCGGCGGGTGGACCAGACCTCGGCGGCGTTGACACCGTTTACCGTGATGCGGCAATCGGCGCTGAATTCCTCCAGCAGAGAGGAGGGGATGTGATCATCGGTCAGGCGGTAGACTGGGACCCTCGATGTAGCCAGTACGGCTTCAGCGGTGGCGGAGAGGGTGTGCCCCGGCAGCACGATCACGCGGTCGTAGCGCATACGGGCAACGGCGATACGGTCCTCTGCGGCCACCAGGTCGCCCTCGTCGCCGTAGTCAAAGTCAATGTGGTTTTCGATGAGGGTGCGGTTGATGCGCTCCCACTGTGTATTCAGCGCCGCCAGGTCGGCGGCGGCAGGGTCGCTGTCGTCAAAGTGGTGGCCGCGGAACAGATCCGCCACCGCCGTAAAGGGAGAGAGCACCAGCGTCCGTGCAGCATAGCGGCCGCGGGTCAGGGCGTAGGACAGGCGGGCGCTGTGGTCCTCGATCTCACGGTAATCGGCAAACCAAGGGGTGTGGGGGGTCATACTGCCGGGATAATCCTTTTTACCCCATCCGGCTAAGGTGTAGTGGGAGAGGTGCTGGCAACGGAAGTTGACACCCAAACAATACTGCCAGCCGGTGTGGAAGCGCTGACGCTCCGGCGGCCAATCCCAGCCGGTGCAGCCGTACATCTCGCACACCACCCGCCCGTCGCCATACTGGTGGGCGGCAGAGGCGGCTATCTTAAATGCGGACAGTTTCGCCACCCGGTCGGTGAGAATATCCATGCCCGGCCACTGCCAGTGGCGGAATTGCCGCAGGGGATTGCCCACGCGGGCAAAATCCACAAAGTCGGCAAAATGGAGGTGTCCGGTGAAAGCGAGATGGTGACGGGCGCACCACTCGCCGCAGCGGCGGGAGTAGTTTTTTCAAACAAATCGGAAAGCCCGGTCAGATAATCCCGCGCCAGCGTGGGCTGACGGGGATGGTCCACGGCAAAGAACAGTTCGGGCAAATAATCCACAAAATTGTAGCCGTAACGCTCCTCGAACAGTCGCGGGTAATCCCGTGTCCAATGGTGGTTGGCGATGACGTCCTCAGTGCGTTTACCGCTGGGGAGTACGGCAAGGCACACCTCGTCGGTGAACAGAGCGGGGATAACGTCGCCCAGATAGGCGCCGCAGTGGGCGGCATAGCGGTCGTGGGTCAGGGCGATAAAGGTATCCACTGCCTCGGCATTGCAGATGTCGATGGGGTCGCAGTGGTTGTGCCAATTGGGATTGCGCACAAAATCGCACACCTGGAACCACAAGGTTTCCTCGCCGTCAGCGGCGACCTCACCCTCGCCTAAGCGGCGATAGGACGCCACCTGCGTAGGGGTGGGACGGCGCACGGCAAACACCGCCAGCGTATCCCCATCGGGTACGGGAGAGGTGGCCACTGTCAGATGGCGCTGACGGAACAGAGGGTTCTGACGGCAGACCTCACCGCCGGCAAAGCCGGAGGAATAGCGGTCCTCATCGTACAGATAGACCTTCTTATTCTGCTGTACGGCGGTGTCGATGGCAGCCTGCACGCAGGCAAACCATTGGTCCTCCATATAGGGTGTTTTCAGGCCCGAACGGCTGTGAATGAACGCGCCACCCATACCGGCCTCGTAGAAGGAGGTCAACTGGTCGGATACTCGCTGTTCCTGCATCTCACCGTTCCAAGACCAGAAGGGGGCGCTGCGGTAGGCGGCAGAAGGATTCTTCAATTGTTCCAATTGCAAGTGAGCCGAATCTTTCACAATCAATCCTCTTTCCAATGGGCGATACGATCGCGGTATACATAATAGCTGTCCTTGGGGGTGCGCTTGAGGGTGGTGTAGTCCACGTGGATGAGACCGAAGCGGGGGCCGTAGCCCTCGGCCCACTCGAAGTTGTCCATCAGCGACCAGGCGAAGTAGCCCCAGACGTTGAGGCCCTTTTTGTTGCATTCCTTCACCACGTCCAGATGCTGATTGAGGTAATCAATGCGGTTTTGGTCGTGGACGCCGCCGTCCTCCGCCACCACATCCGGCCAAGCAGAGCCGTTTTCGGCCACCAGCAGGGGCAGGTCGGTGTACTCGCGTATCTGGCGGATGACGTTCTCCAGACCCTGGGGA
>JAFXFF010000009.1 GCA_017520705.1 Clostridia bacterium | reverse complement strand
TTCACCGCGCCGAGGGGGGGCTGTCCCTCTGAGGGGCTCCCCCCTGGCACCATTAATAAAGGATAAACGATGATTGCATATCCGGCGGGCGGGGAGGAGCGATCCCGAACGCCCAGATACATGAAAAAGCCCCAATTTTAAAGGAGGAAGACACATGAGAAACCTCAAGCGCACACTCAGCCTGATCCTGGCCCTTACCATGCTCCTTGGCATGGTGACCACAGGCGTGAGTGCGGCGGAAACAACCGCCGCAGAAGCTCCCGCGGCGGTGACAGTCGGTGCCTTTAAGGATGCCGACCAGATCACCTACACCGAAGAAGTGTCCATCATGGCAGGCATGGGCCTGTTCGCGGGCACCACGGACGGCACATTTGATCCTCTGGGCACCGTGACCCGTGCCCAGATGGTGACCGTGCTGGTCAAGGCCCTGCGCGGCAACGAGTTCAACGCCAACGCCTTTAAGGGCGCCGGTGTGAATCCCTTCAGCGATACCGCTGTGTTTGAGGGCGGCTGGGCCGAGGGTTACATTACCGCCGGCCACCAGATGGGTATCGTGGGCGGCTACGGCGACGGCACCTTCAAGCCCGGCAAGGCCGTTACCACCGCCGAGGCGCTGACCATGATCATCAACGCCTTGAAGGTGGACGCCGGTGAGGGCGAGTGGCCCTCCACCATCATGGCCAAGGCCGAGGAGATGAAGCTCTACGGTGAGCTGAAGACCAAGCCCGCTACCAACGATCCCATGAACCGCGAGCAGCTGGCCGTGGTCACCTACGAGGGTATGTGTTACAGCCCCAAGGGTGTGTCCGGCTACCGTGTGGCCGACCCCAGTGTGGACATCGTGTTCACCGACATCGCCGATGCCATAAAGGTCAACGGCGGCGTGAGCGGCATCACCGAGGTGGTTGGCGAGGACGCTCTGGCCAATCAGATCTACGAGCTGAAGATCGCCAAGGGTTTCGTTACCGCCAATCAGTCCACGGGCCATGAGCAGACCACCATCCGCCCGGTTCAGGACGACGGCACTCTGGGCGATGAGGTGGACTACTTTGTCCAGACTGATCTGGACATGGTCGGCCACTATGTGACCGTCTATTACAAGGAAGCCTATAAGAACGAGAAGGAGCCCGGTCAGGTCTATACCATCGTGGACGAGACCACCGTGGTGGAGGTAAAGGAAGACATTACCACCCCCAAGGACTATAAGGCGGCTTTTGGCAAGAGCTATCAGATGAAGAAGGATACCGAAAGCTCCAATAAGGTCGTCCTGTTTGACAAAGAGTACAGACACAACAACGTCGTCGGAACCGTTCCTGACTCTGACGACGACACCGCCTACGCGGCGGGCAATACCGCTCCCGCGGGCACCTACTTCATCGCGGACAACGCGGTGGTGGGCTATATGGCTCCCGTCACCAAATATGCCTCTTACATCGTTGATATCAACAAGTACGAGGGCAGCGAGAGCGTGCAGATTGCCGGAGCCAACGGCGAGAAGTCTATCCCCAATACCGCGGGGGATGACCAAATCGTGGAATACCGCGGCATGATCGTGGGCGATTATGTTACCTATGTCAAGGTCCAGGATGTCTATGTCCTTGAGCTGTCAACCCCATTCAGGGTACTGTTACCAGAACCTCTAAAAAAGAGGTGGATGGGGTGAACCGGGATGTGATCACTCTGGACGGTACGGACTTCGTCGCATTCAATGGCAACACGGATGACATTGGCAACAAGCTCTCTGATGACGTCAGCACCATTGACTATGCCCAGACTTACGAGCTGTATGTTACGGACGATGACCAGTTCGTGGGCTTCAAGGCGGTGGGCGACATTGCCGTGGATGACATCGTCTACGCGCTGGGTGTGCTGACGGTTACCCAGAAGAACGACTATGGCGACACCATCACCGAGTACAAGGCCCGCTGCATTGACATGGAAGCCAAGGAACGCCTTATCGTGATTGGCAAGGATCTGCCCGTGGATGGGCTGGTGGGCAGCACCGGAGCGGGTGTGACCCGTGGCTTCTATTCCGTGAAGGCTCACACCGGCCGGGATGAGAAGAAGGAGGAAATCCAAGTCCTGACCCCTGTTACCAACACTTACGACGGCAAGGGCGGTTACTTTGTCAGTGGCGCCAGTAAAGGTGCTGAAGCCGGCTTCACCAGCAATAGCTACGGCTTTGTCAAGAGTGATGACGGCATGTTAACCTATGGCAAGCCCTTCTCCAAGTACATCTTTGTGGATGGAGATCTCAACAGCCCCTTCGAACTGGATGTACAAAGTGTCGACAGCATGAAGGCGTATACTAACTATGACTCCATGGAGATGTTGCTTTCCCGCAACGAGAACGGGGTTTCCAACGATGTGGTGGTCATGGTGGTGTACGGGGTGTCCGCGTCTACCGTGAACAGCAACGACAGCATTTACATTACGGCCCAGCAGCTGAAGGAATATGAGCAGACGGCGGAAGGCTACGTTTATAGTGGTTATACCCCTGTTGACGGCGCACCCGCCCAGGTCACGGTTAAGAATAAGCTTGCCGGTAACGAATCTTCGTTCTATATGATTCAGAACAGAACGGGAGATCTGCCCACCTTGAATCCTGTCGGCCATAATGAGAAGTTTGGGACAACCGACTATATCGCCTACCGAAACGTGGCCATTCAGGGCTTTGCCGAAGGCCTTACCGTAGTAGGCTTTAACGTGGCTGATGAGAACGGAACTGCCGGCATTAAACTGCCGTGGAATGCCTCTGCTTCTGTGGTGGTTGTGGATACCCGCACGCAGCCGGAGCAGGACAGCTCCAAGACCGGCTTGATCACCTCTATCAACCAGCTGAACGATCTCGTAGCTCGCGACCCGTCCCGTG
>JAFXFF010000008.1 GCA_017520705.1 Clostridia bacterium | reverse complement strand
CGGGAGCAAGCCCCCGCCCTACGAAAAAGGCAGACCCTCTCGGGTCTGCCTTTTACTTTGTTCGCTACTGCCCGATCTAGTTTCCGGTTTTCGCCGCAGGCGAAATGGCGGTTGTCCAAACCGCCAAGGAAACTATAATGGGCTTGGCGGAGCCAAGACCGACGGGTCAGTAGCTCCGATTCGGGAATCGCCCCTACGGTGCGGCGGGAGCAAGCCCCCGCCCTACAAAAAAGGCAGGCCCTCTCGGGTCTGCCTTTTGCTTTGTCTGTTACTGCCCGATCTAGTTTCCGGTTTTCGCCGCAGGCGAAATGACGGTTGTCTAAACCGCCAAGGAAACTATAATGGGCTTGGCGGAGCCAAGACCGACGGGTCAGTAGCTCCGATTCGGGAATCGCCCCTACGGTGCGGCGGGAGCAAGCCCCCGCCCTACGAAAAAGGCAGACCCTCTCGGGTCTGCCTTTTACTTTGTTCGCTACTGCCCGATCTAGTTTCCGGTTTTCGCCGCAGGCGAAATGGCGGTTGTCTAAACCGCCAAGGAAACTATAATGGGCTTGGCGGAGCCAAGACCGACGGGTCAGTGGCTCCGATTCGGGAATCGCCCCTACGGTGCTGATTTTAGATGGTGCGTGTAAAACTCCCTCCGTCACGGCTGCGCTGCGCCACCTTCCTCGGAGAGGGAGGCTGCGGGCGGATGTGGATCGGAGTTTATTTCTTCCCCTCAAAGAAGCCGCGCCACGGGAGGGCGTCCCTGAACGTGAACAGGCGGTTGTACAGCTTGCCAAACAGGTGAATAAGGGTGCCGTTGAGGAAGGCGCACACCACCGTGCCCACACCGATGCCGCGGAGGGTACCGAAGAGCAGCAGGCTCATCGCCACCGCCACCAGCAAACTGCCAATATCGTACACCGTCTTGACCACGCCCAGTTTTAGATTCCATTTGCCCACAATCTCCTGCACAAACACCTCGTACAGACCGGGCGGGAAATAGGGGGTGAACAGCAGCGCCACACCGGCGGAGCAAAGGAAAATGCTCAGCACGTAAGCGCCGACGCGCACCGCCACAAGCGACGGCAGCCAAGCGGTGACCAGCATACAGGCGTCCAGCGCCGCCCCATACAACAGGGTGGTGCAGAAGGAGATGAAAAAGCGCACCTTGACCCGTCGGGTCATCAGGATGAGCAGGACAATCACCAGCGCCTGAACGGCATACTCAGCCACACCGAAGGAAAACCACGGAAACACATCCACCAGCGCCAAATGCAGCACATAAGCGGGTGCCACCACCATAGAGACACCCAGATCGGCGTAGGCGGACAAGCTGTTGCCCATCGACAGCAGTAGCACACCGATGAGGTAGGCCACCTCTGAATATAAGATCGGTTTTTTCATGTCGTTGTACCTCCCACAAAAAAACAGCCTGCCGTGTTTGATACAGAAACACGGAAAGCTGCCGTAGGAAGATTATACCATCTCTCATCGGAAAACGCAAGACAAATTTCCCCATCCGAGGCATGAGGAAATTGCTCCCGCTTCGTAACAGAATTATTTTGCGTCCTCCTTGACGAGTGAAATTAAAGCGTTTATAATAGTGTCATCTTGTAACTGTGAGGTGGAAACGATGGCAAAATTCTGCGGTGCCTGCGGCAATCCCGTAGAGGAAACCATGGCCTTTTGCAACCGATGCGGCAGACCCCTGCCCAAAACAGCACCTACACCCGTGGCGGCGCCTGCGCCCGTGGCGACCCCCGTGCAACCTGCGCCCCCGCCCCCGGTGCAGCCCGTGTATGCACCGCCCGTGCAGTCCGCTCCCCCTGCTCCTGCGGCCATCCCCATTAAAGAGACGGCGGGACCCGTATCCGCATCCTCGACGAAGAAAACGGCGAAAAAGCCTACCGCAAAGGATAAACTCATCGCCTTTGTGGCGGCTATGTGTGTGGTTGTGCTGATGATCACCGTCTCGGTACTGAACACCGATCCTAAAACTCCCCAGCGGGATAACGGCATCGGCGGCTCCTACAACGGCGGTACCAACATCGACGTAAACGGCGGTGTGAACAACGGCGGCTCCGGTAATGGCGGCAACAACGGCGGCAATAACACCGGCGGCAGCGCCATCCAGAACCAGCCGGTGCAGAACATCAAGCGCACCGTGATGATCTATCTGGTGGGCAGTGATTTGGAGACCAAGCACCAATCCGCCACGAAGGATATTGAGGAAATGATCGCCGCCGACATCGACCCCGCCAAGACGCAGGTGCTCATCTGCACCGGCGGCTCCAAACAATGGCACTACGCCGGCGTCTCCGCCGACGAAAACGCCGTCTTCCTGCTGGAGCAGAATGCCATCACCAAGGTGAAGAGCTCCACCAAGAAAAATATGGCGGACGGCAACACGCTGGCCGACTTCATCCGCTTTTCCATCGGCAACTACCCTGCCGACCGCTACAGTCTCATCCTGTGGGATCACGGCGGCGGCCCCATCTGCGGCTACGGTCAAGACGAGCAGTATAACGATGTGATGAGCGTGGCCGAATTGCGCACGGCACTATCCTCCTCCTTGAACGGCAAGCTGGAGATGCTGGGCTTTGACGCCTGCCTGATGGGCAGCGCCGAGTGTGCCTGGGCATTCCGCGATCTGGCGGAATACTACGTGGCCTCCGAAGAGGTGGAGCCCGGCTTCGGCTGGAACTTTGCGTTTTTGGAGGATCTGCCCCGCTGCGCCGATGGCGGCGACATGGGACAGCTCATCGTGGACACCTATTTTGATTTCTACAACGATCTCTTCCAAAAGCGACCTCTCTATCGCACCGATATCACCCTCTCCTGCACCGACCTGTCCAAGATCGGCGCGGTGGAGATCGGCATTAACAACCTTTTTGAGGACGTGAACGCAGAGATCCTCAGCGGCAAGATCAGCGAGGCCTCCCGCTGCCGCTACCGCTCCAAGGCCTTTGGCAAGGAGGGCGGCAACTTTGAGTACGACCTCATCGATCTGGGGCACATCACCGACCTGCTGGCCGCCGACTACCCCGCCGAGGCACAGGCACTGAAGGCTGTCCTGAAAAGCTACGTGGTGTACTCCCGCACCAACACCGCCAACGCCGGCGGCGTATCCATCTACCACCCCTATGACAACCGCCAACTCGTTTCCTCCTTCATCCGCACCTTTGAGAGCTTCGGCTTTGCCGATAACTACGCGAAATACATCCGCAACTTTGAATCCCACGTGCTGGCCCAAGGCGGCGGCAACGGTGCCTACCGCGATCTGGGCGCCACCAAGGGCACGGCGGTGAGCAAAAATCAGGCCAGCGACCTGTCCATCCCCCTCACAGAGGAGCAGGCCGCCACCTTCGCCGGCGCGGAATACTACGTATTCTACGCCCTGCCTGCGGACGTGACCTTCTCCGGCAACGTGGAATACCTGCAGGTCTTCTCCGGTCAGGACTGCACCCTCAATGGCGGCACACTCAGCGCCACCTACGAAGACAAGGCGGTGTTCGGCAAGGCAGACGGTAAATATTCTCCCTTCCCTCTGTCTATGTATCAGATCTACGACGGCAGCGGCAACGAGAAATATTACTTCTCCTGCATTTTCCACAAAACAGAAGAGCTGGATATGGAGCCGGCGGACTGGCTGATGCGCATCGTGGACGGCAAGCCCCAGCTGGGCAACGCCTACGCCACCACAACGGTGAAGGATCATATGCTGGCAGATAAAATGATGCTAAACAGCGCGGATTACGGGCTGTACAGCTTTATGAACAACTCCTATACCGTGCAAAACGGCGACTACGGCGCTCAGTTCACCTTCACCGGCAGCAGCTACGGTATGGAGTATTACAAGGATCAATTCGAGCTGGAGCTGCGCCCCATCGAGGACAAGGAAAACTACTACGCCGCATTTGCCATCACCGACATCTACGGCAACCGCTATTTCAGCGATTTTATCCCTTTGGGCGAATAAGAATAGCACAAAAACAGCCTTTCCGATGTTTCGGAAAGGCTGTTTTTTGATTGCTTATTCTCCGATAACGCCCTCGTCCACACAGCGTTCCACAAACTCCGCGAACAGGGAGCAGGGCCAGGTAAACCACTCCCGGGTGTACACCGTGGGATCGTCCACAAAAAAGCCCTCGTGGAGCAGGTCGGTGCCACCATCGGTGGCGGCGATCATCGAAAGCAGCTCCCGCTTCTCCTCGGCGGTGACGGCGGTGAGGCCCTGCATCACCAGCGCCAGATGCCACACGTAGCGGGGCGGTGTATGAGGCGAGCCGATGCCGCGGGCGTAGGTGCCCTCATAGTAGTAGGGATTCTCGGTACTGAGCAAGAAGCGGCGGGTATTCTGATACACCGCGTCGTCCGCGGAGGCATAGCCGATATACGGCGCCGACAGCAGACTGGGGATGTTGGCGTCGTCGATCATACTGTAATGGCCCATTCCGTCGGTCTCGCAGGCGTAGATAGGACCGTAGACGGGGTGGTCCACAACGCAGTGACGGCGGATGCCCTCGTCCAGTTCGGTGCGCAGGGCGTCGCACGCAGCCGCCAAATCCGCGTTGCCGCACACCTCCCGCAGCATCTCGGCCATATAGCCCAGCACCACCACCGCAAACATATTGGAGGCGGTGAGATAGCCATAGGTGCAGGGGTCATCGCTGGGGCGGAAGCCGGACCAGGTCATACCCGTATACACCACGGGATTGCCCTTACCCTCGCAGGGCAGGCAGGGCGGATTGTCGGAGGGACGAACAAACCAATAAGGGGATTTTTCGGCGTGGTGCTGTTCGGTGCGCCACACGTTCAAAATGACGGAAACAGTCTCCTCCAACTTCTCGCGAATGAGGGCGTCCGAGCCACTTTGCTTCCAATAAAGGTACAGCAAGCGGATGGGATAGCAAAGAGAATCCACCTCGTATTTGCGCTCGTGGGCCCAGGGGCCCTTGGGCGGCAGATCGTCCATCCAGCCCGTGTCGTTGGGCTCGGGATTGAAGGCGTTGGTATAAGGGTCGATGCCGATGTACATCAGCTGGCGGCGGATGACCCCCTCGATGACGGCGCCCACCTCAGGGTCGGCGGACAGCGGCAGATAATGGGTCACCTGGGCGGCGGAATCCCGCAACCACATGGCGGGGATATCCCCCGTCAACACAAAAACGGTGCCGTCCTCCTGCGGGCGCAAAGCTGTCTCCCACGTACTCAATGCACAACGGCGATACAGCCTGCACAGTTTTTCATCCGACAGATGCGCACAATAAGCATCGATGTGCGCCTGCAGAGCGTTGGGGACCTTCATAAAGCTCTCCCTCCTTTGCTTCGATTGTAACACGGATGCGTTACTTTTTCAATACCGAGCCGCAGTTTTTACGAGATGGAATACGGAAAATTTCGCCTTTTTTGTTGCATTTATAAGGATTATATGTTATAATGCTTTATCGTTGACTATATATGGGGTGGTGTACCCCTTATTTTACTGCTTTAGGAGGAAAACGTATGGCTTTCTTAGATGAAATCGGCAAAAAGATCTCCCAAACCGGTCAGGACATGATGCAAAAAACCAAGGACACCGCCGAAAGTATGAAACTAAACGGCGCGATCGCAGACGAGGAAAAGCGCATCCAGACGCTGTATCTGGAGATCGGCAAAAAGTATTACGAGCTTCACGCCGAATCCTACGAGCCCGCTCTGGAGGAAGAGGTTCTGGGTATCAAAGATGCCAACGCCAAGATCGAAGACTACAACGAGCAGATCAAACGCCTCAAGGGTATCGTCCGCTGCGCCGTGTGCGGCAGCGAGGTGGCCTATGGCGCCCCCTTCTGCTCCGCTTGCGGATCCAAGATGATGAATGAGCACACCGCCGAGCCCGCCGCCGAGAGCAACGTGCGCCGCTGCGCCCATTGCGGCCTGCCTCTGGCTGACGGTGTCGCCTTCTGCACCGGCTGTGGCACCAAGGTGGAAGCTCCCGCTCCTGTGGTGGAAGCTCCCGCTCCCGTGGTGGAAGCTTCCGCTCCCGTGGTGGAAGCTCCCGCTCCCGTGGTGGAGGCCCCCGCTCCTGTAGTAGAAGCTCCTGCTCCCGTGGTGGAGGCTCCCGCTCCCGTGGTGGAGGCTCCCGCTCCCGTGGTGGAAGCTCCTGCTCCTGCGGCGCGCGTCTGCGTCAACTGCGGCAGCCCCGTGGCGGAGGGCATGGCCTTCTGCACCAACTGCGGCACTAAGGTGGAAGCCCCCGCTCCCGTAGTAGAAGCTCCTGCTCCTGTGGTGGAGGCTCCCGCTCCTGCGGCGCGTGTCTGCGTCAACTGCGGTGCTCCCGTGGCAGAGGGCATGGTCTTCTGCACCAACTGCGGCACCAAGGTAGAAGCTCCTGCTCCTGTGGTGAAAGCCCCCGCTCCTGCGGCGCGCGTCTGCATCAACTGCGGCAGCCCCGTGGCTGAGGGTATGATTTTCTGCACCAACTGCGGCACCAGGTTGGAAACCCCCGCCCCCGTGGTGCCGACCTGCCCCGGCTGCGGTTGCCCCGTGGCAGAGGGCATGGCCTTCTGCACCAATTGCGGTACTAAGCTGTAACGAGGTGCGACAATGATCCATCGATTATTGGCACTACTGATGGCGCTGGCAATGCTGCTGACGCTGGGGGGCTGTGATAAACCAACGGAGGAAACCGCTCCCGAGCAGGTCACCCAAACAGCGGAGGCCTTCATCAAAGCCTACTACCTACGGGACTACGTCACCCAATTCTCTCTGTGCTTCCACGACGCACGAAAGCAATGGGAAGATAAGGCCATCAACGATTTAGGCAGTGCTAAGAACTTCTTTGCCCTGGCACAAAAGCAAGCCGACGAAAAAGGTATTAAGGTCACCGTGGACAGCTTTGACACCTATTACGCCTCCTACCACCAATTCCTGCTGGCCGACGTGGAGACTACATACGGGGAGCATACCCTCACCGTCACCGCCACCGGCTGTACGAAGATGGAAGCAGACCAACTGGCCCAATTCCGCAACGAACTGCTGGCCGGCCCCGCCAAAGAGTATATGAACACCAATGCGCTGAAGGCCATCACCGAGGCGTACACCGTAGCGGTGAACATCGCCATCGACGGCGAAAAGAAGGATTATAACGAAACGTATTTCGTATACATGGTCAACCACAAAGGCAAATGGCTGGTGGCCGATCACTCTAGCTAAACCGATCCTATCTCACGTTCGGATCGGTTGCTTACCCCAAGGTATTCATAGCGAAAGCTATCAAATAAGGAGGAAATCGATATGTTCTGTTCCAAGTGTGGCACACAGCTGCCGGACGGCTCCGCCTTCTGCAGCAACTGCGGCAATCCCACGGCCGCCCCTGCGGCTCCCGTAGCTCCCGTGACTCCCGTGGCGGAGGCTCCCGCCCCTGCCCCTGTGGCTCCCGTCGCTACTGTGGCTCCGGCTCCCGCCCCTGTGGCTCCCGTGGCTCCCCAGCCCGCCCCCAAGAAGAACCATGCTCTGGTCATTGTCATCGTGGCTGTGATCGCGGCCCTGGCCGTGCTGGTCGGCGTTCTGTTCGCCACCGGTGTGTTCGGCGGCGACGATGAGTCCGACCGCGACGATAAGGATGCCGGTAGCAGCACCACAACCACCACCGACGTTGTCCACACCACCCGTCCCAACAACACCACCCGCCCCGTCACCACCACCCGCCCCGTTCAGACGACCACCCAGGCTCCCACCCAGGCTCCTACCCAGACTCCTACTCAGATTCCTCCTGTGAGTTCTGTCTCCTATAACAAAGGCTCCTACAGCAACGGTGTGTATACCAACCAGTGGGCGGAGTTGAAATACGCCCCCGAGGGTGAGTGGGAGAACGGCTCTGACGCGGAGTACACCACCTACCAGAACGCCACCACCGAGTGCGGTCTGTACATCAAGCGCATCAACCGCGACCAGGGCATCTACGATGCCACCGTCTCCATCGTTTTGGAAAATTTGAACGGTATAAGCATGACCACTGAGGACTACGTGAAGACCGTCCGCAACCTCTTGAGAGAGCAGTATGCCAACACGGGCCATACCGTAGATATGACCGACCCGATGTCCATCGGCCTGGCCAACTACTACTGGCAGGAGTTCGACATGGAGCTCAATGGCGGCACCCTGTATCAGCGCATGATGGTCACCGAGAAGGACGGCTATATGATCAGCATCACCTTCACCGCGATGGACAGCAGCGAGCTGAACCGTCTGGCCCGCAGCCTGACCTTCTTCATGTAAGTGACGCCCTCCTAACAGTGACAATAAAAAACAATCATATAGAAAAGAGGAATTTGTATGTTCTGTTCCAAGTGTGGCGCACAGCTGCCGGACGGCTCCGCCTTCTGCAGTAGCTGTGGCAACGCCATCGCGGCTCCTGCCGCTCCTGTAGCTCCTGCCGCTCCTGTAGCCCCTGCTGCTCCCGTAGCCCCTGCTGCTCCTGCGGCGCCTGTGTATCAGCAGCCTGTATACCAGCAGCCCGTGGCTCCCGTGACCCCCGCGGCCCCCGTGGCGCCTGCCCAGCCCGTGTATGAGGCCCCCGCGGCCCCCGCGGCCCCTGTGGCCACTGCACAGCCTGCATATCAGGCCCCCGCGGCTCCCGCCCCCCAGAAAAAGGGCAAGGGTGGTTTGATCGCCGTCATCGCCGTCGTAGCGGCTCTGGCCGTAGCGGCCTGCGTGCTGTATTTCACCGGCGTGTTTGACAACCTGTTCGGCGGCAAGGATAAGGACGGCGCCGTGGCCAACGATGCAGAATCCGTGGTTCTGGCCTATGCCGAGGCCTATGCCGTGGACGATCATGAGACCATGTTCTCCCTCTCTCTGGCCGATCTGAAGCAGAAAAACATCGATGATCTGATGAAATATTACGACACCGATGAGGAGCTGTTCGCTGCGGCCAGCGAAGAATACGGTGCCGAGATCGAGAGTTGGGACGACTACTTCAAGGCCGACCACAAGGACACCAAGGCGTGGTTGGCAGAGGAATACGGCGATTACAAAGTCGTTGTTGAAAAGATCGGCTCCAACGAGCTGGACAGCGACGAGTTGTCTGACGTCATCCTCCTGCTGCGTTCCAACTTCGGTGACTATTACGATGCCGCCATTGAGAAGGATATCAGCGAGGGTTACATCGTTGAGGTGGATCTCAAGCTGGAGTATGACGGCGGTACAGAGTCTGCCAAGCACGAGGTCTACGTCGTCTGCTGTGACGGCAAGTGGAAGGTAATCGATATGGTTATCATCAACGAAGGCAACGACGAGGGTAACGACACCGACGACATCATCGGTGGCGGCGACACCGGCAACGATATCGAGCCCAACCCCGGCACCCCCGTTCTGCCCCCCGATTCCGGCGATAACGACATCCCCGGCTCCACGGATACCGTGCCCTTCTCTCTGGGCTCGGTCAGCGGCGGCTACTACACCAACCAGTGGGCCGGCCTGAGATTGCCCATCTCCTCTAACTGGGTGGATCAAGGCTCCGGCCAAGGGAATATCGGCCTGTATATGCAGAGCCAGGCAGGCGACGAGCTGGTACAGATCATGTTCGTCGACTGTGCCGTCAGCGGTATGAACGCATCCCAGTATCTCGATCAGTTCTGCGACGCTTTGGAAACCCAGTATGCTTCTATGGGTATTACGGTCGACTTTGACTACCCCACCTCTCTGGACGTGGCCGGTCATTACGGCGTGGGTGTCACCGCCAAGCTGACCACCTCTGCCGACGAGAGCTTATACCAGGGCATCTTCGTATATCCCCAGGGCGATTATCTGGTGGTGCTCAACGTCACCACCCTCGCCATGGATGGCGTGGGCAACATCATGGATTCCTTCACCGCTTATTGATTCCTTCGGCTCTGTGAGCCGCGTATCCGTTTTGGCGTTTTGTGCGCACCCTATGGTGCGACCAATGCAACTATACATTCAGCGTGCCCAAACCTAACATAACTATTAAGAAAAGAGGGATTTTTTATGTTCTGTAAGAATTGTGGTAACCAGATTCCCGAGGGCGTCGCTTTCTGCGCCGCTTGCGGTACCGCCGCTGCTCCCGCCGCTGCTCCTGCCGCCGCTGTCGCCCCCAAGGCCGATAAGAGCGGTCTGATCAAACTGATCGCCATCGTCGCTGCTGTCGCCATCGTGCTGGGCCTGCTCATCAGCCTGCTGGGTGGCGGCTCTCCCAAGTCCGTGGCCAAGGATTACATCAAGGCTTCCTTCGAGGGTGACTACAAAGAGCTGTACTCTCTGATGCCCGGTAAGTATCAGAAGTACGTTGAGAAGGAACTGTATGACGACGACGATATTCAGGAGCGTCTGTTCGAGAACGCCGAGAAAGAGGCCGACGAGCTGGACATCAAGGTGAAGGTCAAGAACTTCAACCAGTTCTACAACGCTCAGAAGAAGATCGCCAAGGCCGAGAACAAAGAGGTCTACGGCAAGAACTACAAGATTTCCGTCAAGGTCATCGACGTCAAGGATATGCGCAGCTCCGAGCTGGAGGCCATTCAGGACAGATACGACACGGACAATTTCGAGGATTACGTCAAGGCCGACAAGATCAAGAAGGGTAAGAAGGTCTACGTCAGCGTGATCATCGACGGTAACGAGGACAACAACAGCTACGTCAACGCTGTGTACGTCGTGAAGTACGGCGGCAAGTGGAAGGTTTCCCACGTTGGCCCTGACGACCGCGAGAAGGATTGATCTTTGCACTGCTTCGCAACGCTTTTTCCACTGATTAACTGAGAACCTGTTGCACGCTGAAGACAATGTTCTGTTAATGAGTAAACGAAGAGGGTTCCGCTCTGTGCGGAACCCTCTTTTGCTCTGTAGGGTGAGCAGTAAAACCCTAGGGAGATTTCTCTTTAAGGTTCTTTACATTTGCGGCGGGGTCTGCTATAATGACAAAAAGCCCGTGACGGGATGCCTGCGCATCCGCGTCCAGGTCAAACCGATTTTTTAGCGAAAAGAGGGGTTTTTATGTTCTTTCAACATCGTGACAGCCAAGCGCGCGGCAAAGGCGTTTCGGTTAAACTGATCGCCATCGGCACCGCTGTGGTCCTCCTGCTGGGCTTGGTCCTCATTCTATTGGGCGGCGGCACCCCTAAATCGGCGGCCAAAAAATACGTCCGAGCCCAAATTGAGGGCGACGCCAAGGCCATGTACCGTGTCATGGCCGGAAAGATGCAGAAATACAACGAGGCCCTGTTTGAGGATGGTAAGGAGGAGATGTTCTCTGCCACGGAAGAGGCCTGCAAGGAGATGGGTATCCAAGTCGATATCCGCAACTTTAACCAATACTACAAGGCCGGCAAACAGCTCAGCGCCGCGCAATTGGAAGATCAATACGGCAAGGGCTATAAGCTGACGGTGAAGGTGCGCGAGATCGAGGATATGAGCATGGCCGATCTAAAAAGGATGCAGGAGCGCTGCACCGAAGAGGATCTGGCGGACTACATCCGCGCCGACAAAATCAAAAAAGGCAAGTGTGCCATCGTGGACGTGATCATCGAGGGCACAAAAGAGACCACCACCCAAAACGTTCGCGTGTACGTGGTAAAGTATAAGGGTAAGTGGAAGGTTGCCAATTTCTAACCATTGACCGTCCCCGATAGAGGACGACCGGAGAGGGCTTCGCGTGACGCGAAGCCCTCTTTTTGATTCGGTTGTGCGGCATTTTCCCCACACCTGATGTACAGCGGCGGCGTTGTGGTGGGCGCGGGAACCGCACCCCTGCCGTAGACCGTGACCGGGAGAAAATTTGTCCCCTTTTCCCTTTACTTTTGCGACGAAATCTGCTACAATGGCAAAAAACACCAAGGCGGTGAGCACATGAAGATCGGGCTGTTTTCCGACCCCCACTATTCCTCGCAAGAATTGACCTGCGGCAACCGCCGCAACAACCTCTCCCTGGGCAAAATGCGAAAGGCGCTGGAGCATTTCCGGGCCGAGGGCTGTGACCGCGTCATCTGCTTGGGAGATCTGACCGACACGGAGGATACCAAAGCGAAAGAAGAGGCCAATATGGCCGAGATCGCGGCGCTGTTCAAAGAGTTTGCGATGCCGATCACCGTGGTGATGGGCAATCACGACGCCTACGTCTTCACCGCCGAGGAATTTTATGCTCTGCTGGGCGGCTGTGAGCCGGTAGACGTCCACGAGGACGGAAAACATCTGCTGTTTCTCGATACCAACTACACCGCCGCAGGTGTGCGCTACACACCCCACGGCTTCCACTGGGACGACGTGGGACTCCCCGACCCCGACGCTCTGCGTCGGCAGTTGGCAGCGCTGGAGGGGGACGTGTACCTCTTTATGCACCAGAACATCGACCCGGCCATCCCCGCCGCCGACCATCGGCTGGCCAACGCAGACCGGGTGTGCGCCATCCTTGAGCAAAGCGGCAAGGTGCGGGCGGTATATCAGGGGCATTACCACTGGGGTAACCGCTCCCGACAAGGCGGAATCGACTACATCACCCTGCCCGCCATGGCGGTGTACGACGACACGTGTAGGATCATCGAGGTGTAATGTATGAAACTGATTGGCAGCGACTATGACGGCACCCTCAACCACGGGGGTATCGACGAGAAAAAATTGGACGCCATCCGCCGCTGGCGAGCCGCCGGCAACGTCTTTGGCGTGGTGAGTGGGCGGGGACCCGACTTTCTCGCCGAGCTGCAGGAAAAGCTGGGGGATAACTTCGATTTCTACGCCTCCTGCAACGGCGGCGTGGCGGTGGATGCCCGAGGAAATTCCCTATTCAGCTATCGCTGTGAAGGGGTGGACGCCCGCACCTTTGTGGCGGATCTGCTGGCGTGGGGAGCCCCCTTTGTCTACGTCAACTACGACGACGCCTGCATCATGGTGGGCAACGCCGCGACTACCGAAAAGGTGGACTATATGGTGGAGGAGATGCCCGAGCTACCCTATTTCCACAAGATGGCCGTGTTTCTCCCCGGTCCCGACGAGGCGGGTGCCTTGGTCGCCCGTGTGCGGGAGAAATACGGCGACAAGGTAAATCCTCTGCAAAACTGGTGGTGCGTGGACATCGCCCCCTACGGCGTGGACAAAGCGGAGGGCCTGCGCCGCCTCGCCGCCCACTTCGGTGTGGCCGAGGAGGACATCATCGCGGTAGGCGACAACCTCAACGACGCCGCCATGGTGGGAGCGTTCCGTGGCTACGCCATGGCACAGGGCAGCGAGGAACTAAAGAAAATCGCCACCTTTGTGACCGAAAGTGTAACCGACCTGATCATCAAGGAACTGGAGGAATAAAACGATGAGTAAATGGACCTATCCCCTGTGGAACGACGGACAGACCGACTACGTGTATAAGGTGACCCCCCAGCGCGACCTGCAGCTCACCTTTGTGCCCCCCAACAAAAAAGTGTACGACAAGGCGCCCCTGTACTTTGTGCTGCCCGGTGGCGGCTGGTACGTGGAGGAACGGCTGGGCATGCTCAACTACGCCAAGGTGTCGGTGGGTGCCCTGCTGGATGCGGGCTTTGCCTGCGTGGCGGCGGACTACCGCGTCACCCCCGAAGGCATCTTTGTGGCGGACATCATCGAGGACTGCTTGGACGCCCTGCGCTTCTGCGCCCACCACGCCGACGAGTGGGGGGTGGACCGGGACAAATTCTTCATTTCCGGCCACTCCGCCGGCGCCCATCTGGCGCTGATGACCGGCATGGTCAAGGAGGGTTTCCGCACCGAGCAATCCTACACCGATCCCTACACCGTGGCGGGCATCGCCCCCATGAGCCCCATCACCGACCTGACCGACGAGGAGGCCATGCGGTTTAACCACGGCTACCTCTTCCCCGAGGGAGGCGACACCGAGGAGGCTCGGCTGCGGGTGAGCCCCATCACCTATGCCGATAGCGATACCCCCGACACCCTGCTGATCGCCGGCACCAGCGACTATCACGTGCTGCCCCGTCACAGCGAAAAGCTGTTTGATAAGCTGGTGGAGAAGGGCGCCAACACCCGACTGCTGTACTCCATCGCCGGCGGCCACGGATTCGAGCCCATGCACTACGGCGTAGAGCCTCAGCCCGGTATGGAGGGTGTGCAGGAGGAGATCGTGAAGTTTATTTTGGAGAGAGTGTAAAAAAGCGAAAGAGCCGACCCGGACGGGTCGGCTCTTTTTACGTTTGAATGGATTACAATGCGCCTACGGCGATGAGCACCTGCAGCACCACAAAGGCGGCGTAGATGCACAGCAGGGAAACGCCCTGCCAACGGTACAGCTTGCCCTTCTTGACGGCGGGCAGGGTCATCAGCGCCATCACACCCACCATCAGGGGGATCTCGATGAGCTGAGAGGTGTTGAAGCCGAACAGCTTGCTGCCCTCGGGGATGGCGAAGGGAGACAGGGAGACGGCGGCACCCGACACCAGCACCAGATTGAAGATGTTGGCACCGATGATGTTACCCAGAGACAGTGCGCCATGGCCCTTGGCCAAGGCGGTGACGGCGGTGACCAGCTCGGGCAGAGAGGTGCACAGCGCCACGATGGTAACGCCCACCACCTCGGTGGGGATGCCGGCCATAGTGGCCAGAGACACGGAGGAACCCTCCAGCATATCGGCACCCACAGCGATGAGGGCGGCGGCAATGGCCAGCACGAGGATATTCTTCAGCAGAGAACCACCGTCTCCCTCCGTCTCGTCGGAGTGGGACTCGGCGGGGTTCTTGAAGCCGTTGCGGATGGTCATGGTCATATAAATGGCGAACACCAGCAGCATCACAAAGCCCAGCCAACGGTCAAAGCGGCCGAAGAAGTAGGCGGCCACCATATAGATGCAGGCAGAAACGAAGAAGAACAGAACGGGGGTGATGATCGCCTTGCGATTGACGGGAGCGGGACGGATGGCGATGGTCAGAGCCGCGATCAACGCGGTGTTGCAAATGATGGAGCCGATGGCGTTACCATAGGCCACAGCGCCGTTATTGTTGAGGGCGGCGGTGACAGACACCATCACCTCGGGCAGAGTGGTACCGATGGAAACCACGGTGGCACCGATGATGATCTCGGGGACACGGAACTTCTTCGCGATGCCGACAGCGGCATCCACAAACCAGTCGCCGCCCTTAATCAGCAGCACGACGCCCACGGCAAAGAGTGCCAGCGAGCCCCACAGGCCGTCGGTCAAGCCATTGTACCATGCGAAAAATTGATCTAGCATAGTTAAAACTCCTTTTATACAATTTTGGCACAAATATCCTTACCATTATGCCATAATTTTTGGTCGCGGTCAAGGTTGAAATGTGGACAATAATCGAGTATAATGGTAAAAAACGGAGGTGGATTGACTATGGATTTTCTGGAAATTGCCCGAGAGCGGCAATCCTGCCGCGCCTATGACCCCACCCGCCAGGTGGAGCAGGAAAAACTGGACGCCATATTAGAGGCGGCGCGGCTGGCGCCCTCCGCCTGCAACGGACAGCCCTACCATCTCACCGTCTGCCGCGGCGAGGCGGCAAAGGCGGTGGCCAAGGCCACCATGGGGATGGGAATGAATAAGTTTGCCGCCGAAGCGCCCGTCCTCATTGTCATTTCGGAGGAGCCCTACGTGAAGACCGCCGCCCTGGGTGCTAAAGTGAAGGGTAACGACTACCGCTCCATCGACATCGGCATCGCGGCGGCCTATCTCACCGCCGAGGCGGCGGCACAGGGGCTGGGCACCTGCATCCTCGGCTGGCTGGACGACGAAAAGATACGGGGCATCTGCGGGCTGAGCCGCCCCGTGCGGCTGGTGGTGACGGTGGGGTATCCCGCCGATAAGCCGCGGGGGAAAAAGCGGAAATCCATCGACGAATTGGTGAGCGTGGTGGAGTAAAACGGCCGCTATTCGCCAAAATGACGAAAAAACGCAAAAAACAGCCGCCGAGTTAATGAAATTTGGGGGTTGTTTTTCCTTTTGTATAGGAGTATAATGGCTTTCGTTCGAGTTTTTTATGTTTTGAAAGAAGGTCTTTTGCGTGCAAGTATTACTGAGTCTTTCCGTGGCGCTGTTTGCGGGTCTGATGCTCTCCCGCGTGGCCAAGATGGTCAAATTGCCCGCCGTCACCGCCTATCTGGTGGCCGGTATCCTGGTGGGGCCCTATCTGCTGGGTCAGGTGTGGATCCCCGGCGCCAACATCCACCTGGGCTTCTGCCCCAAAGATTTTGAAAAATACAAGCTATTCTCCGACGTGGCGCTGGGCTTCATCGCCTTTGCCATCGGTAACGAGTTTCGCCTGGCCAGCCTTAAGAAAACGGGGCGGCAGGCCACCGTCATTGGTATTATCCAGGCGGTATTTACCACCCTGCTGGTGGACGCCGCCCTCATCGGTCTGCATTTCCTGATGCCCCACGTGCTGCCACTGCCCGCCGCCATCGTGCTGGGCGCCGTGGCCAGCGCCACCGCCCCTGCCGCCACCCTGATGGTGGTGCGCCAGTACAAAGCCAAGGGCCCCCTCACCGATATCCTGCTGCCCATCGTGGCGCTGGACGACGCGGTAGGTCTGATGCTGTTTGCCGTCTCCTTCGGTGTGGCCAAAGCACTGGTCCACGGCTCGGTGGACCTGCTCAGCGTGGTGCTGGAGCCCATCGTGGAAGTGGTGGGCAGTCTGATCCTGGGCGCTGTAATGGGATATCTGTTCCATCTGTGCGAGCGATTCTTCCACTCCCGCAGCAAGCGTATGGCTATGTCGGTGACCTTTGTGCTGCTGACCGTGGCGCTATCTATGATCGAATTCAAAATTGCCGGGGTGCACGTAGCCTTCTCCTCCCTGCTGGTGTGTATGATGATGGGCACCATCTTCTGCAACGTGTGTGACTTCTCCGAGGAACTGATGGACCGTGTGGAGCGGTGGAGTGCCCCTCTGCTGGTGCTGTTCTTCGTCATCAGCGGTGCCGAACTGGAGCTGAGTGTATTCACCCAATGGGCCGTCGTCGTAGTCGGCGTGGTGTATATCCTCTCCCGCTCTTTGGGCAAGTATTTCGGCGCAAGCTTCTCCTCCCGCGCGGTTCAGTGCGATCCCAACATTGTGAAGTACTTGGGTATTACCCTGCTGCCGCAGGCGGGTGTGGCACTGGGCATGGCCAACCAGGTGAAGAATGCCGCCAACTTCGGCACCGTGGGTGCCATAGTGGTGAATATCACCCTGTTCTCGGTGCTCGTCTACGAGCTGGTGGGTCCCTTCCTCACCAAAGTGGCTCTGCAGAAGGCCGGGGAGATCCGTCCCGAAGAAAAAACCTCTGCCCGCGGCAAAAAAGACGTTTTGGCTCACGGATAAAAGGGAAACAAAAAGCGGTTCAACCATCTCGGTTGAACCGCTTTTTTTGATGATGATTAGGTGAGAATATCCTCCATAGAGTACATCCCTGCCGGTTTGCCGACGATAAAGGCGGCGGCGGTGAGAGCGCCCGAGGCAAACACGCTGCGGGAGCCGGCGGAATGGGACAGGGTGATGACCTCCTGCTCGCCGGCGAAATACACGCTGTGCTCCCCCACCACGGTGCCGCCGCGGAGAGAGGCGATGCCGATCTCCTTTTTGTCCCGCTTCTGACGGCGGCTGTGGCGGTCATAGGTATAGGTGGGCTCGTAAGAGAGCCCCGCCTTGGCGGCATCCGCCAGCATCAGGGCAGTTCCGGAGGGAGCGTCCAGCTTCTGATTGTGGTGCATCTCCACGATCTCGATATCGAAGGTGTCGCCGAGGACGGCGGCGGCCTTCTTGGTCAGGGCGGACAGCACCGCCACCCCCAGACTCATATTGCTGCTGAAGAAGACGGGCACCTGCTGGGCGGCCTTGTGCACGGCGGCAATCTGCTCGGCGGATAAGCCGGTGGTGCAAAGCACTAAGGGCAATTTGTGGGCGGTAACATAGGCAAGCTCCGCCTCCAGCGCAGCGGGGTTGGAAAAATCCACCACCACGTCGGCGGCGGGCAGATCCGCCCAGTCGGTGCAGACGGGGAAAGCGGTATCGCCTGCGGCGATATCCACGCCGGCGGCAATCTCGTAGCCGCGATCGGCGGCCAACGTCGCCACAGCCCGACCCATACGGCCGAGAGCGCCATTGAGAATCAGTTTCATAAAGGAAAACTCCTTTGTTAGTTAGTAATCAAGCCGTGACGGAGAAGCAATTTAGCCAGCCTCTCCTTGGCACCATCCTCCATAGGATAGAGCGGCAGACGGCAATCGCCCACGGCGAAGCCCATCAGGTTCATCGCTTCCTTGACGGGGACGGGGTTGACGTCGGTGAACAGCCCCTGTGCCAGATCCATCCATTGCAGGAACAGATCGCGGCTCTGGGTGGTGTGACCCTCCAGCCACAGACGGCAGAGGTCGTGGGTGACGGTGGGGGCGATATTGCCCAGCACGGTGATGACACCGATGCCGCCCACCGACAGCACGGGGACGGTCAGGTCGTCGTTGCCGGAATAGATGGGGATGTCGCTGACCGAGGCGAGGTAACCCGTCGCCGCCATATCGGGGTTGGCCTGCTTGAGCCCCACCACGGTATCCACCTCGCGGTAGAGTTTCGCCGCCGTGTCGGGCTTGATGTCCAAGCCGGTGCGGGAGGGCACGTTGTAGAGGATCAGCGGTAGGTCGGTGGCGGCGGCCACCGCCTCGTAGTGAGCGATGAGACCACGCTGGGAGGTCTTGTTGTAATAGGGGGTCACCAACAAGAGACCGTCGGCGCCGATCTCCTTAGCAGAACGACAGGACTGGATGCAGTGGTGGGTGTCGTTGGAGCCGGTGCCCGCGATGACGGGAATGCGGCCCGCCGAACGAGCCACCGCCACGCGGATGGCCTCCAAATGCTCCTCCATCTTAAGGGTGGGTGCCTCGCCGGTGGTGCCGCAGATGATCAGAGCGTCTGTGCCCGCATCCACGTGCCAATCCACCAGTTCTTCGATCTTTCCGTAATTGATACTTCCATCGGGGTGCATAGGGGTGACCAATGCCACACCGGAGCCGGTAAACAGAATGGGTTTGCTCATAAGAAAACCACCTTTCTATCGGAATGTGGAAGTGCTGTTTATAGCCTTCCCCTTGAGGGGAAGGCTTTTTATGATTCTGCTTACAATCAATCCATATAACCGTCGGCGCAGAGCAGCTCCGCCAGCAGGACGGCGCCGCCGGCGGCACCGCGCAGGGTATTGTGGGACAGGCCCACGAACTTATAATCGTACTGGCTGTCCTCACGCAGACGGCCGAGAGAGACGGTCATACCGCCCTCCAGATCGCGGTGCAGCTTGGTCTGGGGCATATTGTCCTCCTCAAAATACTTGAGGAACTGCTTGGGAGCAGAGGGAAGATCCAACTCCTGCGGACGGCCGCTGAAGTTGTTCCAGATGTCGATGATCTCCTCCTTGGAGGGCTTATTCTCAAAGCGCACAAACACCGCGGCAAAGTGACCGTTGGTGACGGGCACACGCAGACACTGGGCGGTGAAGGCGGGAGAGGTGGCGTTGACGATGGCACCGTTCTCCATCTTACCCCAGATCTTCAGAGGCTCCTGCTCGGACTTTTCCTCTTCGCCGCCGATGTAGGGAATGACGTTGTCCACCATCTCGGGCCAGCGCTCAAAGGTCTTGCCGGCGCCGCTGATGGCCTGATAGGTGGTGACCAGCACGTCCTTGACGCCGAACTTGTCCAGAGGATACAGGGCGGGGACGTAGCTCTGCAAAGAACAGTTGGACTTGACCGCCACGAAGCCGCGCTTGGTGCCCAGACGCTTACGCTGAGCGTGGATGATCTCCTCGTGCTGCCAGTTGAGCTCGGGGATGATCATGGGCACGTCGGGAGTGCCGCGGTGGGCGGAGTTGTTGGACACCACGGGGCACTCCGCCTTGGCATAGGCCTCCTCCAAAGCGCGAATCTCCGCCTTGGGCATATCCACGGCGCAGAAGATGAAATCCACCTGAGAGGCGACCTCCTCCACGTTGGAGGCGTCCAGCACCATCATATCTTTCATAGACTCAGGCATCGCCACGTCCATGGCCCAGCGATTGCCCACCGCCTCGGTGTAGGTCTTACCGGCGGAACGGGGGGAAGCCGCCAGGCAGGTGACGTGAAACCAGGGGTGACCATCCAACAGGGTCATAAAGCGCTGACCCACCATACCGGTGCAGCCCACGATACCCACGTTAAATTTTTTGTTCATTGTAAAACACTCCTTTTTGGAAAAAACCGTTGAAAATCCGTTACACATATTATATAATGTTTAGAATAACGGTGGCATACGTAAAAATGCCTATTCGTGGCTATTTTAACACTCTAAAGGGACGATGTCAATCACACCCGCCCGATTTCCACAGAAAGTCGAGAAAAACCGTATGTTAAAAAGTGATTTTTATTACAATTTACCCGAAGAGCTCATCGCTCAGGTGCCCATCGAGCCCCGTGACGCCAGCCGCCTGCTGGTGATGGATAAAGAGACGGGCGCCCTCACCGACGGCACCTTTCGAGATATTAAGAGCCTGCTGAAGCCCGGCGACTGCCTCATCCTCAACGACAGCCGCGTGCTGCCCGCCCGTCTGCTGGGTGAGCGCGTGGGCACCGGCGCCCACGTGGAGCTACTGCTGCTCACCCCCCACGGAAACGACACCTGGGAGGTGCTGGCCGGTCCCGGCCGCCGCGCTAAGCCCGGCAACACCATCGCCTTCGGCGGCGGTATGCTCAAAGCCAAGATATTAGAGGTGCTGGAGGACGGCAACCGACTGGTGAAATTCGAATACGAGGGCAACTTCTACGAGGTGCTGGAGAAGATCGGGCAGATGCCCCTGCCCCCCTACATCAAAAAGCGGTTGGAGGATGGCGAGCGGTATCAGACCGTCTACTCCCGAGAGTTGGGCTCCGCCGCCGCCCCCACCGCCGGCTTGCATTTTACGCCGGCTCTGCTGGACGAGGTGCGCGAAATGGGGGTAGAGGTGGCCTTTGTCACCCTCCACGTGGGTCTGGGTACCTTCCGTCCCGTCAAGGAGGACGTGGTGGAAAACCACAAGATGCACGCCGAGCACTACGAGCTGTCGGGGGAGACCGCCGACGTCATCAACCGCACCCGCCAGCGGGGCGGCAGAGTGATCGCGGTGGGCACCACCAGCTGCCGCACCTTAGAGAGCGTTGGCTTGACAGAAGGACGGGTAGAGCCTGCGGAGGGGTGGACCGAGATCTTCATCTATCCCGGGTATGAGTTCCAAGTGCTGGACGGGCTTATCACCAACTTCCACCTGCCGGAGAGCACCCTCATTATGCTGGTGTCCGCTCTGGCAGGCTATGACCACACGATGCACGCCTACGAGCACGCCGTAGAGGAGAAGTATCGGTTTTTCTCCTTCGGCGATGCCATGGCGATTTTGTGATGGGCGGTCGAGGACGCCCGTCCCTACGAAACGGCGGGAGCAAGCCCCCGCCCTACACATACAAAAGGAGCAACCTATGAGAATTATCAAAACCGAGGGGAAAGCGCGGCGCGGTGTGTTTGAAACACCCCACGGCACGGTGCAGACCCCTGCCTTTATGAACGTGGCCACCAGCGCCGCCATCAAGGGTGGCATCTCCGCCCACGACCTCAAAAACGACCTGCGCTGTCAGGTGATGCTGTGCAACACCTACCACCTCCACGTCCGTCCCGGCGACGAGCTGGTAAAGAAGATGGGCGGCCTGCACAAATTCACCGGCTGGGAGGGTCCCATCCTCACCGACAGCGGCGGATTTCAGGTGTTCTCCCTCTCCACCCTGCGGAAAATCAAGGAGGAGGGTGTCACCTTCCGCTCCCACGTGGACGGCAAAAAGATCTTTATGGGCCCCGAGGAGAGTATGCAAATTCAGTCCAATCTGGGCTCCACCATCGCCATGGCCTTTGATGAGTGCGTGGAGAATCCTGCCAAATACAAATATTCCAAGGAGTCCTGCGAGCGTACCACCCGTTGGCTCAAACGCTGCAAGGCGGAGATGGACCGGCTCAACAGCCTGCCGGACACCATCAATCCGAAGCAGATGCTCTTCGGCATCAATCAGGGCTGCACCTTTGAGGATCTACGCGTCAACCATATGAAAGAGATTGCGGAACTGGATCTGGACGGCTACGCCATCGGCGGCTTAGCGGTGGGCGAGCCTGCGGAGGAGATGTACCGCATCATCGAGGCGGTGGAGCCCCATATGCCGAAGGACAAAATTCGCTATCTGATGGGTGTGGGCACCCCCGAGAACATCTTGGAGGCGGTGCACCGCGGCGTGGACCTCTTTGACTGCGTGATGCCCAGCCGTAATGCCCGCCACGGCCACGTGTTCACCTGGCAGGGTCACCGCAACCTCATCAACAACAAGTACGCCGACGATCCCCGCCCCATCGACGAGGAGTGCGACTGCCCCACCTGCCGCCACTATTCCCGTAGCTACATTCGCCACCTGCTGAAGGCGAACGAAATGCTGGGTATGCGGCTGACGGTGCAGCACAACCTCTACTTCTACAACCGCCTGATGGAACGCATCCGCGAGGCGCTGGACGAGGGCCGATTTGAGGAATTTTATCAGAAATACACTAATTTCCTGGACGTGCGCATCTAAATCGAATCGAAATAAAATGTAAATAAAGGAATAAAGGCTTGCACTTTGGGTCAAATTCCTTTATAATGTATAAGATGTTTATTTTTTGGAGGTATTTGTTATGAATTATTTGTATCTCACCCGTCTGGCGGAGGAACAGGCTGCCAACCCCCTCGGTGGATTGTTGGCCTTTGCCCCCATGATCCTGATGATCGCTCTGCTGTATTTCCTGATGATCCGTCCCCAGCAGAAGAAGCAGAAGGAAGAGGCGAAAATGCGTGCGAATATGCGGGTGGGCGATGAGCTGACCACCATCGGCGGTATCCGCGGTCGCGTGGTCGCCATCAAGGACGACACCGTTACCATCGAGACTTCCAACGATCGCACCAAGATCGTGTTTGAGAAGGCCGCCATCGGCACCGTGCACACCAAGCACGAGGATCCCGTCGACGATGACGACGATGACGAT
>JAFXFF010000007.1 GCA_017520705.1 Clostridia bacterium | reverse complement strand
ACGGAATCCACCACCGTCCCCGGCGAGACCCACACCACCGGCACCACCGCCGCCATTGTCGCCCCGCCCACCACTGTGGCCCCTACGACCGTGGCCCCCACTACCGGTAAAACCGAGCCGCCCAAGAGCAGTAACACTAAGCAAAGTGCCACCGGTTATATCCCACCTCTGCCCACCACTACGCAACCCACTACCACGCTCCCCAAGAAAAAAGTGATTACCGGTGTGGATACGGACTGGGATTTTGTTGACGCAGGAGGGTCTCTACCGGTTTTTTCTCATCTTTTACGGGAAATGATGGATCTATACAAGGACAAGGATGTTTTGTATGGAGTAGTAATTGCAATTGTACCGCCATCGCTAAAGGAGGAACAGTTGATTGAATTAGGTTATCGAAACCCCACCGAGGAACAACGAATCGAAAATGAAGTGTGGTTTGCTCAAGATGACTTTTGTTATGACGATGCTATCTTTGGATTGTATGAGGATCACGCGGAAAAACTGGCTATCTACTACGATGCCCGAGACAGGTGGCTAAAATATCATTTTGAAAAGTATGGCAATGTGGAAGACATCGAGAATGAAGCAATACGACTGCGTAAGATGGGGACTATGGCGAGTTATGAGGCCCTGGAGTTGGAAGTGCAAGTCACTATTTTGCAGCGTGCAGGAGAGTCTGGGTGGGGGGAACTGTATCGTCAAGCTAAGGAGAAAAGGGAGGAAGCACGCAGTTATTTTATGCAAGTCCACGAAATGGAAAGAAAAGTAGAAGCCGAGTATCGTGAGAAGAAACTCGAAGAACTGCGTGCCGCCTTATTGGCTCAAGGTGATGCAACGCCGATAGCGGCGCCGTCTTATGCCCCCCAATATGAGTATTATTACGCCGAATTGAGTGCCGAACAGCTCAACGCCCTGGCTGCACATGGCGGCTATGCATTCCGCTTGGCTTCGGAACCCAAAACAGGATTTATCATCGATATGTAACGCAGCCATATTTTTCATTTAAATTCTACTTGAAAGGTGTGTCGATCCCAATGTGGTTGCCAGTGATGCTCCAAGAGTGCTGATAACCATAACCGCGTTTTGATATTTCTCTTCTAACAGGGAAAGCCCGACCGATGCCGGTCGGGCTTTCCTTTTTTAATCGTTGTCCAGATCGAAATATTCCAAGATTCCGTTATAGATGCCCTTAGCGAAGCCGTGGGGGTCCTCGGTCATCTTTTTCACGTCTTCGGCGTTGGTGATATACCCCAATTCCACCAGGATGGCCGGCATCCGGGTGCGCCGCAATACGTACAGCGCAGGATTCACCCGCACGCCGTTGTCCCGCGTACCCATCCGCTCCACGATGCCCTCTAACACGTCCTCCGCCAACTCGGCGGCCACCGACGGATCGCGATAGACGTACACCTCGGTGCCGTTTTGGTTGGGGTTTGTGCTGGCGTTGGCGTGGATGCTGATGAAATAGTCCGCATCCCATTCATTCGCCATATTCACCCGCGCCGCCAGACTGGTGGCGTTGCTGGTGCCCAGCGAATCGGTGGGGGAGGTGCGGGATACCTTCACCTCAAAGCGGTCGTCCTGCTCCAACAATTCCGCTAACCGTGTGCCCACGGCGTAGTTGATGTCCTGCTCCCGATAGCCGAAGCCCTCTGCGCCGGCGTTGACACCCTCGGGGTTATGCCCTTGGTCGATGAAGATCTTGATTGCCATAAAAAACAGCCCCTTTCCCGACAGTATATGTGGGAGAGGGGCTGTTTGATTACAGGTGTCTCTTAATATCCTTCACCGACTGGCGGATGGAGTTGCCGCTTTGGATGGACACCACCAGATTGGCGTACTGATTGTACAGCGGGGTGCGCTCATCGAAGAGATCCTGCAGCGTCTGGCCGGGGGCGATGGCCACCCCCCGCTCGTGCAGGTCGCCTAAGCGGCGCTCCACCTCGTTGTAATCCAGGCAGATGTACACGATTTTCCCCAAGGATTTCAGGTGTGCCATAGTCTTTTCGGAGTACACCACGCTGCCACCGGTGGCGATGACGGTGTTGTCCACGTTGACGCTGCACACCGCCTCCTCCTCGGCGCGGATAAAGCCGTCGAGCCCTTCGTTATCCAGTATGTCCTTCAGCGGACAGCCGTTGCGCTCAATGATGACGTCGTCGGTGTCGAGGAAGTCATAGCCCAGCTCCTTGGCCAGCAGACGGCCCAGGGTGGACTTACCGCAGGAGGGCATACCGGTGAGAATGATGTTGTTCATAGTGGTTCATCCTTTGCTTTGAAAATAACGCTCGATGGCTTCTGCCGCAGGGCGGGTCATCCCCTTGACCAGCAGCAGTTCCTCAACGGTGGCGTTTTGTACTCCCTTGAGGGATCCGAATTGCCGCAGCAGCGCCTTGGCACGGGTGGGGCCGATGCCCTCGATCTCGGTGAGGGTGGTGGAAAGGGAAGCCCCTTTACGCCGCTGACGGTGGTAGCGGATGGCGCTGCGGTGCACTTCCTCTTGGATGTTTGCCAGCAGCGTGAAGGCCGCCCGCTTGCGGTGGATGGCGATCTCGCCGCCCGACAGCGCAATGGCGCGGGTGCGGTGGCGGTCATCCTTGACGAGGCCGTAGAGGGGGATATCCACCTCGTACTTCGCCAATACGGGTGCGACGGCGGCTACCTGACCGCTGCCGCCATCCAGCAGAATGAGGTCGGGCTTGCGCCCAAAGCCCACGCCGCTGTCGCGGTTGGTGATGTATTCCTCCAGGCGGCGGGTCAGCACCTCCGCCATGGCGCCGTAGTCGTCGCCGCCCACGGCGGATTTGACACGGAATTTGCGATAGGCGGAGCGTAGGGGTTGCCCGTTTTCAAACACCACCATGGCGGCCACAGGCTCGCTGCCGGCGGTGTGGGAGATGTCGTAGCATTCGATGTAGGCGGGGGTGTGGGGCAGGTCCAACAGCTGGCGGATCTCCTCCAGTGCGGTGGCGGTTTGCCCCGTCATTCCCACCTGCTGGGCGACCCGCTCGGCGGCGTTCTGACGGCACATCTCCGTAAGCTTAGCTTGTTCGCCGATCTGGGGCAGGACGATGTGTACCCGCCGTCCCGCTTTTTCGGTGAGCCACTGTTCCAACAGCTCGCTGTCCTCCACCTCGCCGTCCACCGTCACCTGGGGCGGAATGCGGCCGCGGAGGGTGTAGTATTGCTGGATAAAGGCGGCTCTGGCAGAGGGGATGTCCTCCTGTTCCTCCATCAGGAATTGCTCCCGATCGGTGAGCTGTCCGCCGGTGAAGCGGAACACCTCGAAGCAGGCGAGCCCCGAGCCTTGCGCCAGAGCAATCACGTCCTGCTCCTCAATGCGAGAGAGCACCACCTTCTGCTTTTCGCTCAGCCGCTTGATGGCGGCGATGCGATCCCGCAGGCGCGCCGCCTGCTCAAAGTCCAGGCGGTCGGCGGCTTCTTCCATCCGTTGCTGCAGGGCGGCCAAGGTTTTGGCGCTGCCGCGGGTGAGAAATTCCACCGCCTCGTCCACCCGCTCCTGATAGGTATCGGGATCGACCTTGCCGGTGCAGGGTGCACAGCACTGGCCGATGTGGTGGTTGAGGCAGGGCCTCTCGCCGCCCTTTTTGCCGTAGGCAAGGGGGCGGGAGCAGGTGGACAGACAGTAGATCTTGTTGGCCTCGTCCACCGCCTGCTTGATGGCGTAGCTGCTCATATAGGGGCCGATGTAGCGGGCACCGTCCTCGGCGGTCTGCTTGGCCTCGCTGAGCCGCGAGTAGGGGGGAGGGGATACACGGATGTAGTGATACCCCTTGTCATCCTTGAGCAGGATGTTGTATTTGGGGGTGTGCTGCTTGATGAGGGCACACTCCAGCACCAGCGCTTCAAACTCGCTGCCCACCACGATATAGTCAAAGGTATCCACGCGGGATACCATTTGCCGCACCTTTTCGCTGTGGTTTGCATCCGAGCCGAAGTATTGGCTGACGCGGTTTTTCAGCTTTTTCGCTTTGCCGATGTAGATGATGTGTCCTGCTTCGTCCTTCATCAGGTACACACCCGGCTGCAGGGGCAGAGCCATCGCCTTGCGCCGCAGTTCGGCTATTTTATCGGTGCGGCTCATAGGTTTTGCCTCACCTGCCAGTATTTGCGGTCCAGACTGCGGTATTGGATGGCCTCGGCAATATGGGGCACGTCGATGACGTCGCTGTTATCCAAGTCGGCGATGGTGCGGGCCACCTTTAATAGGCGGTCATAGGCGCGGGCAGACAAGCCCATCCGCTCGAATGCCCCCTTCAGCAGGTTGCCTGCCGCCTCGGTGAGGGGGCAGAATTCTTTGAGCTTGCTGGTGGGGATGCGTGCATTGCTGAGGATGTCGGTGCCGACAAAGCGGGCCTGCTGGCGGGCTCTGGCGGCGTTGACTCTCTCGCGGATGGCGGCGGAGGACTCCGCCTTGTGGCGGGAGGCCAGTTGGTCGTATTCTACGGGGGGCACCTCGATGTGCAGATCGATACGGTCCAAGAGCGGGCCGGAAACCTTGCTCAGATACCGTCCCACCGCTTGCGAGGAGCAGGTGCAGGAGCGGGTGGGATGACCGTAATAGCCGCAGGGGCAGGGATTCATCGCCGCCACCAGCATCATGGTGCAGGGATAGGCGAGGGAAGCACTGACGCGGGAGATGGTGACGCGACCATCCTCCAGGGGCTGCCGCAGGCACTCCATGGCGCTGCGGGAAAATTCCGGCAGCTCGTCCAAGAACAGCACACCGTTGTGGGCGAGGGAAACCTCACCGGGTCGGGGGGTGATGCCGCCGCCTGCCAACCCCTGGGGCGAAATGTTGTGATGGGGGGAGCGGAAAGGACGATGGCACAGCAAACCGCCACCGCCGAGGGTGCCGGCGATGGAGTGGATCTTGGTGCATTCCAGTGCTTCTTCGCGGGTCATATCAGGAAGAATGGAGGGCAGGCGCTTTGCCAGCATACTCTTACCCGAGCCGGGAGGGCCGATGAGCAGCACGTTGTGGCTGCCTGCGGCGGCAATCTCCATGGCGCGGCGCGCCGCCTCCTGCCCCATCACGTCGGCAAAATCCGCTTGCAACGCTTCGGCGTAGGGGGCAAAGGGATGGGGCTGTAAGGGGGTCAGCTCGTCCATTCCCTTGAGGTGCATAATGAGAGCGGCGATATCCGTGACGGGATAGACGTCGATGCCCTCCACCACTGCGGCTTCCTCGCCGTTGTCGGCGGGGACGTACACCTCTTTCATCCCTGCGTCACGGGCAGCGATGACCATAGGCAACACACCCCGCACGGGGCGGACACCGCCCTGCAGGGACAATTCGCCGATAAAAGCACGCTTTTTTATATCCGCCTTCAGCTGACCGCTGGCACACAGCAGCGCCAACAGCAGGGGCAGATCGTATACCGAGCCTTCTTTTTTGACGTCGGCGGGAGCGAGATTGACGGTGATGCGGCTGACGGGATAGGTGAAGCCCGCATTCTTCATCGCAGAGCGCACACGGTCGCGGGATTCCCGCACCGCTGTGTCGGGAAGTCCCACCACGTCAAAGCCGGGCAGACCTTGGGACAGGTCCGCCTCCACTTCCACCATAAAGCCGTCGATGCCTCTCAGGCCCATACTTTTCAGACCGGCAAACATAGACACAGTCCTTTCTTATCGGTTTTTACGCAGCTTGTACAGGATGTCGGAAATGCCTAAGGTGATCCATAGGGGTGTAGGCAGAGCCAAAAGCAACAGATGCATACCCATCAGCCACAGGCTGCAATAGGTGAGGGAGCACAGCCCGAACAGACTGCCGAATCCGACAAACAGGATGCTGCCGCCGAATAGAAGCAGGCAGAAAAGCAAAACCGTTTTCTCCCACCGTAAACGGCGTCCCACTTGTAAGGCGGCGAGGATCGCGGCGTGACTGTCCTCCATAAGGATCAGGTCGGCCGCCGTCTTTACCACGTCGGTGGCCACCACGCCGCGGGCACAGCCCACGTCGGCGGCGGTCAGCAGCTCGGCTTCTTCGCTGTGGCAGGCGGTGATCGCCACCACCTCACCCTGTTCTTGCAGCGCGGTGAGGATACGCCGCTTCTGTGCCGTATCCAAACCGCAATAGACGTTATATTGTTCCACAACCGTTGCCAATTGTTCATCGTTGAGATTCAGGAGAGCCTCGGCGGTTGCCACATAAGGCGTGTCGGTCAGCCCCACGCTTTGGGCGGTGGCGGCGGCGATGGCTGCGCTCTCATCGGAGAAGAGAATGGTGCGTACACCCACGTTGGCTTGGGGCGCATCGGAGCACAGCGGAATGTGCAGACCCAGTAGACCGGCACAGGTCAGGTCGTGTTCCAACACCTCAGCGGTGTATACCGACGGAGCCACGTCATCAAGACGGTAGGTCACCGCCGTCACCTGCAGGCCTTCTTGTTCCATCGCCATGGCGGCGGCGGTTAGTTCTTCTGCATTACCCTTTGCGCAGAGGGGGAGGAGAGAGCGCCATGCACCGCTGACCAGAATCAGCGTCTGCTCGCCCGCCAAATGCACGGTGGCCTTGCGGTCGACGGTGAGGGACAGTTCGCCGATGCGCGGCATATCCACCAGTAATTCGTTCTTTTCGATGCCCAATTCGTGCAGACGGGCAAGCAGGGCATCGTCGGAAGGATCGGTATCCGTCGTATTGAGGGCTGCCAGCCGTAACAGTTGGCTCAGGCCCGGCGCCTTGGGACAGTCCGAGGTCAGATCCACGGCACGGTGCCCCACAAAGGCGCGGCACAGCGTTATATCGCCGTCACGGTGCAGCATATCCTGCTGGATACCGATAACGGTCACGCGCCCTAAGGTATCCATCACCTCGGGCTTGTGGATGCGTACGCGATGGCGAAGAAGACGTTGTATACAGCCGACGATCAGGTGGGCATTCAGCGCGGCGATACCGGTGGGTACCGCTGCGGCGGCCAGGGTTGCCGCCATCAGGATGACCGCGGAACGGTCGGAAACCCGCGTCAGCCCGATGATGAGGGCCGCGATGCTCAATACCACCACGACGGCATGCCACCAGCCATTCAGCCGCTGTGCTGTGTTCTGCACAGGCAGATGGTCTTGCTTCTGCGGTTGGTTTCGGCTTTCGTGCCCCATTTCGGAGCGCACACCGGTGGCTACCACCACGGCGATGGCGGTGCCGGCGGTGATGACCGTACCGGCGTACAGCATATTGGTGCGCTGTGCCAGGGGTGTAATGTCGTCAAATACCGCCTCGGCGTATTTCTCGGTGGGCATGGTGGCACCAGTAAGGGTGTACTCATCGCAACGCAGACGGTCTGCCTCGATGAGTCGGCAGTCGGCCGGTAGGATGTCGCCCGCCCCCAGCAACACGATGTCGCCCGGCACCAGCGTATGGGCGTTGCGCGGCTGCTCGGTGCCGTCCCGACGCACGCAGGTGTCGGTGGCGGTGAGGGTGTACACCCAATCGTCGCTCGAGGCGGCACGGCACTGCCGCAGAGCGGCCAGCAGAGCCGCTGCCACCGCCATGATCGCCACGAAGATGGGCAGATACCAGTGGGTGTGGATTTCTTGGAGCAGTTGCTTGTACAAATCCAGTATCAAGACCATGGCGGATACTGCCAAGACCAGGACGGTCAGGGGAGAGCGCAGACGCGCCGAAAAAGCCCGACGAAACGTGTGGGGCTTATGGTCCTGCAGGCTGTTGTTGCCGTATTCTTTTAGCCGGGTGGCTGCCTCCTGCTCGGTCAAACCCACATTCGGATCCACCCGCAGGTCGGCCAGCACGTCGGCGACGGTGTGGCTGTGCCAGATCATATCCAAACTCCTTTCGGAAGTCAAACGCGCATAAAACGGTATACACAGTCTATTATAACATACTGTCAATCAATTGCCAATACGTAAGTTGATGTAAAATGCAAAAAATCCCCTGCCAAACGGCAGGGGAGACGGCGGTGGCTGATTACAGCACGTACCATAGGATGCAGACGGCCTGCAATACGCTGCCTGCCACCACGAACAGGTGAAATACACCGTGCATATAGCGGTGCTTTTTTCCAAGTCCGTACAGCACGGCGCCGATGGTGTAGGCAATCCCTCCCGCCAGCAACCACAGCAGTGCGGGGATGGGCAATGCGCGTATAGCGGTGGGGGCGGCGATGACGATACACCACCCCATACCGATGTAGCACACCATGGATAGGACAGCGTACTTTTTCAGATCAATGGCGGTGAAGGTGGCGGCCATCGCCGCCAAGCCCCATACGATGCCGAACAGTGTCCACGCCCAAGGTGGAGAAACCGGACGGATGGCAGAGAGCAGGATGGGGGTATAGGTGCCGCCGATGAGAAAATAGATCGTGCAGTGATCGATGACCTGCATCACTTTCTTTGCCATCGGTTGCTTAAGACCGTGATAGACGCTGGAGGCGGTATACAGAGCCACCAGTGAGGCACCGTAGATGGCGGCCCCCACTACGCCCCAGGTGTCCCCCCATAAGGCGGCTTTCAGCACAGCTGCAAGCAAAATCAGCACGCCGCATCCGCCGCCAACAATGTGGGAGACGGTATTGAGCCTTTCTTCGCCGTGGGTGTAGTCCGGCAAAAGCCGTTCGGTCAATCTGGTTCGTTTCATGATGGCTCTCCTTTGTAAATGATTTGTTTTTAGTATACCGCTTATCTGCGCTTACGTGCAATCGACGCTGTGCTTTCGGTAATCTCTTCTGTTGTTTCGGACGGTAGAGTGCGGATTTCGGGCACTCTACCAAGGGTAGAATTCCCGCTTTTGGCGGCTTTTGAACAGAGGGGAATGGGTTGTGAAAAATTTATCGATTTTTTGTATAGAAAGGCTTGCAAAAAAGAAAATTATGGGTATAATAGTATGCGTACGAATATGTGTTTTTGACACGTACAGTAAAAACCGAAAGGAGTAAACAACTATGAACTATACTCATGAAGTTGAGCAAATGTGCGTTGTGGCTAAGGGTCCTCACCATGGTCCCGCCCCCATCCCCGAAGAGGGTCTGTGGGTTAAGGCCAAGCAGATCGGCGACATCTCCGGTCTGACCCACGGTGTGGGTTGGTGTGCCCCCCAGCAGGGCGCTTGTAAGCTGACCCTGAACATTAAGAAGGGTATCGTCGAAGAGGCTCTGGTGGAGACTCTGGGCTGCTCCGGTATGACCCACTCCGCCGCTATGGCTGCCGAGATCCTGCCCGGCAAGACCATTCTGGAGTGCCTGAACACCGACCTGGTGTGCGACGCTATCAATACCGCTATGCGTGAATTGTTCCTGCAGATCGTGTACGGCCGCAGCCAGTCTGCTTTCTCCGAGGAGGGTCTGTCCATCGGCGCCGGCCTGGAGGATCTGGGTAAGGGTCTGCGTTCTCAGATCGGTACCATGTATTCCACCAACGTTAAGGGCGTTCGTTATCTGGAGATGGCCGAGGGCTACGTCACCAAGATCGCTCTGGACGAGAACGGCGAGGTTTGCGGCTACCAATTCGTGAAGCTGGGCAAGATGATGGAGGACATCCGTCACGGCGTCAACCCCACCGAGGCTTATGAGAAGAACATCGGTCAGTATGGTCGCTTCGACAATGCGGCGAAGTACATTGACCCCCGTGAAGAATAATTGAAGGAGGAATGTACAGATGGCTAACAATGTAAAGTTCGAAGGTAAAGACCGCCGCATGCCCGGTATCGAGAAATTCCTGGCTGACAATGGTCTGGGCTCTCTGGAGGAGTGCCGTGATCTGTGCCTCTCCAAGGGCATTGATGTGGATGCGATCGTGAAGGGCGTGCAGCCCATCGCGTTTGAGAACGCTGTCTGGGCTTACACCATGGGTGTGGCTCTGGCTCTGAAGCGCGGCGTCACCGACGCCGCCGAGGCCGCCGCCGTCATCGGCGAGGGTCTGCAGGCTTTCTGTGTGCCCGGCTCTGTTGCCGACCAGCGTAAGGTTGGTCTGGGTCACGGCAACCTGGGTAAGATGCTGCTCAGCGAGGAGACCAACTGCTTCGCTTTCTTGGCCGGTCACGAGTCCTTCGCTGCCGCTGAGGGCGCTATCGGTATCGCTCGCACCGCTAACAAGGTGCGTAAGAACCCCCTGCGCGTGATCCTGAACGGTCTGGGTAAGGATGCCGCCTATATCATCAGCCGTATCAACGGCTTCACCTACGTGGAGACCGATTACGACTTCTACACCGGCGAATTGAAGGTTGTCCGCGAGGTGGCCTTCTCCGACGGTGAGCGCGCTAAGGTTAAGTGCTATGGCTGTAACGACGTCAACGAGGGCGTTGCCATCATGCAGAAGGAGTCCGTTGAGGTTTCCATCACCGGTAACTCCACCAACCCCACCCGCTTCCAGCATCCCGTGGCCGGCACTTATAAGAAGTGGGCCATCGAGAACGGCAAGAAGTACTTCTCCGTCGCCTCCGGCGGTGGTACCGGCCGTACCCTGCACCCCGACAATATGGCCGCCGGCCCTGCCTCTTACGGCTTGACCGACACCATGGGTCGTATGCATGGTGATGCTCAGTTCGCCGGCTCCTCCTCCGTGCCTGCTCACGTGGAGATGATGGGTCTGATCGGCGCCGGTAACAACCCCATGGTTGGTATGACCGTGGCTTGCGCCGTTGCCGTCTCCGAGGCGAAGTAATTTCGGCTTTTACTGAATTGAAAAACGGACACATCCCATCGGATGTGTCCGTTTTTTTGTAAGCGAAAATTGCCATCGTAGGGGACGGCGCTTGCGACGTCCCTCAATCAATCCGCAATGTAAAAACGATCCTCTTTCCACTTCGCAGGATTTGTGTCAATGTAATTCCATATCCGCTGGTAATCCGCCTCGTTGCGAATGATATGGTCGTGAAAGGAGCGCTGGAATAGGTTTTCTCCATATTCTCGATTGCAGTATCGTTTGTACAGAGAAATGAGTTTTGGCAAAATCGCATTCGTAGGGGACGGCGCTTGCGACGTCCCGCATAAAGTGTTTCCATCTTTTTGTGCCGTGGCAATTTTGACGATCAAATGAATGTGGTTTGGCATCACGATATATTTGTCGATGCAAACGTTATTGTATTGGGTATCAAGTTGCCGTATATACTTGTTTACAATTTCACCAATTCCGGACAATTTTACCTGCGGGATGTCGTAAACGCCATCCCCTACGATCTCGCCAAACAATTTCTGTTTGCCTTTGGCGCAGATCGTCACGAAATAATATCCGTTTTGGCTGTAATCGTATTTTTGTAGCCGTGTGGATTTTCGTTGGGTTAATTCCATTATTATCACCACCTCTATCTTATCACGAATCGTTGCCAATAGCAACAGCGAAAGGGAGCGGCAGGTGCCGCTCCCTTTGGTGTTTAGAATGGCTTTTGGTTAGAATCGGACACCGACTTTTTCTGCCAGTTCCAGCGCTACGGCGACCTCATCGTCGGTCAATCTTCTCAATGCGGTGGTCTCATCCTCATCGGTGATCACGTAGAGATAATCTCCCTCCACGTACATATAGCCGCTGCCGGTGTCGGAATCTTCCTGCCCGAACAATTTTGCCTTGATGGAGATGTTGTAGCGGTTATTCTCACCGTAGGTGTAGGTAATGTCGCCTGTCACTAAGCCGCCAAAAGTGATGAGGGATCCGGTGCCGTCGTCGAAAAAGCTATACAAAGCGGTCATCTCCACGTTGTCGCCCTCCACGTGTTGGGTCCATCTGCCCACGATGCTGTTGCTCCCATTGTTGGTGGGGCGTGTGCCGGTAGTGCCGGTGGTGTTGGTGGGCGTGGTGGGGGAGGTGGTGCTGGTGGGCACGGTGGTGGCAATGTCGTTTTCGGTAGGCTCGGTGGTGGTAGTGGTGGTCCAGGAATCCCCACCATTGGTAGGACTGAGGATGGCGATTTCGTCAAGGACGATGTCGCTTCTACTGGTGACGTACAAGGTGATGCGTACCGTTTGAATGGGGATGGGGTCAAAACGAATCAGTTGGGTGGTATGCATACCGGTGGGGGTGTCGTAATCCTCCTCAACATCCAATACGGTCAGATTGTCCAGGTCGGGTCCTGCTTCCAACTCGTGGAAGTAGTAGGAATCGCAATTTTGAAGGACCAGGCAGCTTCCGGTTTGGGCGCCGTCGGCCTCAAATGTGATTTGGACACGATAACGGCGAACGTCTGACAAAACCACTTTCTTATTCTCGCCGGTCCCGTTTTCCAGTTCGGCTTGGCTGCGGTAGATGCCATCGTTCAAGCGACCCTCGTCGTTGAAGGTGTAGTCGATGTCCTTGCTGGGGGAATAGTAGTCCTTGCAGGCCATGGTGTAGGGGAGGCCTTCCAAAACATCGAGGTACTTTCCTCCTGTGTCACCGTTGTTGCCGGCGGTGGTGGAAGTATTGTCGCGGTTGTCCGAGGCTCCCGTGGTGATTTTGCTGTCGCCGGCGGAAGAGTTCGTTTTTTTATCGCTTTTTTTGTCCGTTTGCTGACAGGAACAAAGCAAACTGAGTATCAACAATACGCACAGTAACAAAGAAAACTTCTTCATAAATAGACCTCCTAACATGACAATATGCAATATTTTGCTGGTTTCAGTGTATACCTATCGTGCCGTTTTGTCAACTCTCGATACATTCTTAACAAGCAACGCCGACCTTTTCGCAAAACGCAAGGGGGTGTTTTGTGGAGGAAAAGGCTTTTTCTATTGACTTTTGGTAGGATTTTCCGTATACTGAAAGCAACAATTTATCCGAAAGGAAGGGAAACACTATGGCTTTCGACAAACTGGTATTTGAGGAGCACTTTGACGGCGACACCCTCAACCGCGACGTCTGGGATTACGAGATCGGTTTCATCCGCAATCACGAGCCCCAGTATTACACCGACCGTCCCTGCAACATCTTCGTGAAGGACAGTATGCTGCACATCGTCACCCTGCGTGAGGACTACGAGGGCGCCAAGTACACCTCCGCCTCCATCAACACCATGGGCAAGTATTCTTGCCTGTACGGTCGTGTGGAGATGCGTGCTAAGCTGCCCTTCTCCAAGGGTCTGTGGCCTGCCTTCTGGATGATGGGCGAGAATTATCCCGTGGTCAACTGGCCTCGCTGCGGCGAGATCGACATCATGGAGATGATCGGCAAGGAGGATGACCCCGGCTCCAACGGTGAGCAGACCATGAGCCTGCATTATTTCTCCAAGGAGGCCAACGACATCCATTCCTCCATTGAGCGGTATCGCTCTCCCTACGAGTGCTTCGGTGACGATTTCCACATCTGGGCCATCGAGTGGGAAGAGGGCGAGATTCGCTGGTATTTCGACGATGTCATGACCCGCAAGGCTCCCTTGACCGAGGATATGCTGGGCTGCTTCAACAAGCCCCAGTTCATTCTGGTGAACACCGCCCTGTCCGACTGGAACGACAACGAGCGTCCCGACGACGAGCACACCAAGCTGCCTCAGGAGTACCTCATCGATTACATCCGCGTGTATCAATAATGCACATTGGCACCCCCACTGCGGTGGGGGTGTTTTTATATCAATTTTTCACTTTGCCCATATCCGCATTTAACGGAATTTCGCAAAATGTAGTGGCACGGGCGGCACTGTTCCACTAAATCTATTGACTTTATCGTGGAATTTTTTTATACTTATGCCAATCCCGTTTGCGATTTTCGCACGGACAATCTATCCGAAAAGGAGAATGAATATGGCATTCGATAAGTTGATTTTTGAGGATCATTTTGACGGCGATACCATTGACCGCGACAAGTGGGGCTTTGAACTGGGTTTTATCCGCAATCACGAGCCGCAGTATTACACCGACCGTCCCTGTAACGCCTACGTGGAGGACAGCATGCTGCACATCGTCACTCTGCGGGAGGATTACAAGGGTGCCAAATACACCTCCGCCAGCCTGAATACGCTGGGCAAGTTTGCCTGCACCTACGGCCGTATCGAGATGCGCGCCAAGCTGCCTTGGTCCAAGGGCTTGTGGCCCGCTTTCTGGACCCTGGGCGAGAATATTTCCGTGGTGAACTGGCCCCATTGCGGCGAGATCGACATTATGGAAGCCACCGTCAACTCCAACCCCGATTCCAACGGCGAGATGCGCTCCACCCTCCACTTCCAGACCAAGGGCACCGATGAGCACAACTGCATCACCGGCACCTTCTCTCTGCCCTCCGGGCAGAAGCTGGCGGACGATTTCCACGTCTACGCCGTGGAGTGGGAGAAGAAGGAGTGCCGCTTCTACTTCGACGATCTGTGCTTCCATACGCAGGAGATCACCGAGGATATGAAGGATTGCTTCTTCAAGCCTCACTATATCCTCATCAATACCGCCCTGTCCGATTGGAACGACGACGAGCGTCCCAACGACGAGGAGACCGTCCTGCCCCAGCATTACATCATCGACTATATCCGCGTCTATCAGTAATCTTTGCGTAAAAAATCCCGTCGTCCCTGCGGATGGCGGGATTTTTCGTTGACCTGACGGGAAAACTATGGTAAAATAAGACAAATACTACATAACGAGGTGTTATTATGGGTAAAATTCTCAAATTGACCCCTTCCTTCAAGGATTACATCTGGGGCGGTCACAAGCTGATGGCCGAGTACGGCGTCTCCGATATGGACCGCGTGGCTGAGGCGTGGGTGCTGTCCGCCCATCCCGACGGCCCCAGCTATCTGCCGGACGGCACCACCTTTGCCGAGGCGCTGAAGGGCGCCGACTTGGGTGCCAAGGCTGCCTCTTTCAAGGATTTCCCTCAGCTGATCAAGCTCATTGACGCCCAGAGCGATCTGTCGGTGCAGGTGCATCCCAGCGACGAGTATGCGCTGGCCAATGAGGGCCAGTTCGGCAAGACCGAGATGTGGTACATCCTGGATTGTGAGGAGGGTGCCGGCATCTACTACGGCTTCCAGAAGGACGTCACCCGCGCCGAGATGGAGGAGGCCATCCGCACCAACACCCTGACCGATATTCTGCGCTTTGTGCCTGTGCAGAAGGGGGAGAGCTACTTCATCCCCTCCGGCACCATCCACGCCATTGGTAAGGGCCTGCTGATCGCCGAGATCCAGCAGAATTCCAACGTCACCTACCGCGTCTACGACTACGGTCGCCGCGACGCCCAGGGCAATACCCGTCCCTTGCACGTGGAGAAGGCGTTGGAGGTCTCCGACCTGACCCGTGCCGCCGACGCTGTGGAGCCCACCCAGACGGTGGTGGAGGGCGGTGTGTTTACCGAGGTGTCCTCCTGCCAATATTTCACCGTCACCGAACTGAAGGCGGACGGCACCGTTACCGTGGGCAAGCCCGATACCTTCACCGCCGTGCTGGTGCTGGAGGGTGAGGGCACCATCGACGGCGAAGCCTTCGGTCGCTACGATACGTTCTTTATCCCCGCCGACGCCGGCGAGGTCAAGCTCAGCGGTTGCTTTACGGCGCTGCTGTCCACTCTGTAATTTTAGGAGGATATGCGTTATGTATACTATCGGTGTTGATTTAGGCGGTACCAATATTGTAGCGGGCTTGGTAGATGAGAATTGTAAGATTGTCGAGAGCGTCAGCTGCAAGACCAATCTGCCCCGTGCGGCAAGCGAGATCATCGACGATATGGCCGCTCTGTGTCTGGCTGTCATCGAGAAGGCCGGCATCAGCAAGGAGGATGTGTCCTACGTGGGTATCGGTTGCCCCGGTACCTGCAACGTGGAGACCGGTGAGGTGGAGTATTCCAATAACCTGCGCTTTGCCCACGTCATGCTGGGCCCCGAAATGAAGGAAAAGACGGGCTTACCCGTGTATATCGAGAACGACGCCAATGCCGCCGCCTTGGGCGAGGCGATGGCGGGTGCCGCCAAGGGTGCGGCTAAGAGCGTGTGCATCACTTTGGGCACCGGTGTCGGCGGCGGCGTGGTCATCGACGGCAAGATCTACAGCGGCTCTAACTATGCGGGTGCCGAGCTGGGTCACGTGGTGATGATCATGGACGGCGAGCCCTGCACCTGTGGCCGCCGCGGCTGCTGGGAGACCTATTCCTCCGCTACGGCGTTGCATCGTCAGACCAAGGCGGCGATGCAGCAGAATCCCGACAGCCTGATGTGGCAACTGGTGGACGGCGACATCGACAAGGTGGATGGCCGCATCCCCTTTGAGGCGATGAAGCAGGGCGACGCGGCCGGTAAGGCTGTGGTGGATCGCTATTGTGAGTATCTGGCCTGCGGCCTGCTGAACGTCATCAACATCTTCCAGCCCGACGTGCTGTGCGTGGGCGGCGGTGTGTGCCGCCAGGGCGAGAATCTGCTGGGCCCCGTGCGTGAGCTCATCGAGGACGGCCGCTACAGCAAATTCTCCGAAAAGCAGACCAAGCTGTGTGTAGCCGAACTGGGCAATGATGCCGGCATCGTGGGCGCTGCCTGTTTGGGCCGTCATCAGTAAAAGCATGAAATGCGGTTTGACCCTGATTGAGTCAAACCGCATTTTTTGAGGAGTGAGCGTATGAGTCAAAAGCGGGTGATAATGCTGGATCTGCTGCGTGGCGGCGCCATGATACTGGTGGTTGCCTATCATCTGTTGCACGATCTGGTGTATTTGGCGCAGATGAGCCTGCCCCATTGGCTGACCCCGGGGGATCCTATCGTCGAGGCGGTGCACACCGGCTTCCTGTGGGTGCTGTTTGCGGTGTCGGGTATCTGTTCGGGATATTCCCGTAATTTGCTGCGTCGCGGTGTGGGGCTGTACCTGATCGGCTTCGCCGTGACGCTGGTGACGGTGCTGTGGTTGTCGGATTTCATTATCGTGTTCGGCGTGCTCAGCTGCTTTGGCGCCTGTATGGTGCTCACCGCCCTGTGCGAAAAGGTGTTGGACCGTATCCCCTGGCCGATCCTGACGGCATTGGGCGTGGTGCTGTGGCTGGTATTTGCTCATTTTCCCGATGGGATATTGCACTTGGGCGTTTGCGACGTCCGTGTGGAATTTCCCAATGTGGAGTATCTGTATTCCTTGGGCATCACGAGTGACCGCTTTGCCAGTCTGGATTATTTCCCCGTCATCCCGTTTTTGTTTATGTTCTGGGCGGGTCGCGGCTTATACCGCCCGATTGCGCGGGGGAATTTCCCCGCGTGGTTTTACACCTCTCACTGCCGCCTCATTGAGTGGATCGGTGGCCATTCTTTAGTGATTTATGCGGTGCACCAGCCGATCCTCATCGGAATTCTGTGGTGCGTCGGAAAGGTTGTGTTATGATATGAAGCGTAAAGGTCTCAAAATTACCGCCATTGTGCTGGCGGTGGTGGTACTGGTGTACGGTGTGATCGCTCTGTGGCCCCGTTCACAGAATTTCGCCTTGGATAACCCTATGATGAAGGAGGGGGAGATGCCCCTGCTCATCGCCCACGGCGGCGGCAATCGGGAGTTTCCGGACAATACTCTGGAGGCTTTCTACAACGCCTACAGCGTGGACCGTCGGGTGATGATGGAGACGGACGTGAGCATCACCAAGGATGGGGTGGTCATCCTCTCCCACGATATTTCGCTGGATCGTAAAACCAACGTGACGGGACTCATCGAGGACTGGAATTATTCGGATCTGATGGCGCAGAAGGTGGACTTTGGCTATATCAATCCCGTAGAAGAGGACGAGGATGGCATCAATCATCTCGCGGGAGAGCTGACCCACTTCACCGATGACGAGGGCAACGCCAAGTACCCCACGGACGTGACCTATCCCGAGGGGATTACTCCGCGGGATGAGCAGGTGTTTTTGGCTACCACTCTGGAGGATTTGATTCTGGCATTCCCCGATAATCGCATCAACGTGGAGATTAAGCAGTCCGGCGAGACCGGTTTCCGTGCGTTGAAAGAGGTGTTGCGTCTCTTAGAGGAGCACGACGCCTTTGATCGGGTGGTGTTGGCCAGCTTCCACAACGAAATGTATAACGAATATAAGCGTTTGCAAAAGGCGGGGGAGGTGCCCGACACCTTTATGTATTCTCCCGGCGTAGGCGGTGTCGCCACCTTTTACGTGCTGCAGCTGTTAGGGTTGGATGCGCTATATACCGACGGTATGTGTGTGTTCCAGTTGCCCACCGAGCAATATGGATTTACCTTAGCCACCAAGGGGCTGGTGAAACGGGCACATCGCCATAATCTGGCGGTACATTATTGGACCATCAACGATAAAGAGGAGATGAAGCACCTCATTTCCATCGGGGCGGACGGCATTATGACCGATTACCCCCACCGATTGAAAGAGGTATATGATTCTTTTCAATAAGCAAGCAAAAAAGCCCGAAACCGCGATGGTTTCGGGCTTTTTGATCTGTAAATGCATTTCGCTTTACACCAAATTTTCCAGATATTTCTTGATGGCGGCAACGGATTGGTCGCTGATGGCGTGTTCCATTTTGCAGGCATCCTCGGCGGCGGTGTCGGGATCGACACCCAACAGTACCAAGGCTTTGGTCAGGATGGTGTGACGCTCGTAGATCTTGGTGGCGACCTCTCTGCCATCCTCGGTCAGGGTGATGTAGCCGTCCTCATCCACGCGGATAAAGCCGCCGTTTTTCAGCAGGCTCATAGCGCGGCTGACGCTGGGCTTGGAATAGCCCATATGCTCCACGATGTCGATGGAGCGCACCATAGGCAGGGTGCGGCTGAGCACCAAAATGGTTTCCAAATACATCTGTCCGGATTCTTGTAACTGCATAAGTCCATTCTCCTATCGTTGGTGGTTGGTCAGGTCGCGGATGACCTCACCGGCCAAGATCAGTCCGGCCACGGCAGGCACAAAGGCATTGCTGCCGGGGGTGGGCTTGGCCCGTTTCTGGGTAGGACGAGTATCGGTGGCGGGGGAGCCTTCCTCCTCGGGGGCTTGCCCCTCTAAAGGGAGCTCGGTGGAATACACCACCTTAAGGTGGCGGATGCCGCGGCGGCCCAGCTCCTTGCGCATCACCCGCGCCAAAGGGCAAACAGATGTCTTGCTGATGTCCGCCACACGGAAGGCAGTGGCGTCCAGCTTGTTACCGGCGCCCATACAGCTGATGATGGGGGTCTCTGCCGCTTTGGCCGCCTCAATGAGGGCGATCTTGCCCGCCACGGTGTCGATGGCATCGATGATGTAATCGTATTGGCTCAGTTCAAACTCAGCCGCCGTTTGGGGCAGATAGAAGGTGCGATGCGTGTTCACCACGGCGTGGGGATTGATGGAGGCGATGCGCTCTGCGGCGGCATCCACCTTGTATTGTCCAACTGTGTGGTGGGTGGCGATGATCTGCCGATTGAGGTTGGAGAGTGCCACCTTGTCGTCGTCGATGAGGTCCAGGGTGCCTACGCCGCTGCGGGCCAACGCCTCTACGGCATAGCCGCCCACGCCGCCGATGCCGAACACCGCCACACGGGTCTTGGACAGCCGTTCTACAGCATCCTCGCCCAATTGCAGGGCGGTACGGGAAAACGCCTCGTTCACGCTAAGTACCTCCTCTCACGATCGCTCCCAGTATTATACCACGGGGACGCGGATTTTGTCAATCGTCCCCGACTTGACACCGTTTGAGGTGGGTGATATAATTTTACCATCTACGAGAAAGGGGATGGCGGTATGGCGATTGCCCATAATTTTACCGATCTGATCGGCGGGACACCGCTGTTGGTGCTGAGTCGTTTGCGGTTTGCGTATGGCCTCAAAGCCACGGTATTGGCCAAGTTAGAGGGGATGAACCCTGCCGGAAGTGCCAAGGACCGTGTGGCGGCGGCGATGATTGCCGCAGCGGAGGCGGCAGGTGATCTGCGCGAGGGCGCCACCATCATCGAGCCCACCAGCGGCAACACCGGCATCGGCTTGGCGGCGGTGGCGGCGGTCAAGGGATACAAGGCGATTCTGACGATGCCGGACACCATGAGTGAGGAACGCCGCCGTCTGCTGCGTGCCTACGGTGCCGAGTTGGTGCTCACCGAGGGCCGTTTGGGTATGGCCGGTGCCATCGCTAAGGCACGGGAGCTGGCCGCATCCATCCCCGACAGTTTTATACCGTCTCAATTTGAAAATCCTGCGAATCCCGACGCGCATTATACCTCCACGGGACCCGAAATCTGGGCGGATACGGAGGGTGACGTGGATGCTTTCGTGGCCGGCGTTGGCACCGGCGGCACCATCACGGGTGTGGGTCGATATCTGAAGGAACAAAACCCCACCGTGCAGATCGTCGGCGTGGAGCCTGCGGGATCCCCTGTGTTGACGGGTGGCGTGGCAGGCCCTCACGGCCTGCAGGGCATCGGTGCGGGCTTTGTGCCGAAGGTGCTGGACACATCTGTTTATGACGAGATCCTCACCGTCACCGAGGAGGAGGCTTACGAAGCCGCCCGCGCGCTGGCGCAGCGTGAGGGGGTACTGGTCGGCATCAGCAGCGGTGCAGCCCTTGCCGCCGCCATTCGTTGGGCGGCCCGTGATGAAAACGAGGGCAAGACGGTGGTGGTGCTGCTCCCCGATACGGGGGATCGCTACCTGTCTACCGCCTTGTTTGCGGATCGATGAGGTGACAGAATGGAGCAATATCGTGTAACGGGGATGACCTGTGCCGCTTGCAGTGCGCGGGTGGAAAAGGCGGTTACCGCCCTCGATGGCGTGGATAGCTGTTCGGTCAACCTTTTGACCAACACAATGATGGTCAGTGGCTCCGCCACCTCTGCTCAGGTGATCGCCGCGGTGGAAAGGGCGGGCTACGGCGCCTCTGTCAGGGGGCAAAAGGCCGCCAATGAAAATACTCTCACCGATACCGCCACACCCGCCATTTTGCGGCGGTTGTTGGTGTCACTGGTCTTTCTGCTTGTGCTGATGTATCTGTCTATGGGGCATACGATGTGGCATTGGCCGTTGCCGCCCGTGTTGGCAGACAGCCCCGTGGCGTTGGGATTGGCGCAACTGTTGTTATCTGCCATCGTGATGGTGATGAACCAACGTTTCTTTATCAGCGGCTTCACCGCCTTGTGGCGTCGCTCTCCCAATATGGATACGTTGGTGGCGTTAGGCTCTGCCGCCGCCTTCGGCTACAGCGCCTACGTGCTATTTACGATGGCCATCCATCCTGCATCGGCTATGGATGGGCTTCACGACCTGTATTTCGAGTCGGCGGCGATGATCCTCACCCTCATCACGGTGGGAAAGCTGTTGGAGGCGCGCTCTAAAGGGCGCACCACAGACGCATTGCGTGGCTTAATGGAGCTCGCTCCCCGTACAGCGACGGTATTGAGAGAGGATGGTGAGTGCATCGTTTCGGTACAGGATGTACGGGTAAATGACGTGTTTATCCTTCGCCCCGGCGAAACCGTCCCTGTGGATGGTGTGATAACGGAGGGACACAGTGCGGTCAATGAGGCCGCCCTCACCGGAGAGAGTATGCCGGTGGATAAGAGCGTCGGTGACCGCGTGTATGCCGCTACCCTCAATCGCTCCGGCTATCTCGTTTGCCGCGCCACCGAGGTGGGGGAGGACACCACTCTTTCCCGTATTGTTCAGCTGGTGGAGGATGCCGCCGCCACTAAGGCGCCCATCGCTAAGCTGGCGGACAAGGTGTCGGGCGTGTTTGTGCCTATCGTAATGGGAATTGCGGTGATTACGGCTGCGGTTTGGCTTCTGTTGGGGCAGACTATCGGCTTTGCCGTGGCACGGGGCATCTCGGTGCTGGTGATCAGTTGTCCGTGTGCTTTGGGCTTGGCGACGCCGGTTGCCATTATGGTGGGCAGCGGTGTAGGAGCTAAAAACGGCATCCTGTTTAAGTCTGCCGCCGCTCTGGAGCAGGCGGGTCGCATCCGCATTGTAGCGCTGGATAAGACCGGTACCGTCACCGAGGGACACCCGCAGGTGACCGACGTGTTACCCATCACAGACGAAACGGAATTGTTGCGGGTGGCTTGCGCTCTGGAGCAGCACTCCGAGCATCCTTTGGGCGAAGCTGTGCGGGAATATGGGCAGGCGAAGGGCATTTCGCCGGTGGCCGTGACGGAGTTTGCCGTTTTGCCCGGCAACGGCCTTACAGCCGTCCTGGACGGTGTCACCCTGCGAGGCGGTAATCGCCAATATATTTCCGATCATGTGTCCGTTTCTGCTGAAACGGAGAAACTGGCAGACCGATTGGCAGAGGAGGGCAAAACGCCCTTGTTCTTTGCCGCCGACGACCGCTTGCTGGGCATGATCGCCGTGGCGGACCGCATCAAAGAGGACAGTCCTGCCGCTGTGGCGGATCTGAAGAAGATGGGCATCCGCGTGGTGCTTTTGACAGGCGATAACGCCCGTACCGCCGCCGCTATCGGTAAGCGCGTGGGGGTGGACGAGGTGATCTCCGACGTGCTCCCAGCCGACAAGGAGGAGCACATCCGTCGCCTGATGGAGCAAGGGCACACCGCGATGGTGGGGGATGGCATCAACGATGCCCCTGCCCTGACCCGAGCCCATTTGGGTGTTGCCATCGGCGCCGGCACCGATATCGCCATCGATGCGGCGGATGCGGTGCTGATGCACAGCCGTCTGTCGGACGTGACTGCCGCCCTGCGTTTGGGGCGGGCTACCCTGCGAAACATCCGCCAGAATTTATTCTGGGCTTTTGTGTATAATACCATCGGTATCCCCTTGGCGGCAGGTGCGTTTATCGCCCTGCTGGGATGGGAGCTGAACCCGATGTTCGGAGCCGCCGCCATGAGCCTGTCCAGCTTCTGCGTGGTAACCAACGCTCTGCGGCTCAATTTTGTCAAATTACACACGACGTATGTTCACAAAGATGAAGAGGAGGAAATCGTTATGGAGAAGGTTATCAAGGTAGAGGGTATGATGTGCCCGCACTGTGAGGCTCACGTAAAGAAGGCGTTGGAGGAGATCCCCGGTGTCACCTCTGCCGTGGCCAGCCACATCTCTGCCACCGCCACCGTCACCCTGTCTGAGGACGTTCCCATGCCGGTGCTGAGAGCCGCCGTGGAAGCCCTGGGATATAAAACGTTGGATTGATGGAAAATCCCTCGACAGCGTCGAGGGATTTTTTGTTGCACCCGCCGTGATAATGTGTTATAATATTATATCAAGCATATGTGAGGAGGGGAAACCGTGGCTTTGCGTGATCAACAAAAGGATAAACTCCGACGGTGGATCCGCGTGACGATGGTGTTTATCGCCATATTGTTGCTGTTCTTTTCTGTGGGTGTTCCCATCATCAACAATGCCATCGCTCTTAAGGTGGAAAACCAACTCAAGAAATTGCCGCTTCCCCCCGATACCGAGCTGGTGGAATCCACTTCCGTGGCGGCGAAGATCGTGGGCAACGGCAACGGCATGCAGTATTTCGGTGCGATTCTCATCAAAAGCGATCTGCATCTCAACGAGTTGCAGACACACTATGAGGAATACGATTGCGATGTACAGATACAACTGTCCCCGAAGATTGGTTGGGCCAATTCCCGTGGCCCTTCCTTCCGTCACGAGGATTATGACGACACCTATTTTATTGTCTATCGCTGGGGCGATGCTCCCGATTGGTTGCAGGCTCTGCTGGATACCGATCTGCGTGGACATTAAGGAGTAGAACCATGGAACGTGAAAAATTCGGCTCGCGGTTGGGCTTTATCTTGATTTCGGCGGGCTGTGCCATCGGCCTCGGCAACGTGTGGCGATTCCCCTACATGGTGGGGCAGTCCGGCGGCGCAGCATTCATTTTGATCTACTTGGCCTTTTTGCTGTTGTTCGGCCTGCCCATTATGGCGATGGAGTTTGCCGTGGGTCGTGCCAGCCAGCGCAGCTTGGTTTGCTCTTTTAAGGAGATCGAGCCCAAGGGCACCAAATGGCACTGGTTCGGCTGGGTCGGTCTGGCGGGCAACTATCTGTTGATGATGTTCTACACCACCGTCTGCGGCTGGATGTTTGTTTATTTTCTCAAGATGATCCGCGGCGACTTTACCGATAACACGGCTGCGCAGGTGTCGACCCAATTTGGCGATATGCTGGCCTCCCCGTGGGTGATGGTGGGCTTTATGGTGCTGGTGACGGTGCTGGGCTTTTTCATCTGCTCTTTGGGGCTGAAAAAAGGCGTTGAGAAGATCAACAAAGGGATGATGTTGGCGCTGCTGGCCATCATCTCGGTGCTGGCGGTGCGTACCGTCACCCTGCCCGGAGCAGGGGAGGGCCTGCGCTATTATTTGGTGCCCGATTTCGGTAAGATGGCTGAGCTGGGCGTAGGCGAGGTGCTGTTCTCCGCTATGGGACAGGCTTTTTTCACCCTTTCCATCGGTATGGGCAGTATGGCGATCTTCGGTAGTTATATTGACAAGGACCGCCGTCTGTTTGGCGAGAGTGTGTCCATTGCCGCATTGGATACCTTTGTGGCGATTATGGCAGGCTTCATCGTCATTCCATCCTGCTTTGCCTATGACATCGATCCCAATGCCGGGCCCGGGCTCCTGTTTGAAACGCTCCCCCGCGTGTTCGACTCGATGGCAGGCGGCCGCATTTGGGGTACGCTGTTTTTCCTCTTTATGATCTTCGCCGCCATGTCTACCGTGACGGCGGTGTTTGAGAATCTGATCTCCTTCTGGATGGATACCCGCGGTTGGAGCCGCCGTAAGGCGTGCCTCGTCAACGTCGTGGCGGTGATCCTGCTGTCCTTGCCCTGTGCTTTGGGCTTCAATCTGCTGTCGGATGTAACCCCGATGGGTGCCGGCTCCACCATTATGGATCTGGAGGACTTTATCATCAGCAATAACATCCTGCCCTTGGGTTCCTTGGTGTACGTGCTGTTCTGCACCTGGAACAAAAAGGGATGGGGCTGGAACGCCTTTATGGAGGAGGCCAACGCCGGTCAAGGTCTGCGGTTCCCCAAGCGGATGTATGTGTATTGTAAGTACGTGTTGCCCCTGATCCTTTTGGTGCTGTGGGGCTATGGTATCGTAACGACTGTGATGAAATAATTTTGATGAAATACAGAAAGGACGATTGATTATGGCAAACTATCCCACCCCTCACATTAACGCGACCCCTGCGGATTTCGCTCCCACCGTGCTGATGCCCGGTGACCCTTTACGCGCAAAGTATATTGCGGAGAACTATCTGACCAACGCGAAGCTGGTGAACAACGTCCGTGGCATCCACGGCTATACCGGCACCTACGAGGGCACCCCCGTGTCCGTCATGGCCAGCGGTATGGGTATGCCCTCCATCGGCATCTATTCCTACGAGTTGTTCAATTTCTTTGACGTCAAGACCATCATTCGTGTTGGCTCCGCCGGTGCGCTGAATCCGGATATCAAGGTGCGCGACATTGTGCTGGGTCAGGGCGCCTGCACCAACTCCGCCTACGCCTCCCAGTACGGTTTGCCCGGCACCTATGCGCCCATCGCGTCCTACAACGTCCTGCGCACCTGCGCCGACATCGCCACCGAGATGGGTCTGCCCTTCCACGTGGGCAATCTGCTGTCCTCCGACACCTTCTACGCCGACAACGGCGCCGAAGCCAACGCCGCCTGGACCAAGATGGGCGTGATGGCCATTGAGATGGAGGCGGCCGCCCTGTATATGAACGCCGCCCGTTGCGGCAAGCAGGCGCTGGCCATGTGCACCGTGTCCGACCACATCGTGACCGGTGAGGCCACCACCGCCGAGGAGCGTCAGAATTCCTTCACTCAGATGATGGAGCTGGCGCTCAAGACCGCCAAGGCTCTGGGCTGAGAGGGGGGAAGACCGTGAAACGGGTATTTCTCATTGTGTTGGACTCCTGCGGTATCGGTCAGCTGCCCGATGCCGCCGCTTTCGGCGACCACGATTGCCATACGATGCGCCGCATCTCTGCGTCGCCTAAGTTTTGCGCCGATAACCTGCTGAAGATGGGTCTGGGCAACATTGACGGGCAGGATTATCTGCCCGCCAATACCTCTCCCACCGCCGCGGTTGCTCGCTTGGCGGAGACCTCTGCCGGCAAGGACACCACCATCGGTCACTGGGAGATCGCAGGCGTGATTTCGCCAAAGCCCTTGCCCACCTATCCCAATGGATTCCCTGCTGAGGTGCTGGAGGCGTTTTCCGCCGCCACGGGGCGCGGCGTGCTGTGTAACAAGCCCTATTCCGGCACCGAGGTTATCGCCGACTACGGCGCCGAGCACGTAAAGACCGGCGATCTGATCGTGTATACCTCCGCCGACAGCGTGTTCCAGATTGCCGCCCACGAGGACGTGGTGCCGTTGGAGCAGTTGTATGAATATTGCCGTCAGGCTCGTGGAATTCTGCAGGGTGAGCACGGCGTGGGCCGTGTGATCGCCCGTCCCTTTACGGGGAGCGCGCCCGACTTTAAGCGTACCGCCAACCGCCGCGATTTCTCGCTTCAGCCGCCTGCGGAGACGTTGCTGGATGCCGTCGCTGCCGCCGGCAAGACGGTGTGGGGTGTGGGGAAGATCTCCGACATTTTCGCAGGGCAGGGTATCACCCGCTGTGACCTGACCCACGGCAACGGCGAGGGTATGGAGGTGGCGCTGAAGGCGGCGCAGACCGACTTTGAGGGCCTCTGCTTTGTGAACTTGGTGGATTTCGATATGCTGTACGGCCATCGCCAGGACGTGGACGGCTATGCCGCCGCCCTGACTGCATTCGACAGCTGGCTCCCCGCCTTTACGGAGAAGATGGGGCAGGAGGACATCCTGCTTATTACCGCCGATCATGGTTGTGACCCCGGCGACGCTCACACCGACCACACCCGCGAGTATGTGCCGCTGGTGGTGTACGGCGCACCCGTGAAACCTGTGAATTTGGGCACTCGCTCCACCTATGCGGATATTGCCGCTACGGTGGCGGATTACCTGAATGTGCCTTATGCGGGTGCAGGAGAGAGTCTGTGGCCGTTACTCAAAAAGGAGGGCGTATGATGACGAGAGAAGCCTTATGTGCCGCCGCCATCCAGGCGATGGGGAAGGCCTATGCCCCCTATTCGGGCTACAAGGTGGGGGCTGCGTTGCTCACCACTGACGGTAAGGTGTACACCGGCTGTAACATCGAGAACGCTTCCTATACCCCCACTGTGTGCGCCGAGCGCACCGCCATCTTTAAGGCGGTCAGCGAGGGTGAGCGAGAGTTTGCCATGTTGGCGGTCTGCGGCGGCAAGGACGGCGTGATTACCGGTGCGTTTCCTCCCTGCGGGGTATGCCGTCAGGTGATGGCGGAATTTTGCGGCAAAGATATGCCCATTCTGATCGTGACGGGAGAGGATTCTCACACGGCCATCTCGCTGGAAGAGCTGCTTCCGTATGCTTTCAATACCGACTACATTGAAAAATAACTTTACTTTTCCGCTTTTGTGTGTTAAAATGGCAAAAAGTTTTGAAAGGAGTCGTGTGTGATGGCGAATATTTGGCATAACATTGACCCTGCTCGTATTAATCCGGAAGATTTTATCTGCGTGGTAGAGATTTCCAAAGGAAGTAAGAAGAAATACGAGCTGGACAAAGAGACCGGTATGTTGATGTTGGATCGTATCTTATATACTTCCACCCACTATCCGGCGAACTATGGCTTTATTCCCCGCACCTATGGCGATGACGGGGATCCATTGGATGTGCTGTTGCTCTGCTCTGAGCCCATTGAGCCCATGACCTTAGTGCGCGCCTATCCCATTGGTGTCATCAATATGATCGACAGCGACCGCAACGATGAAAAAATTGTGGCCATTCCTTTCAATGACCCCAATTACAACATCTACCGCGATATTGACGATCTGCCTCGTCACGTGTTTGACGAGATGCGTCACTTCTTCACGGTATATAAGAATCTGGAGCATAAGACCACCGCCGTGGACGAGATCGCCTCCCGTGCCGATGCTGTCAAGGTGGTGGACGAGGCCATCGATCGCTACGTCGAGGTCTTCTGCAAGGCGCATAAAATCTAAATTGTACGTCTGCCACCGGGTAGACGGTGCTGATGATAACACTACAGCACCCACTCATCTCTCGTTAGGTCTTTGAAGAGAGATGCGTGGGTGCTTTTTGTTAAAGGAGCTTTGGTATGTGGCGAAACCCTTTTGTACATCTGAATAAAAAAGATAGGCGGGTGTTGGCGGTGTCGCTGCTGGTGGTGATGCTGTGCAATCTGTCGACTCCCTCTGCCGCGTGGACGACTAAGATTGGCGTTGTGGTGGGTGCAGTGGCCCTGGTCTTTATGGCAAAGGGAGACGTGTGGGGACAAGTGCTGACGGTAGTGTTCAGTGTGCTGTACGGTATCACCTCTTGGCAATTTCGCTATTACGGTGAGATGATTACGTATTTGGGGATGACTCTTCCTATGGCATTGGCTGCGGTGTTCAGCTGGCTGCGTCATCCTTTTCAAGGCAATACGGCACAGGTGGAGATCCACCGACTGACCCGTTCCCAGCGGATAGGGATGATGGTAGGAGCGATAGCCTCCACGGCTCTGTTCGGCGTGCTGTTGTGGTGGCTTAACACCCCCAATCTCTTGTTCAGTACCGTTTCGGTTACGACTAGTTTTTTAGCTGCCTATTTGACCTACTATCGCAGCAGCTATTATGCGCTCGCTTACGCCGCTAACGATGTCGTGCTAATTGTGTTGTGGACCCTTGCCTCTGTGAAGGATACAGCCTTTACACCTATGATTGCTTGCTTTTCGGTGTTTTTACTGAACGATCTGTATGCATTTTCCAGTTGGAAACGGCGTGAAAAGGAGCAACATACGCATATACATTGAAAAAAGGCAAGTGGGGTATGGGTATGAGCAAAAGCAGAGGCTCATTTAGTAGCCGATTGGGCTTTGTTCTGGCGGCCGCCGGCAGCGCTGTGGGATTGGGAAATATCTGGCGATTTCCCTATTTGGCGGCGCGGTACGGAGGCGGTGTTTTCTTGCTGGTGTATCTGGCGCTGGCGGTAACCTTTGGCTTTGCGTTGATGACCATGGAGATCGCCATTGGTCGCCGCACGGGACAGAGTGCCATCGGGGCTTTCCGCACCCTCCATCGAAAATATACCTTTCTCGGCTACTTGGTGTCGGCCGTACCATACTTCATTCTGCCGTATTACTGCGTGGTGGGCGGTTGGGTGGCTAAGTATTGGGTTACCTCGCTCAGCGAAGGGGCGGAGCTTTTGGCACAGGGCACCTTTTTTGAGGGCTTTATTTCCCGGGGAGGTGAGTCGCTTTTATGGTTTGGCGTGTTTTTGGGTCTAACAGCGTTGGTGGTGCTGTTTGGGGTGGAAAAGGGCATCGAGCAATTGAGCAAATGGCTGATGCCGTTGCTGGTGGTGCTGAATCTGGTGGTGGTGGCATACGTGCTGTTCCTCCCTGGGGCCGGTGAGGGCGTTTTCTATTACCTGAGGCCGGATTTTAGCCGTTTTTCGGTGAATACGGTCTTGGCCGCTATGGGCCAGCTGTTTTATTCCATGTCCCTGTCTATGGGGACGATGATCACCTTTGGTTCGTATATGAAGGATGACGTGGACATCCACAGATCTGTGCGGCAAATCGAGTGGTTTGATACGGGCATCGCTTTTCTGTCGGGACTCATGGTGGTGCCGGCGGTGTTTGCGCTGTCGGGAGCGCAGGGCCTGGATGCGGGATCGGGGCTGATGTTTGTTACCTTGCCGCAGGTGTTTGCCGGGATGGCGGGCGGTCGGCTGATCTGCGCCCTCTTTTTCCTTTTGGTGCTGTTGGCGGCCTTGACTTCCTCTGTGGCGATGATGGAAACGGCGGTATCCGCTTTGCAGGACCGTTTGCATTGGAGCAGAGCTGCCACCTGCTTGATGGTGGTGGGAGCCACGGTGGCGTTGGGGCTCCCTTCGTCTTTGGGCAATGGTCTGTGGGCGCATATCCGGCCCTTTGGATTGAGCTTGCTGGATTTCTTTGATTTTGTAGGCAATAACATCCTGATGCCGATCGTTGCCTTGCTGACCTGCCTTTTTGTGGGCTATGTGGTGGGGCCGCGTGTGCTCATCGACGAGGCGCGATTAAAGCCGCGGGAAGCGGTACTGTTTCGCACGGTCATCCGCTATGTGGCCCCCGTGTTTATCGTCTTGATTTTGGTGACGTCGCTGCTGGATGCATTAAGCATTTCCTCCTTTTGAGTGAGACCGGGCTTTGGCTCGGTCTTTTTCTTGCAACGGAGTTCTTTTTATGCTATAATAAGCAGGAACTTTGCAGAAAAGAGGGATGCGTATGTCTCGCACAGCAGAAAAATCGCGGTTTTGGTTGGCGTTGGTCATTTTCGGCCTCACGGGTCAGGTGGCCTGGGTGGTAGAAAATATGTACTTTAACGTCTTTATTTACAAGATGTTTAATGCCTCTGCCTCCGCCATCTCTGCCATGGTCTCCGCCACCGCGCTGGCGGCGACGGTAACCACACTGCTGATTGGCGCCTTGTCGGATAAAGTGGGCCGACGCAAGATTTTTATCTGTGTGGGCTACATTTTATGGGGCTTGTCCATCGCCGCTTTTTCGCTGGTGCGGGTGGACGTGCTGAGTGGGCTGTTCCCTGCGGTGTCTGCGGCGGCCCTGGGCGTGACGGTCACCATCATTCTGGACTGCGTGATGACCTTTTTCGGCTCCTCCGCCAACGATGCTTGCTTTAATGCGTGGCTCACCGACTCTACCGACCATACCAATCGCGGCGCCGCCGAGGGCATCAATGCGATGATGCCGCTGGTGGCCATTTTGGCGGTGTTCGGCGGCTTTATGGGCTTTGATTTGGACAAAGCCTCCTCTTGGACCGCTATTTTTCTCATTATCGGCGGCGCGGTGATCGCTATCGGTGTGTTGGGTCTGTTCCTCATCAAGGATACTGCGGTGAAGATCCCCGAAAACGGCCACTATTTTGCCAATATCGTCTATGGCTTTCGCCCCTCGGTGATGAGGCAGAATAAGGTGCTGTATGCCACCCTCATTGCATTTGCGGTGTTTGGCATTTCCATCCAGATCTTTATGCCGTATCTCATTCTTTATTATCAGGTGTCTCTGCAGATGGATGACTACGTGCTGATCATGGCTCCCGCCATTATCTTGGCGTCGGTGGCCACCGCTTTTTACGGACGTCTGTACGACCGCTACGGCTTCACCCGCTCCGCGGTGCCTGCCTTGGTATTGCTGCTCTGCGGCTATGGCGTGCTGTTCTTTACCCGTGCTACCGTCCCTGTGTTTGTCGGCTCTCTGCTGATGATGACCGGCTATTTGGCGGGTATGGCGGTGTTCGGCGCTATGATCCGCGACTACACACCCGAGAATAAGGCGGGTATGTTTCAGGGCCTGCGTATTGTGGCCCAGGTGCTGATTCCCGGCATCATTGGCCCTGCCATCGGCGCGGCGGTGCTGAAAAACGCCGATACCATCGTCAATGACGACGGCACCACCTCGTTTGTTCCCAATGTGAACATCTTTCTTGCCGCGGCAGTGGTGGCGGTGTTGGTGTTCGCTACGCTGATTCCCATCCTGAAGCTGAAGAAAGGGGAGCCTGTCCGTGAAAATGGAAACGGTTGATTTGTATACCCCATCGGGTGAACGGCTGGCGGCAGACCACGACCGCATCCCGTGGGACGTCTATCCCCGCCCTCAACTACGCAGAGAGTCCTTCCTGTGTCTTAACGGCTGGTGGGATTTGGCCTACGGAGACAAATTCCCCACAGATTATGATAAAACCATCCGTGTGCCCTATTGTCCCGAAAGTTTGCTGTCAGGTGTGCACGAGGTGCCGCCTGCCAATCACGCGATATGGTATCGGCGTACTTTTTCGTTGCCCGAGGGGTTTCGCAAGGACCGTGTGCTTCTCCATATCGGTGCAGCAGACCAAATAGCGGATGTGTATATAAATAGATGCCGTGTAGGGGAGCAGCATAGCGGCGGTTATGATCCGATTACTGTGGACATTACCGACTATTTAGCCGAAGAAAACACCCTTGAGGTGCTGGTGCTGGACGTTTTGGATACCGCCGTGTTGCCTTATGGCAAGCAAAAGTATCAGCGCGGCGGAATGTGGTACACTCCCGTTAGCGGCATCTGGCAGACGGTGTGGCTGGAGAGTGTACCTGCTGAGTATGTGCGGGAACTGTCGGTTGTCGTCGATGAACAGGGTGTCACCATTCACGTGGAAGGGGTATCCGATGGCTCTGTGACGGTTACCACCCCCGATGGGGAAATGGAGTGTGATTTACAAAATGGTGTAGCACGGGTGGATCTGCCCAATCCCCGTCTGTGGTGTCCCGAAGACCCCTATTTGTACGAGTATACGATTACCGACGCCACCGATACGGTGCAGTCCTATTTTGCCATCCGCACCTTGGACACCCGCGTGGTGGAGGGGGTTCCCCGTCTATGCCTCAACGGCAAACCCGTCTTTTTCCACGCCGTGTTGGATCAAGGGTATTGGAGTGACGGCTTGTTCACGCCGCCGCTACCCACCTGCTATGCGTGGGACGTGGAGAAAATGCAGGCGCTGGGCTTTAACACCTTACGCAAGCACATTAAAGTGGAGGCGGAGCAATTCTACTACGATTGTGACCGCTTGGGGATGCTGGTGTGGCAGGATATGGTGAACAATGGCGAGTATTCCTTCTGGCGGGATACCGCTTTGCCCACGATTGGCATCAAGAAACGGAATGACAAAAAGCTGCATCGGAACAAACACGCTCGCTTGGCTTTTGAGGAAGCGATGGAAACAACGGTAAAGCAACTGAAAAACCACCCCTGTATCGTTGGCTGGACCATCTTCAATGAGGGATGGGGTCAGTTTGAAAGCCAGCGAATGTACGAGCGGCTGAAGGCGCTGGACAGCACCCGCTTTATCGACACTGCGTCGGGTTGGTTTAAGGGCGCGGACAGCGATGTGATCAGCGAGCACGTGTATTTCAAGCCTTATCGTTTCAAGGTGGGGGACAAGCCCGTATTCCTATCGGAGTTCGGCGGCTATTCGTATAAACCCGAAGGTCATGTATTCAACGAAAAGCAGACTTACGGCTACCGTCTGTTCAGTGACCAAACAGCCTATATGGATGCGGTGGAGGAACTCTATCGCAAGGAGATTATTCCTGCCGTTTCCCGCGGCCTGTGCGGTGCGGTGTATACCCAGTTGTCGGACGTGGAGGACGAGACAAACGGCCTTTACAGCTACGACCGACGGGTGTGCAAGGTGGATGAGGCGCGGATGCGCGCATTGGCAGAAGAATTGAAAGGTGAGGTGTACCGATGAATGTGTGTTTATACGGTGCGTCCAGTAATGAAATTGATCAAAAATACATCACCGCTACCGAAGCGTTGGGCGAGGCATTGGCGCTGTCGGGACACGGCATGGTCTACGGTGCCGGCGGGTGCGGCCTGATGGGTGCTGCCGCCCGGGGTATGACCCGTCAGGGCGGACGTATCGTGGGGGTGGTGCCGGAATTTCTGAACGTGGATGGCATTCTTTACGATCGCTGTGACGAGATGGTGTATACCGAGACCATGCGTCAGCGTAAGCAAATTATGGAGGAGCGATCGGACGCCTTTATTGTCACCCCCGGCGGTATCGGCACCTATGAGGAGTTTTTTGAGATCTACACCCTCAAGCAATTGGGTCGCCATCAAAAGCCGATCATTCTCTACAACATTGACGGTTTCTTCGATGGTTTGTATGGTATTCTCAAAGGATTGGTGAAGGATGGCTTTATGCGGGAGACCTGCCTTCATTTGCTGGCCTTTGCCTCCACGCCCGATGAAGTGTTGGCGCAACTGAACGTGGTTTCTCAATCGGTGGAGGTCACCGAAACCAAATACGTATAAGCGAAAAGCCGTTGCGGTTGCAACGGCTTTTCTGCTGCCAAAACACACCATTGCTTCGAACGGCTACATATTTGAAGATGGTTGCCGCACAATAGAGGTGAATTTATGTGAGGTGACAGCTATGAAAAAACGGTGGTTTTGGTTAATCGGTATCGTAGTGGCGATGGTGGGGATCGGCGTGTGGGTCAATCGTCCCGTCACACCGCCTACGGTCAAAACGACGGCGCTGACCCCCACACGGGTGGAGCAGACGGTATCCTGCAACGGGGTGGTGGAGGCGGTGGACGGCGTGGGGGTGTTTGCCCCCGTCAGTTGTTGCATCCGTGAAGTGCGCGTCGCGGTAGGCCAGCGGGTGAAAAAAGGCGACGTATTGATCGTGATAGATAAAGAGGCCACCTATGCCGATACGGGGGATATCCCCACGCAGGTGGCATTGGCGGCGATGAAGGAAGAATTGACCGCACCCGAGGATGGTATCGTGGTGGAAGTGTCTGCCGAAGCAGGAGAGACCTTGCCGTTTGGTACACCCGGCGCTTTGTTGGTGCGTCCTTGTGATCTGCAGGTGCGTATCGCCATTCGGGAAAAGGATCTGCGGGTGTTACGGGAAGGGATGCGTGTACGCATCAGCGGTGATGGCTTGGAGCAGACTTCCTACACCGGTAAGCTTACAGAAATATCCGGCACCGCCTCGGCGGATAGCTCGGCCACGATCGTGGAAGGGGTGGTGATTCCGGATGAGGGGCAAACGGACGATTCGTTTCGGTTGGGCCTGTCCGCAAAAGCCACGGTGATCACATCGGTCATAGAGGAGGGATACCTTGTTCCCTATGAGGCGGTGCTGGCGGATGAGCAGGGGTCGTATATTTACATTCTGCAGGATGGGAGAGCCTGTATGCGGCGGGTGGAAAACGCTTCACAGGTGCCCTACGGTCTGCTGTTGGCTGACGATTTCCTGGCTAATGCTACGGTGATTATGGAGCCGGAAAAGGTGATGGGGGATGGAACTGTGGTAACGGAGGCGGCGTCGTGAGCGGTGTGTGGCGCAGTGCGTGGATGGCACTGGGACGGAAACGCTTGCGTACCTTGCTGACGGTGAGCAGCATTGCCATCGGTACGGCGATGGTGGTGCTGGTCATCTGCATCGGCGGAATAGGCACACAGGCCATTAATAACGAGCTGGAAAGTATGGGGATCAACGGCCTGTCGGTGAGTGCCACCGATGGATTGACGGTGACGGACCTGACCGCCATTCGATGCCTGTCCGAGGTGCGGCAAGCTATGCCTCTGTCTTTGCAGTTTGCTTCGGCAGTAGCGGAGGGAAAAGCCTATTCCATTGTGGGATGTGGCATCGATTCCGGTGCCGATCAGGTGATCTCCCTACGATTGCTCCACGGGCGGATGCTGACGCCGCAGGACGTGGCGGCGCGGACAGCCGTGTGTGTGGTGGATGAATCCTTGGCCAAAGATGTGTTTGGTCGCTCCAACGTGGTGGGACAAAACCTGTCCCTTTACTACGATGACGGTACGTTGGAAACGACGGTGGTGGGGGTTACCGCCACGGGAAGCAGTCTTCTGCAAAACGTCACGTCCCTCATTCCGTATATGGTGTATGTGCCCTACACCACCCAACAGACGGTGACGGGAGTGTATCGGTTCGATCAGATTGCCATACGCCTGAGGGAGGGGGAGGAGTCTCAAAGGGTGCAGGCCACCATTCAACGGATGCTGAAATACTCGGGAGAGGAATACGGCACCTTGGCCACGGAGGATCTGGCTACACAGCGAGCGAGGTTGGACTCGATGGCGAATATTCTCTCTTTGATTCTGACGGCCATCGGTGGCGTTTCGCTGTTGGTGTCGGGGTTTGGTATTCTGACGGTGATGCTGTCCTCCGTCAATGAGCGCACCCGTGAAATCGGTATCAAAAAGGCTATTGGTGCCACGCGAGGACGAATCATGGCAGAGTTTCTAGCCGGTGCGCTGCTGATGAGTCTGTGTGGTGCTGCAGCCGGTTTGTTGGTCGGTGGTGGCGTGGCAGCTGCGGGATGTTATGTATTGGGATTGGTACCCACCTTTCCCATCGGTCGGTTGGCGATGGTATTTGGAATTACTCTGCTGTTGGGTACGGTGTTTGGGGCGTATCCTGCCTATCAGGCGGCAGGATTGCGTCCGGTGGATGCTTTGCGGTACGAAGGATAGGAAAAACTCCCTTTTTATGAAAAGATGTATTTACTTTTGATAGCAAATGTGGTATAATACCTCGGGCGAATAATGAACTGCGTTATTCGTCGAGAGATTGTGCATATTAGGTCAGCCCTTTTGCTGTGATCATTTGCTGTCAGGGGTGTTTTTATAGTGAGAAAGTATCGTATTAACGGCGGCATCTCTTTGTCCGGTGCTGTGGATATCAGCGGTGCAAAAAATGCTGTGGTGGCGATTTTACCCGCCGCTCTGTTGGCGGACGAGCCTTGCCGTATTGAGAATATTCCCAACATCAAGGATGTAACCACCTCTTTACTGTTGCTGGAATCCTTGGGTGCCAGGGTGGACCGCATCGATGAGCATACGGTGGAGATTGATCCCACCACCGTCAACACCTGTGAGGTGAGTGACGATTTGGCTCGCAGTATGCGTGCGTCCTATTATTTCATTGGTGCTCTGCTGGGCAAAAACGGACGTGCCCGCGTGCCGATGCCGGGTGGCTGCTGGTTTGGTGAGCGTCCGATGGACTTGCATCTCAAAGGCTTCCGTGCCCTGGGCGCAGAGGTTACCCCCGTAGAGGGGGATTGCATCGAGGTGCAGTCTAACCAATTGATGGGCAACTCCATCTATCTGGACACCGTCAGCGTGGGTGCCACCGTCAACATTATGCTGGCGGCGGTACGCGCTATGGGTATGACTATCATCGAGAATGCGGCTAAAGAGCCTCACATCGTTGACTTGGCCAACTTTTTGAACACTATGGGTGCGGATATCCGCGGTGCAGGTACCGACGTCATTAAGATTCGGGGCACCCAGTATCTCCACAGCGCCCACTATTCCATCATCCCCGACCAGATCGAGGCGGGCACCTATATGGCGATGGCAGTAGCTACCCGAGGTGACGTCTTGGTGCGTAACGTGATTCCCAAGCATTTGGAGTCGATCACCGCGAAGCTCATTGAGATGGGTGCCTGGGTGGAGGAGATGGACGATGCGGTGCGCGTGCGCTGCAACGGACCTCTCCAGCATTGTAATATCAAGACCATGCCGCACCCCGGTTTCCCCACAGATATGCAACCCCAGATTGCGGTGCTGTTGTGCTTGGCTGAGGGTGTCAGCCATATTACCGAGGGCATTTGGGAGAATCGCTTCCGTTACACCGAGGAGCTGAATCGGATGGGCGCGAAGATTGAGGTGCGGGGCAATTCGGCTACCATCACCGGTGTGGAGAAGCTGACGGCCGCCTCGGTGACCTCTTACGACCTACGTGCCGGTGCGGCGATGGTGATTGCCGGCTTGGCGGCGGAGGGCGTGACCGAAATTGATAACATCCGCTATATCGAGCGCGGATACGAGAATATCGTGAAAAAGCTCATGCGTTTGGGTGCAGAGATTTCTCTGGTGGAAGACGAAGAAGAATAAATTGGCTTTGCTTGCGCCGCAGAGACTGCCACTGGCGGTTTCTGCGGCGTCATTATTAGAAGGGAGAGATAGCATATGATGCGGTATTGTCCGTTGTTTTCCGGCAGTTCGGGAAATTGCACCTACGTGGGCACTGCCGATGGCGGTGTGCTGATTGACGCGGGCGTGTCTGCCCGTCGCATCAAGACTGCTCTCACGGATAGAGACATCGATCCCTCCACCATTCGTGCGGTGCTGCTGACCCATGAACACAGCGATCACGTGGCGGGCTTGCAGGTGCTATGCAAGCAGTTCGGTTGGTCGGTGGTGGCGTCGGAAGGTACGCTGGATGGGTTGGCGGAGCAGAATAAGCTGCCCTGCAATGGTAAGATATATATGCTGCCTGCCGATCGCTCTTTGACGGTGGCGGGGTTGCACATCACCCCTTTTGAAACGCCCCACGACAGCCGACAATGCTACGGTTATCGCATTGACAGCGAGGACGGACGCTCGTTGGCAATGACTACCGACTTGGGATACATTCCCGATGCGGTGTTGCAGATCATCAAGGGGTGTCAAACGGTACATATCGAGTCCAATCACGACCCCGAGATGTTGCGCAGCGGCCCGTATCCCTACTGGCTGATCCAGCGCATACGTGGAGAGGGGGGACACCTCTCCAATCAAGAGTGTGCCGCCGTCCTGCCCACGCTGGTGGAGGCGGGTGCCACACGGTTTGTGCTGGCGCATCTGAGCGAGCACAACAACACCCCCGCCTTGGCGCAGAAGTGCGCCTCTGCCGCTCTGACGGCGGCAGGTGCTGCGGTAGGCAGAGATTGCCTCTTGTCTGTGGCAAAGCCGGTGGGGGATAGCCCTGTGATGTATTTCTGATGGAGGAATCGGTATGATAAACGTCACGTTGCTGTGCGTGGGTAAGCTGAAAGAAGCCTATTGGCGGGATGCCTGCGCGGAATATGAAAAGCGACTGGGCGCTTTTTGCCGCTTTCGCCTGGTAGAGGTGACGGAGGAGCGCCTGCCGGATAATCCCTCGGCAGCACAGATTGCCGCCACCGTAGAGGCGGAGGGGAAGCGATTGTTGGAGCAGATTCCCCGCGACAGCGCGGTGATTCCGCTGTGTATCGAGGGGAAGGAGCTGGATTCTCCTGCTTTGGCGGCGCGTATGCAAAAGCTGGCGGTAGAGGGTACCAGCCATATCACCTTTATCATCGGCGGCTCCTGGGGATTGTCGGATGCGGTCAAAAACCGCGCGGTGTTGCGGCTGTCGATGTCGCCCATGACCTTCCCGCATCAGTTGGCACGTGTGATGGTGCTGGAGCAGGTGTACCGTGCGTTTCAGATCTCTGCCGGTGGTAAGTATCATAAGTAAAAAAACACACCCGGCACCGTGATGGTGTCGGGTGTGTTGTTGGGTTTTGGCGGAGTAGGAGAGACTAATTTTAATACAAATGCCTTCCTTTTTGTGGTTAGGGGACCTTTTGCAAATTTTAGTGATTAATACTTGCCCCAATCACGAAGCATTGATCGGAAGTATGACCGTTTATATTCTCCAGCTAACGATTCGATGCTTAAAAATGACCAAAAACAATCCATTTCTTTGCACCAATCGACAACTCTGTTATCAGTTAGAAGATCGGGTGGATCAAAAAGGCAAATAACAACACCGTTTTTACTCCCATAGTTTGGAATGTATCCAAATGCTTCAATTTCATTGGTTAGAGTGAACGGACTCTCAAATTCAAAGCCAAAATCTTTTGATGCCAATGCAAAATTATGTCTCGCGATTTTTAGATTGTCTTCATTGATCATACAATCACCGCCCTTTTCCTTATTGTACAACAAAGCAACAAAAACCGCAAGTCTTTTGTATGAGAATTGCGGTTTTGTTTGGCGGAGTAGGAGAGACTCTGAACTCCGTCGGTTGCTCACGCAACCTTCTCTTATTTGCCTGAGGGCAAATAAGGTTCGTTTGTGCCAGCGCCCACTACAACAAAGACAAAACCCACCCCGAAATGGGGTGGGTTCTGTCTTGGCGGAGTAGGAGAGACTCGAACTCTCGCGCCGGTTACCCGACCTACGCCCTTAGCAGGGGCGCCTCGTCACCAACTTGAGTACTACTCCGTATGTCGCAAGATCGGGTGTGGTGAGCAGCCGATCGAAGCCGATTCAGTTGTCAAAAAGTGTGGCGGAGAGGAAGGGATTCGAACCCCGTCGATTGCTGCGCAATCTTCTATAGTTTGCCGACGCAAACTAACAAGGCTTCTGCCTACCCATCGTCCCCGACGGAACAAGAAGAACACCCGGAAGGGTGTCCTTCTTGTTTGGCGGAGAGGAAGGGATTCGAACCCTTGGCTCTTTCGAGTCACCGGTTTTCAAGACCGGCTCCTTAAACCGCTCGGACACCTCTCCGTACAGTCAACGCACATTATTTTAGCATTGTCACAACCGTTTGTCAAGACAAAAGAGTCAAATTAAAAAACTATTTTCAAAATTGTTAAAAAAGTTGTCGTTTGCACCTTGACAAGTAGCAACAAATTTATTATAATGGCTAAGCGCTCAAGAGAGCGCATCACTTGACCACTTGGAGAAGTCGCGTAGCTGGTCGAGCGCGCACGATTGGAAATCGTGTAACCGTTAAAAGCGGTTCGAGGGTTCGAATCCCTCCTTCTCCGCCAAAGAATAACCGTCATTCTGATACAACAGAATGACGGTTATTTTATACCTAAAATTGGAGTTTTGAGAACTTTTTAGGAGAGGATTCTCTAAATTGACAGTTTTAATCTATTCCAAATCGTTAAAAGGTAAGCAATCGTTAAATTGTAACCATAATCGTTGATTTATAGGGGTAATCGTTAAATTACAGCCAGTAATCGTTGAAAGACAGTAAGTTTTATGATATAATTTGTTCAAGGTGGTGATTATATGACATTGAACGACGTGAAGATTCTGTTATCGGAAAACAACATTGTTTTCGATGTGCGCGAATTTGAAAATGAAACAGCATATTGGCACCATGTGTCAATGTTCCCTTATACCCAAAATGCAAAAACTTGTAAAGTCATTGCTTTGATCATTCGAAGCAATAATGGAAGAAACGATATTGAACTTCAGTTCAATGCCGTTGATAGCACCTTTCATTTTGAAGAACTGTGGTTTGGTAGTTATGGTTTTGAAATGTTTGATTGCAACGAAGAAATGCTTGCTGACGATTTATTGGATCGCATAAAGGAAATTCAAAGCGGCAATTTTGTTGTAATTATTGCAAATGGCCTTAAAAACAGACGGTGGCTTGGGGATGCTTGTTTTGATCTGAATGACGAGGATGATACCTTTGGCCGACAAGGCTTTGAAAAAGCAATGAGGCGAATTAACAAGCCCAAAGGACTTCTTTCAAGATTGTTAAAAACGCAAAAGCAATACGAAATTTACGATTGGAATACTTATCAGTGCATAGTAAAGTGATTTGCACCCTCAGTGTGAGAATGCACCCCCTAAAATAACTTTGCACCCCCTAACTACAAAAGTGGGTGCATTTGTATTAAAATTATGGTCAGTCTTCAAACATAAAAGGCATCACCGTAAGGTGGTGTCTTTTGTGTTTTGTGGAGTGGGAGCCGTGAGAAATCTCCTTATTTTGAGCGATAGCGAAAAAATAACAACGAGGTGGGCGAAGCCGAACTCGGGGGTTCTGAATCCCTCCTTCTCCGCCCCAAAAAGACCGTAACTTTGATACCACTGTTACGGCCTTTTTCAACGAAATAAATCCCTTGCGGGATTTGTGAAATACGCTGCGCGTGTGAAATATTGCTTCGCAATGTGAAATGCCTGCGGGCGTGAGGGGATTTATTTCACTTCACTTGATGCGAAAGCATCAAATTTCACCATTTACGGAGTAAATTATTTCACATTTGCCGCAAGGCAAATATTTCACTCACTTCAAATCGTTAAAATACAAGTAATCGTTGAAATGTTGATATTTATGCGATTCTATGGTAGAATTGAGTCAAAAGGAGGTCTTTCTATGGTACACATTTCCGAAAAACTATATAATGCAGTAAAATCAATCATGGCTAATTGGAACGAAGAAGGTATTTATGCTATTTCGTTCTTCGTGTATTCAAATGAATCTTACCAATATAATGGAATTAGTAATGTATCGTCCTTTGCTATTAGCTACAATACCGAAGAAGATTGCGAGGGTGCAGGACAATACGATGAGGAAAGATGGAACTATGCTTTTTGGCGCCAGGACGAATCGCCTGTTATTGATCCGGATACACCGAACGAATTGACGGATCTTTTGTTTGATTGGTACCAGGAGAATGGTATTACAAACATCGGCGAAGAAAACGAAGATTGCTACGATGAAAACTGCAATTACATTGGAAAAGGTCCCGTAGGTCATTACGAACTGTTAGGTCTTGTTTCTGACGTTGCTAAGCGCCTGCAGCAAGAAGCTTTTATTGAAAAGAAATTCGGCAGAAGGCTTCCCATCATTATTCATGGACTTGAATACGCATGGTACGATATAGAAGCAACGCGGAATGCAAATATTAATGGAGAAGCCGATATATTCTTGAATGCAATGAAGAAATTGGGTGTGTGCTAATTTGCGTTTTGCACCACCTAAAATGACTTTGCACCCCCCTAACCTTAAAAGCGGGTGCATTTGTATCGCAATTAGGGCCAGTCTTCAAAGGAACAGCCACCCCGATGGGGTGGCTGTTCCTTTTGTTTGTGATTTTAATCCCGATTCTCAAGGATCCAATTGACCGTTTCGTAGAATTTGGTTACGGTTTCGTCATTGAAAATGCCTACCATGGCGAAGATGTTGCTTTGCGGTGCTCCGCTGGCGGTATATGTGTACAGCTTTTCATTGGCCCAGTAGACCGTAAAGGTATTGCTCTTACCCATATAGGCTTTTTCCAGCTTGCTCAGACCACTGTCGGTCAGCATCATGTTCAGCGTAATGACGTATTTTTCGTTTTCGTCGTAGCCGCCGATGTAATACATCATTCGGACGTCTTCCTCGGAGATGACTACGTTACCTTTAGAATCACGCACGGTGAAATAGGGGACGTATTCGTACGAGTCGATACCGTAGGTGGATTTTTTCTGTGCATACAGCCAGCTGAAAGCGTCGCGGTCGGCGTAGGCATAGTCCCACGCGTTGTGATTATACCCATCCAAGACGATAAACTCAGCCATTTTGCCGCCGGCGGCGACAATGGCATTATATGTGTCCTCAGAATAGGAGAAGGGCAGGGTGCCATCGTCCTTGCTGTGGTAGATCTTGAGGGGAATATCTTTCATCGCGGCAGCATTGCCGATCTGGTTGTTGCCACCGCAGACGGGCATACCTGCCGCGAAGAGGTGGCCGTAGTTGGCCAGCAGATCCCATGTGGCGTAACCGCCCATAGAAAGGCCGGTCACGTAGATGCGGTCGGCATCGCAGGAATAGGTGTTCTGCACCTCCTCCAGCAGGTGCAGGACGCTGCCCAGTTTGCCGGTGAGCTGGCTGCCGCCCAAAGCCCACCATTCATCGGTCTGTGGGCAGAGCACAAAGCCCTGGGATACAATATCGCCGTTGCACTCGAAGATCTTTTTAACGTTGTGCAGCTGCAGATAATTGTTGTTGCCCATCTCGCCTGCGCCGTGCAGGACCAGCAGTACGGGGTATTTCTTGGACGGATCGTAGTTAGCAGGCATATACAGGCGATAGGGGAGTCTCTTGCCGTTTTTGGGGTCGTTGTAAACCTCGATCTTCACCTCGGTGTCGGGGAAGTCGCAGGTGAAATCAAAAATCTCGGTTACTTTTTCCACCGAGTTGGTTTCGTCACTGTCGTCGGTAGGCGCGGTAGTGGGTTTGGTGGTGGGTTTGGTTGCGGATGTGGTTGTCATCGTGTGGGCAGAGGTAGGCAGCTTGGTCTGGGAGCCTTTGGTAACCGTGGCAGACGCAGAAGACTGCGGCGTCGTGGCGGACGTAGTCTCGGACGTGGGGTCGCCCGCTGTGGTCGACGTGGTAGTGGCAGGCGCGTTGGTTGTGGTGTGGGTGATCTGTGATGCGGTGGTAGCGGCATCCTTGGGAAGGGTCGGCTCCTTATCCTTGCCAGAGCAACCGGCCATTACGCTTGCAAGCATAGTGAGAATAATTGCCGAGGTAATGATTTTTTTGAGTAAGTGTTTTTGTTTGTCCATACGGCACCTCCTTGTTATGGAAAATTATAGCAGAACGGTGTGAAAAAAGCAAGATGGTGATGAGTGAAAAGGTTACATTGATTTCGGCCGAGTATGTCTTGACAAACGTTTCGCCGATTGTTATAATAAACAGCGTCATATTCGCTGGTTTAGCTCAGTTGTGTAGAGTCGCTCTACCGCCTTCGCTAGACCGTGCTCGTTTCACTCGCTGGTTTAGCTCAGTTGTGTAGAGTCGCTCTACCGCCTTCGCTAAACTGCGCTCGTTTCACTCGCTGGTTTAGCTCAGTTGGTAGAGCAGCTGATTTGTAATCAGCAGGTCGGGGGTTCAAGTCCGTCAACCAGCTCCAAAGAAAAAGGGATACCGCTTGCGGTATCCCTTTTTCTTTGCGGTTGATGTCTTGCTTGAAGCGCCTTAGTTTGCGCAAGCAAACTATAGATTTTGGAGCGAAGCGAGAAAATCGGTGTTCTAAGTCCGTCAACCAGCTCCAGAAAAAAGTCCTGTTCGAAAGAACGGGACTTTTTTCAACTAAATCCACCCTAACGGGTGGGTGAAATATTGCTTCGCAATGTGAAATCCTCACTTCGTTCGGGTGAAATCGCTGCGGCGGTGGGTGGATTTAATTTCACATTTTGCGTTAGCAAAATATTTCACTAAAGGCGAAAGCCTTTGATTTCACCGTGCGATAGCACGATTTCACTAACATCTTGCATCCCTGTCGCTTTTATGCTATAATACACCTAAAGGTCGGTGATAATTATGAAAAAAGTCAATGTTTTATGTTTGATAGCTTCAATTTGTTGGTTTTTTTGGACACTTATAAATGTTTTTGAGTTATTAACGGATGTTCCTTTTATAATAAGCGTTTGTGGTACAATTTTTATATTTGCTGCTGTTGTGGTACATCTAGTGATTTTAATTAAAAGCATAAAAGATAAGAAAAAATAGCGATAAAAAGTTGAAATAAGAGAAAATCAGGATTTCAGACCGGTTCCATTTTGAGTGTCGGTCCCAAAGAAAAAGAAGGCACCGCTTTTACGGTGCCCTGTTTTTTCGTACTTGTTCTCTGCTCTGAGTTGTGTTATACTGCTTTTGAGGTGATATTATGTCTCAAACGATTCTCTGCGGCGAGGGTGTTCACCGCGAAATAGGAGCGATTCTGCAACAACTGGGGTGCCGCAAATTCCTGTTGGTGTGCGGTGGCTCTTTTCGCCGTTTGCCTGTGGCGGCGTATTTTGACACGCTGGATATTCCGTATGTAACCTTTACCGATTTCACGCCCAACCCGCAGTACGACGAGGTGTGTCGCGGCGTGGAGTCCTACCGCGCCAACGGATGTGACGCTATCGTGGCGGTGGGCGGCGGCAGCGCTATGGACGTGGCCAAATGCATTAAACTGTATGCGCCGATGTCCGATGATGTGTGCTATCTGGAGCAGCCCTACGCAGACAGCGGTATTCCGTTGATTGCGCTGCCGACCACGGCGGGTACGGGTAGCGAGTCCACGCGGTTTGCGGTGATTTACTACCGTGGTGAAAAGCAATCGGTACACCACGACAGCATTCTGCCAGATTATGCGGTGCTGGATCCTGTGGTGCTGTATACGTTGCCGGACTATCAGAAAAAATGCACCCTGATGGATGCGCTGGGTCAGGCCATCGAGTCCTATTGGTCGGTGGCGGCGACAAAGCGGAGCCGAGAATTAGCGGCTGAGGCGATTCGTACTGTTGTGCGGCATTGGCGGAGCTATGTGTTTGGCGGTGATGCGGAGGCGACCTTGGAGATCCTGCGTGCTTCCAATCTGGCAGGGCAGGCGATTCATATCACCACTACCACCGCACCCCACGCGATGAGCTATAAGCTCACCACCATCTACGGCTTGCCCCACGGACATTCTGTGGCGCTGTGTTTGCCGCGAGTGTGGGAGTATATGCTCACCTGCGCCGATAACGCTCTGTTGGCAGTGTTGGACGAGATCGCTGCTTGTATGGGTGTGCAGTCTTCAACGGAGGCTGTGGCTCTGCTGGACGCTATGATGCAGGAGATGGGGCTTGGCGGCCCTGTGGCACAGAAGCGGGACGAAGAGATTGCTCGCTTGGTGGCCGGGGTCAATGTGGAACGCTTGGGCAACCATCCCGTGCCGCTGTCAGAGGATGTGTTGCGCCGCTTGTATGAGCAGATTGTGAAATGATGAAATCCCCGATGGTATTTCCATCGGGGATTTGCGCAAATTCAACGGATAGTTCAGTAAATCGGTCAAAAACAACCGCCGGTCTGTGGAAACTACCGCATTTTGTGCTACAATGAACTTGTCAAAGCGCTGAGACAAGTTTTTACAGAAAGGAAACGACATATGAATACAATTGGTCAGAATATTGCTGAATTGCGTAAAAAGAAAGGCTTGACGCAGGAAGAACTGGCGGAGAAGATGTGCGTCACGGCGCAAGCGGTCTCCAAATGGGAGCGAGACGCTTCTTATCCCGATGTGACAGCGTTGTCAGAGTTGGCAAAAGTGCTGGGTGTGAGCGTAACCGCCATCGTTGAGGGTGAGCAGAACGTGCCGGAATTGAAAGAAGCCGCCCCTGATGCGATTGCACGCAGAGTGGTTTGCATCGATGCTCATCTTGGTCCGGCGAATATGGATGCGAAAGTACAGTTTCCCGTGACGGCATTAAAGAAGATGATGGATAACGGCGTCTTAAAGCAAATGATCGTCGACGAGGACGATGAGGACGACGAGGAAGATTATGTCTTGATCAGTAATGTACTGGAGTCTGCTGTGGAAATGGGATGCGTCGGACCGATTATGAACGTGGATGCCAATGGTACGCAAGTGCGTATTTCGGTGGAAGATTATGAAGGTTAACGTATGTTTCGGTGAGCGTTCGTTGACCTACGACGTACCCGACGGTGTTTGGTTTGTAGGGCTTACGGTGTATTATAACGACCACCATTGGACGGAAATGAACCTTTTGGCGAAAAGTGATGAGCAACAAGACGTGGAAATCATCAACGAGGATGGATTGCGTGTGGTTGTGCGTTGTTATACGTGCCCCGGTCTCGTTGAGGTCGCTGAAATCTTGAATGGATTCAAAGGTATGCCTTTCTATGAGTGTCGCTGTGAAAAACTGAGCATTTCAGTCGTGTTGTAATGGTTTTAATGATAAAGGCCGCCGTACGGCGGCCTTTATTGCTTGCTTTTTGCGAGAGGGTGTGGTATAATACCCCTACAAAAGAATAACGCAGATCATCGGGTGCAACACCCGTTGTCGGATACACGATTGGAAATCGTGTATTAGGGGATAAGGGAATCGCGGTGAAAGTCCGCGGCAACAGCCATTACCGTAATTTTTGCACCGTTAGGTGACAGATTAAGTCGGAATGCTTGTCGGTCTGTGATGCCAATAAAAGGTCTCTTGGGCAAGTGGGGAGGCTGTGTGCAGCGGAATAGCAGGAGTCCGTCTTTTTCACAGCACCCCGTGGAGGGGTGCTTTTATTTTATCCTTTTGTAATGGTAACCGATTTACAAAGAAAGGATGAAGGAAAATGAAAAAAGTGGTTAGTTTGTTGTCCGTCGTGGTTCTGTTGCTGTGTTTGTCTGCTTGCGGTAACAAAAAAACGGAAAATGATGAGTTTGACCTGTGGAAAAACGCCATGTACGTGTCCGATGCGGAATTGGGTGAGGGCGATACCACGCTTACGATGCAGGTGAAAGCGGAAGATCATCAGGTGACGTTTACCATCCACACGGATAAGGCTACTGTGGGCGAGGCCATGATGGAGCACGGTCTGTTGGAGGGCGAAGAACAGGCGGCGGGCCTGTATCTGAAAAAGGTGAACGGCATCACCGCCGATTGGGACGTGGATCAGACCTATTGGGCTTTCTATATCGGTGATGCGTATGCCATGACCGGCGTGGAAAGCACGGACATCGAAGAGGGAGTGACCTATCGTCTTGAGCGCAGCAAGTAAAAAACGGGACTTGACGGTACAAGAGCTGGTGCTGTTTGCGATGTTGGGTATGGTGATGTTTGTCTCCAAAATTGTGATGGAGTTCCTGCCGAACATTCATCTGCTGGGTATGCTGACGATGGTGTATACCCTCGTTTTTCGCACAAAAGCGCTGATTCCCATCTATATCTATGTATTTGTCAACGGACTGTACGCCGGATTTGCCGTCTGGTGGGTGCCGTATCTCTATGTGTGGACGGTGCTGTGGGCCGTAACGATGCTGCTGCCCCGTCGGATGCCGCGGTGGCTGGCCTGCGTGGTGTATCCGCTTGTGTGCGGTCTGCACGGGCTGATGTTTGGTGCGCTGTGCGCCCCGATGCAAGCACTGTTTTTCCAACTGAATTGGGATATGACGGTGGCTTGGGTGATTGCCGGGCTGCCCTTTGACGCGATTCACGGGGTGGGCAATCTGTTGGTAGGAATGCTCATTGTACCGCTGACGGAACTGATGAAAAAGCTGACTCGTGTACCATACAAGGAAGCCTAATGAAAAAGCCGCGGAGAGACAATGACTTTTCGCGGCTTTTTTGCAAAAAAATATGTTTTTTTGTAATTTTATTATTGCCCATCGGTGATAAAGATGTTATACTGAATAGTAGTTATTACCCTTGGAGGCTATGGCAGACCATTACATAGCGCCGGGTGAAACGTTGCTCAAACTGCTTTGAGCGGTTATTTTGATACTTTACCTTTGATAAAAAGGAGGTGAAATATATGAACATCGATATGAATCTGATCAAACAGGTGTGGCCCACCCCCTTCAAGATCAAGGAGAAAGACGTGGCCTCTCTGGTGATCCAGTTGGTTATCTTCCTGGTGATCTGCGCTCTGATCGGTTGGCTGATCGGCCTGCTGGCCGGCATTCCCGTTATCGGCATTCTGTTCTCCATCATCGGTGTGGTTGTGGAGATCTACGGTCTGGTCGGTATTGTTCTGTGTGTGCTGAAGTTTATCGGCAAGGTTTAATTTTAAACAGTGAAAAGGACACTCCACGGGGTGCCCTTTTTCATTTTACTTGCAAAATAGGGGCGAAGATAGTATAATAAAGGCACTATGGCTTGTGAGGGTGAGTCTATGACCGAGAAGCTCTATGAATTGAATAGTTACGTGCGCACATTCACCGCTTTGGTGGAGGAATGTGTTCCTCATAACAATGGGTACGCGGTGCGGCTGTCCCGTACCGCCTTTTTTCCCGAAGGGGGAGGACAGGCCGCGGATCCGGGTGTGTTGGGCGGTTTAACCGTGAAGGATGTGCAACTAGTTGAAGGCGAAATCTGGCACTACGTGCAGGAGCCTTTACTAGCTGGAGATGAAGTCGAAGGTGTGTTGGATTGGGAGACGCGGTTTTCCCGTATGCGGCACCATACTGCCGAGCATATCGTGTGCAGCATTGCCCATCGATGGCACGGATTGCGCAACGTGGGTTTCCACTTGGGCAGCGAGGATGTGACGCTGGATCTGGATGGAGAATTGACCCGTGAACAGATCGACGCCATCGAGGACGAAGCCAACCGTGTAGTAGCGGCCAACGTGGCGGTGACGGCGACCATTCCCACAGCGGAGGAATTGGCAAAGGCAACCTATCGCAGTAAAAAAGAACTGGATGGCGAGGTGCGGTTGGTGACCATCGACGGTGTGGACTGCTGTGCCTGCTGTGCCCCACACGTGGCGCGTACAGGTGAGATCGGATTGATCAAGCTGCTGGACTTTATTCGCTATAAGGGTGGTGTGCGCATTCACCTGCTGTGCGGAGAGGCGGCGCTAGCGGATTACCGCCTGCGGTATGCACAAAGTGCGGAAATATCGGCAAAACTCTCTGTAAAGCAGTATGACTTAACAGCGGCGGTAGACCGTCTTCTGGCAGAAAAAGATGGTCTGAAACTGGCTCTGCGGGCCGCAAATCGCCGTATTGCCGATATGCAGGTGGCGGCGGTGATGCCCACGGATAAGCCGGTGTATTTAGTTGGAGAAGATTGGGATACTGAGACTTTGCGACGGGTTGTCAACGGCTTGACCGAGCGTTGCGGCGGCTTGTGTGCCGCCTTTTCCGGCAGCGGCGGTGCGTACAGTTACGTCTTAGGCGGCACGGGAGATATTAGAGCGGCCACGGCGCAGATGAATGCCGCGCTCAACGGGCGCGGCGGTGGCGACCACCGTCAAAGCCAAGGGCGTGTGCAGGCTACGGCGGAGCAAATTGCCGCCTATTGGCGTCAATTGGGCGCGGATGAATAATTATGGTTGCAAAATGAGAACAGTTGTGCTATACTGTGTGAGATATTTTAACAGATAGGGGATTTTTACTCATGTCCGGACATTCTAAATGGAATAACATTAAGCGTAAAAAAGAGAAGACCGACGGCCAAAAGGCTAAAATCTTCACCAAGATGGGTCGTGAGATCTCTGTGGCGGTGAAAGAGGGCGGTAGCGCCGACCCCAACGTAAACTCTAAGCTGAAGGATGCCATCGCCAAGGCCAAGGCCAATAACGTGCCCAACGACAATATCGAGCGTATCCTGAAAAAGGCTGCCAGCGAAGGTAACGGCGAGAACTATGAGGCTCTTCAGTATGAGGGCTACGGCCCCTGCGGCATTGCCGTCATCGTGGAGACCCTGACCGACAATCGCAACCGCACTGCGGCAGACCTGCGCCACTACTTTGATAAGTGCGGCGGTAATCTGGGTCAGACCGGTTGCGTATCCTTTATGTTCAACCAAAAGGGCAAGCTGATCATAGAGGCTGAGGGTCTGGATGAGGACAAGGTTATGGAGGATGCGCTAGAAGCCGGTGCTTCCGACTTTGCCGCCGACGAGGATATCTTCGAGATCACCACTGAGCCGGAGGATTTCTCCGCAGTGCGTGATGACTTGGAGGCAAAAGGTTACGCCTTTGTCACCGCAGAGGCGCAGATGGTTCCCGATGTGCTGACCGCCATCGAGGATCCCGATGCCATCAAGAATATGGAAAAGCTGCTGGATATGTTGGAGGATAACGACGACGTCCAGGACGTGTGGCACAACTGGGATCGCCCCGACGAGGATTGATAAAGCTAAGGAGCAAACACAAAGCTGTGTTTGCTCCTTTTTTTCATCATTTTGTGAATACCTATTGACAACAGGTGGAAAATATTGTATTATTTCAATAGTGAACTAATACAAAGGGAGGCGATAAGTACGTGAGACAGTTGGATAAAAATCGTCCCGTGTGTCCGCAGATATGCGAACTGCTGTGTGTGGATATTGTAGGCGGCGTCTATGATGCCGAGAGACGCTTGCCCGCGGTGCGAGAACTGGCGGCGGGATGGGGCGTCAACCCAAACACGGTGCAGAAGGCGCTGGATACGCTGGAGGAGCAGGGGCTGCTCTACTCCGTGCGTGGCAGCGGCTGGTACGTGCAGGAGGATATTTCCCGTGCCCGCGAGGTGCTGCACGATCTGCGGTTGGAGAAAACGCGAGAGTACTTTGCGGTGATGGAAAGTCTTGGCCTGTCGGCAGAGGAGACTCGTGAATTTGTAAAGGAGTGGTACTATGAGTGAATTGTTGCGCTGTGAAGAATTGACCAAGCAGTATGGCAAGACCACTGCTCTCAACGGCGTTACTTTTACGCTGGAGAGCGGCAAGATTGTGGGATTGTTAGGCCCTAACGGAAGCGGAAAAACGACCCTCATTAAGATATTGAACGGTCTGCTGACCCCCACCACCGGTGCCATATACATCGAAGGGGAGAAGCCCGGTCCTTCCACCAAGGCGAAGGTGGCCTATCTGCCGGATAACGTCTATCTCAACACTTGGATGACGGTGGAACAGATCGTGGCGTATTTTGCGGATTTCTACGCGGATTTTTCTATGGAGCGGGCGTATGAGATGCTGGCCCGATTGGGAATCTCGCCCAAGCAAAAGCTGAAGACGCTATCTAAGGGCAATAAAGAAAAGGTGTGCCTGATCTTGGTGATGAGCCGTCAGGCGAAGCTGTACGTGCTGGATGAGCCTATCGCGGGTGTGGATCCCGCGGCGAGAGATTACGTCATCTCCACCATCATCAACAACTATAACCCTGAGGCTACCGTGCTCATCTCCACCCATTTGATTTCGGATATTGAGCAGGTGCTGGATGAGGTGCTGTTTATCCGCGACGGTCATCTGCTGTTGAAAAAGTCGGTGGAGGACATCCGCGCGGAGGAAGGCAAGAGCGTGGACGAGTTGTTCCGGGAGGTGTTCCGATGGTAAAGAAGTTGTTTAAGCACGAGGTGTACGCCTTGTGGCGTTCGATGATCCCGATTTGGGCCATATTGGGCGGCGTTTCGATATTGGGTCGTTTTATCCAGTTGTTCGAGCAGGAGACGGTGGCCTACAACATCATCAGCGGTTCGGCCATTTTCTTCTACGTAGTGTCTTTGGCAGCGTGTATCGTCTGTCCCTTTGTATATGCCATCACCCGTTTCCATCGCAATCTGTTTAGTGGAGAGGGCTATCTGACTTTTACTCTACCCGTGACCGCCCATCAACATATTTTGGTTAAATTAGCGGTGGCGGTCATGACCCAGCTCGTGACGCTGGTGGCGGCGGCCCTTTCAGTAATCATCGTGACCTTTGGTGATCTGACTGTGGAGATCGGTAAAGCCATTGCGTACATCTTCAAGTTGTGTGTGCGGGAGTGGGGGGCTCATCTGCCGCTGTATATGGTGGAAGCCGGTATCGGCCTGATCGTGTTGTTTGCGGTAGAAACGATGCTGTTCTATGCGTGCATCTGCATCGGTCAGCAGTCCAAGAAAAACCGTATTTTGGCGGCGGTTGGCGCTTATTTCGGTATCTATGCGATTCAGCAGGTGATCGGTACGATTGCTCTACTCGTCGGTGCTGAAATCGACTGGGAGCCACTGTGGACATGGGTGGCCGAGCATCCCTTTGCCACGGTACATATCGTTCTGTGCGGCGGTATTGTGCTGGCGGCTTTGGTAGGCGGTTTGTTCTACTTCATTTCTTACCGTCTGATCAGCCGTCGGCTGAATCTGGAATAAGGGAGGGACTGCTATGAAGAAAGCGAAACGATGGACTGCCTTGCTGTTGATGGTGCTGATGTGCCTGTCCCTGTGCGGATGTCAGAATTTAGAGGATATGCGTGCCGCCCATGCTTTTTGGCAGGAGGATGGCAGCATTAAGTGGAAAGGAAACGTGTATTTGCCATTGACAGGTGTGCCGGAAGGTTTTCTGTTTTTTTATGAACAAACGGTACACGTAACCGAACCGGATGTGCCGGTACTACTCAGCGATACGTTGGGCGAAAGCTTCACTGTTGATGAAAAAGGCGTGATACTGCATAGCTGGAACTGGAATGGCGCGGAAACCTATTTCTGCCGTGAGGATAAGTACGACTACATAATGGAGTACCTGCAAGAGGACATTGGACTGACTACGTACTATTATTCCTATTGGCCTGATTATGATGCCGACGAAGAGTATTACTATCTGAGCGAGACACAAGGAAACACCATTGATCGGCTTATGGTGACTTTGGATTTCGCTGCTATGGATGAGGAGTTCTATTATTCATCTGAGGCGGAAGATTTTAGTGTCACGCTTGGTAAATGCGATGAGGAGCACTTGTTCAGCGATGAATATATGTTAGAGATTGCGCAAAAGGGTGGTCAGTTTTATTTGATCACACCGGATGAGTACATTGCCGAGGTGCCGGCAGAATATGATGACATTATGAAAATAATTGTATCCGTCTATTACAACGCGGAAGTAAAGCCCTATCTGTAATACGAGAAAGACATCCCCGGGAGAAATCTCGGGGATGTTTCTTTTTTACAACAAAAGGCGCTCTTTTTTGTGGTTTCCACTTGTAATTTGACACTATATATGGTATATTGTATCTAACTAACTATGGGTTACTATACCATTTAGGAGATTTGATTATGGATAACGAGCAGAAACGCTATGAAGATTATATTGCCGGCCGTAATGCGGTGACCGAGGCGCTGAAATCGGGACGTCCGCTGGACAGTGTGCTGATTGCGAAAGGCGACCGTCAGGGCAGCATCAGCGCCATCGTAGCAAAGTGCCGCCAGCTGAATATCCCCGTCAAAGAAGTAGACAGTCGCAAGCTGGATTTCATGGCGCAAAATCATCAGGGTGTCATCGCCGTGGCGGCGTGCAAGGAGTACGCCGATCTGGAGGATTTGTTTAAACTGGCTGAGGAAAGAGGGGAGAAGCCCTTCTTCATCGTATGCGATGAGCTGGAGGATCCCCACAACTTGGGTGCTATCCTGCGTACCGCCGAAGCGGCGGGTGCCCACGGTGTCATCGTGCCTCGCCGTCGGTCGGTGGGACTCACCTCTACGGTGTACAAAGCCTCCGCCGGTGCGGTGGAGTACGTGCCTGTGGCACGAGTGGCGAACATCACCGAGACCTTGAAGGAACTGAAAAAGCGTGGTGTTTGGGTGTACGGCCTGGATATGGACGGCGAGCCCTGGTGCCGTACCGACCTGACCGACGCCATGGCGCTGGTGGTCGGCTCTGAGGGCCGCGGTGTCAGTCGCCTGGTAAAGGAGCAATGTGATTTCGTTCTGTCTCTGCCTATGGCGGGACAGATCAATTCGCTGAATGCGTCGGTAGCCTGCGGCATCGTGCTGTACGAGGTTGCCCGTCAGCGTCAGCATATTCCTGCCATTCAACCGAAATAAAGCGTATCTTCGTAGAGAGAAGGTGTTTTTCGTGCCTGAAAACAATGGGAAATACAATATTGACGATCTGGTGAATTCCTTGTTGAAAGAACGTCAGCCGGAGATATCCACGGCTGTGCCTGTAGTGGAGAACGTGGAAACGGATGAACCCGGCAATCCCAATATCATTGAAATTGAAGAAGAATTTGTATCGGAAGTGGAAGACGAGATGGATGAGGGCCCCTCCCAGCTGCTGGATTTTGGGGAGCTGGAGGCGGTGGCATCCATTATGGAGCCGTCCCCGATCAAACAGCCGGAGGAGATTCCCACCGTGGCTGAGGGCTCTCCGATGACGGCGGAGGAAACGCCTGCTGTAAAAGAGGCGATACCTCCCATAGAGCCGCTCAAAAAGCGGAAAAAGCTGTTTGGGCGTAAGCTGGAGGATACCGCTTCTTTGGCAAAAAATTGGGTGGATTACGGTCTTAAGCCCATTGGCCATTACCGTAACGCAACGGCGCAGTCTGTGGCGGCAGCGCCGGAACAAACTGCCCCTGAAACAGCGGTTGTAGCTGCCGAAGCGATACCTGACGAGCCCACGGCGACTCCTGCTCGTCGTTCCGTAGACGAATTCCCCGCTGTAAAAGCGGCGGCTGAGACCATCACCATGCAGGTGGTGCTTCCCTCCGGTGTGGCTTTGCCGCGCAGTGACGAGCATACGCGTGTCGTGCCGACGGTAATGCCGAAGGATGAGATTGCGGAGGCGACGGCGCCGACCGCTAAGCCTATGCCCATCCTTTCGATGGAGGAGCAGCTGCCCGACCAACTGTCGCTGGAAGAGATGGTGCGGGTAGAGGATATCGAGCCTGCCGAGGGCGAGGTAGCAGAAACGGAAGATGAGATGGATCCCGAAGAGCGTCTGCAACGCACCCGCGAAGAGAAGGTGCGTGCCTTTACGCTGGATGGTGACGAGGAAGAGGAAAACGAACCCGAGGAAGAACCTGTGGCAGAGGAGGAGCCCGAAATTGAGGACTTCACCGGTTATCAGGACACTCAAGTGGTGGAGGCGGAACTGAAATACCGTTGCCGTTCTACGCTGTGGTCGCTGCTCATCAGCGGTGTGGTGGAATTTGCTTTGCTGATTTTGACGCTGCTGACGGTGATTGTGGAGCAGTCACCGATCTCACCGATGGGCTATTTGTTGGCACACTTATTTGGGCTTTTGCTGATGATGGGACTCAATTATGCTACGATCACTCGTGGCCTCTCGGGATTGTTCACGCTGTGCGCCAATAACGATACAGCCCCTGCCTTGGCGTCTGCCGTTTGTCTTGTGAACGTGATTGGACATCTGTTTCATGCTGCGACACCCCTGCCGTTTTGGACGCCTTTGGCCGGCTTGCTGCTGGTGTTCTCCGCGGTTGCTCATCACAAGCAAGAAGTATGCGTGCGCCGCAATTTTGCCTTTGTATCCTATCCCGGCGACAAGTATGCTGCCGCGGTGATCGAAGAAGAGGGAGCGCTGCAGGAGATCGGCCGCCGTGCCGTCAGCGACGGCGAAGCCAAGGTGGCATATTTCCGCCGCACAGGATTCCTGAGCGATTATCTGTCCAATGCCTACGATACGGATGGGGGAGACGATTGGAGTCGTTGGCTCACTCCCGCCGCTTTGGGCTTGTCGCTGTTGATGTCGCTGCTGGCGTTGTTGAGCGAACACGTTACAGGAGTGTGGGATTGGCTCAGAGTCTTTACCGGTATGGTGTGTGTCTCTATGCCTGTCACGCTGTTAGCCGTGCAGACACCGCTATCCGCCAGTTGCCGTCGCATGCTGGCCAGGGGTGGATTTCTTAATGGCTGGAAAGCGGTACGATGCTTTGGTCAGCCCGACGCCTTGGCGGTGGATATCGCCGATCTGTATCCCGATGAGAGCATGCTGCTTCACGGCATCAAGATGTTCTCCGGTACGCATATTGACGAGGCGATTTTGACGGCTGCTTCGTTGGCTGTGCGGGCGGGTGGCCCCCTGTCGATGATTTTCCGCCGCATTATTGAGAATAAGGATGATCTGCTCTATGAGGTGGACAGCTTAGTGTATGAGCAGGGGATGGGTCTGTCCGGTTGGGTGGATGGCCGCCGGGTGTTTGTGGGCAACGGGCGTTTGCTGCAAAATCACGGCGTAGACGTGCCTTCGGCGGACTACGAGGCCAGATACGCCAAGGACGGTCGCCGCCTGGTGTATCTCTCCATCGCCGGCCAACTATCGGCTATGTTTGTCGTTTCGTATTTGCCCGATCCCGAGATTCAGGCAGCTTTGCAGGACCTGTGTCGTTCCCGCGTGACGTTGCTGGTGCGTTCTTGCGATCCCAATATCACCGCGTCCGATCTGTGCGAAAGCTTTGAACTGGATGAGTACTATGTGGACGTATTGCCCGCGGCGGCCGGCCGTATGTATATGCAGCTGACCGAAAAGTCTACCGACAATTTACCTGCGGTGATGGCCTCCAATGGCCATATTCTCGGAACGGCACGTGCGTTATCTGCCTGCCGCGGACTGCAAGCCAAAGTAGTGATTGCCCTTGCCGTGCAAACCGTCTTTGCTGTGTTGGGCTTGATTTTCTGCCTGCTTTGGACGATGAACGGTACTCTGTCGTTGTTCCAGCCGTTGTTGGTGATGCTGGCATCTTTGTTTTTCTCCTGGTTTATCCCGTTGTTTCGGAGAGCGTAAAAGAAGATAAAAAGGACTCGTTTCGAATATTCGAAACGAGTCCTTTTTTGTGTATTAGGTACTGAGCAGAACGTTTCTGCCGTTGAGGTAGTTGTCCACCTGCTGAATGAAGAAGGCCACATCGCTCCAGCGGGTAGTGAACAATTCGCCTTCGCTGGTCTCTACGGTGCAAAGACTGCCGGAGGTGTTGTAGTACTTGGCGCCGAGGTAAAGCTCACCTTCCGCGTCGTATAGGGCAATCTCCAGAGGTACTTCGGAGGTGGGTTCTTTCTCGGGGGTGCCGTATCTCTTTAGGCCCATCAAGAGCTGGTAAAGCTCACGGAAATCCTCGGTGGAATAGGTCTTATTATCCATGGTTACCTTCAACTTGTCGTCGGGCTCTTCCTTTTCGGGATAGTGCTCCAGGTTGAATGTGTAGGAGCTGTTGTTTAGTTTGAAGGAAACACTCCCCAGATCCTCAATGCTCTTAAAGAACAGAAAATCGTTGACCGAGTTTTGATAGGTACGATCCAAGAAAAAACCATAGCTTTCTTTACTGACCAAGAAAATAACGTCAATACCATCTACCATAGCAATGTAATTGCCGTTTTCATCCACGCTACCTACGATAATATGATAATCGATAGAGTTGTAGTAGATCTTCGGTGTATCGTTTTTATCCACCGCAGACGAGCCGGTGGAATCATTGGGGGTGGATTCGCTTTCTTCTTCGGTCTCGACAGCCATTGTGAATTTGATATCGATCAGAGGATTGTTGAAACCCATTTTTTCCTTATCCGCTGCAGTGGGATGCAGGATCAACGCCTGATCGGCCATAATGGCCTGAACCTGACTCAAGGAATTGGAAACCGCATCCGTGGTGCAACGGGTGTAGGGCGCCGTGATGATGTAAGAGAAGTAGGTCAATTCCTCGCTGTCGTTGTAATAGGAGCGTCGCATCACCAGGGGAATGGGATGGGCAGTGCCGCTGAAGGTCACTTCTTTGAGCAAGGACTTGCCGTTCTTGTCATCGGGCTTGACACTGGGCGGCGCCGACAAAGCGGTGTGGACAAAAGCGGTGGAACGGAATCGGAACAAGGAAACCGTGTCGGACTCAAAAATGTAGACGCCGTCGGTACCCTCCAACTGGCCGTAATACCCATTTTCGCTGGGGGTGGTATTGCCTAAGAACAGACGGGCGGTGGAGTCGTCGGTGTAGGTGATGGTGGCTGTTGCCTGAGGAGCATCGAGACCGAAGGCGGCCAAATTGGAGGCGTCTTGGATTTGCTCGATGGCCTCGATGGTCTCAGCGTGAGTGCGCAGAGTCAGCAGCATTTCGGTATCCAGATAAATATCCTCATAACCAACAATGTGATACAGTTTGGTGGTATCGTCGTAGCGGATGGTATAACTGCCGTCTTTGTTCTGAATATCAATCTGCTTCATAGGGGTGCCCTTGGTTTCTTCGTCGCCGGCTTTGTTCAGCAGAGTGATTTTCGGCGTCTCAACAGTGGTATCTGAGGGCGTTGTGTCACCGCCACCGGTGGTGGGTGCGTGCTTATCCAGCAGCATAACCACCAGCAGGATGATCGCAACCAACACCGTGCCGGCGGAGGTGAGAATCAGATTAAGTGTACGGCGGCGGATGCGGCGGGGTTTGGCTGTATCCGCTTTGTTCTTATCTTTTTCGTTGAGTTCCACAAAAGAGAGCATAGACTCGTTGATTTCGCTGCTCTCGGTAGAGGTGTTTTCGGTATTCAGGTGTTCAGTACTCATAAGCTTCTTCTCCTCAGGAAGATCACCAGGCAAATCGCCAGAACCACCACGGGCAGTCCTACGGTGAACACCCAGATGCCCAGCACCATCTGGGTGCCGGTTTTGAACTCGGTAACATCTTTGGCGATGATCTTGTTAGAGATGGAAATATTGGTTTCGTAGCCGGTAATTTTGTGGATCATATCCAAAAGGAAATCCTCGTTCTTGACAGAGGAAGTTTGCGCATATTCCGGCATCGAAGCGGAACCACAAACGGTTACGGTGGTGGTAGCGGATTCCTGTGTGTTGTCATCGAAGGACTCGTACACATAGGCGATGGTGGAGTGCAGAGGATAATCGGATTCGTCCAGAGTCAATTTTCCGCTGTCGCTACCGATTGTGGACACCCAAGCGGTGTCGGGATGGGTGGTCAGCGGAATGCCCAGCTCTCCGATGCCTTCGGAGGTTGCGGGGAGGTCGCACAGCAGGCGGCGGGTCATAGGCATCACCACGGTAGCGGTGCCGGCGGAGTTGGTGGTGTAATCGTTGGTGGGAACATCGGCAGATATCAATCGATTGTCATAATCATAATAGCGGTTGGGATCGGATTCGTAAATCAGCTGATTGGTAACCTCGATGTGATAATCGGTTTTCAGCATCTCGTAAAGATTGGGACAATCGGCAGTGGGGTTGATGTAAACCATCATATGACGATTGCGCTTATTGTCGTTCTTCAGCCAAGTGCGGATGCGCTGAATCTCGGCCTCGCTGTAATCCTTGGCGGGGGCGGCAATCAGCAGGGTTTCGGCCTTGTCGTTGAACTCGGCAGAACCGGTGATAAGCAATTCCTCAAAAATGTAGCCGTTGAGTTCATAAAGCTTTTTCAATGCGGCGATGGTGGTGTTGTTCTCTTCGTGGCCGGTGAGCACCTGAATGACGCGGTCATCCTCGCCCTGCAGAGCGTAGATGTTGGAAACCAGCACTTTTTCCACGTTGGAGGTGACCGTGTTTACATCCGTGATCTCGCACATGTTCTGCAGAGAGGTCTTGCGATTTCTTTCTCCGCTGATGAACAACACGTTGTTGTCGCCCATATTGTATTTGGTGTATTGCGCATACTTTTCAGGCTCTTGGTCGGGGTTGATGAAGGTATACGTGATCTTTTCGCCGGAATTGGACTTCAGCTGTGCCAAGGCGGTTTCAATTTCGCGGCTGAGACGCTCTAACTGGTTGGAGAGATCGATCTCCACACCGTAATAAGTCAAAGACATTTCATAGAGACCTTGCGCCATCTGAATGAAATAGTCCTCGATATCGGCAAAAATCACGACTTCAACCTCATTGGTGACAGCCTTGGCCACGTTTTTACTCTCCTCGCTCAGGGTAAAAACCTTGTCGGAAGACATATCGAAGGTGATGGGGAAGCGGTCAGCGATGATGCTCACAATACCGTTGAGTAGGATGATGCCGACGATCACCGCCATGGTGAGGGCGGTGGAGATCGTTCTGAAACGACGACGACGAGGGTCACGCTGAGTCTTCTGAATCGGCTCGGAGGCGACTTGCTTTTTACTCATGATTTGTGTGCCTCCTTTCATCAGTTCCAACGCTTCTTATCCAGCACACGCACCGTCAAGAAGACAAAGAGTACTTGCAGGGATAAGAAGAAGAAAATGTTGTCGTAATAAATCAAGCCTAAAGCAAAATCGGAATAGCGGACACTGACGGACAGAAAATCCGTCATTTCCGAGATCCAACGGAATTTGGCAAAGAGCTCGCCCAACATATTCACGGACATCAGCGCCATGGACACGGCCAACGTGCCAACGGCGGCGATGACTTGGCTCTCAGTTAGGGCGGAAACAAAAACACCGATGGCGACGATGAGACCGCCAACCAAAGCCAGTCCTATGTAGTTGCTGATGATCATCGTCCAGTCGGGGATGGCCTTGCCGAAGGCGATCACCACGGCATACACCAGTGTGATGGACAGACCGATGATAAACAGCAGGAAAGTAGCGAGGAATTTACCCATTACAATACCGGTGAGGCTGACGGGAGCGGTGAAGAGAGCTTGATCACTCTTTTGACGCTTTTCCTCGCTGAACAGGCGCATGGTGAGAAAGGGGATGGCTAGCATAACTACCGAGAACAGCTTGACGTAGACCGTGGTTAGGTCAGCGCTGTTGGCACTCAGGTTGTAGTAGAAGAAGAAATAGCCGGAGATACAGAACATGACCGCCAGCACGACATAGCCGATGGGGTTGGTGAAGAAAGAACGCAGCTCGCGTCTGAATACAGCACCCATTACAGTTGTCCTCCGTTTCCTTTGATAGTCAGATTGATAAAGATGTCCTCCAGAGACATAGCGCGGGAGCCGGAAGCCAACAGGGGCCAATTGCGCTGTGCCAGACGGGTGAACAGATCGCGGCGAATATCCGCACCGTTAACGGTCTCGATGGCGAATTCGTGTACACCGACTTCACGGCTGCCCTCGTAACTGACCTCTTCCACGCCGTTGATTCCGCTGATGAGGTTGGCCACTTCTTTGGCGGGACCGGCGACGGATACGATCATACGACGATCATTGGACAAGTTGGCGGCAAGTTCTGCCGTGTTATCGTTGGCCACGATCTTACCCTGATTGATGATAACAATGCGATCGCACACGGCCTCGATCTCAGACAGAATGTGAGAGGAGAGAATGACGGTGTGATGTTTGCCCAGCATCTTGATGAGGGTGCGGATCTCGATGATCTGATTGGGGTCGAGACCGACGGTGGGCTCGTCCAGAATGAGGACGGGAGGATTGCCGATGAGCGCCTGAGCAAAGCCGACGCGCTGCTTGTAGCCCTTGGACAGATTCTTAATCAAGCGACCATAGACATCTTCGATCTTAAGCACTTGGCAGATCTCCGCAATGTGACGTTGACGGGGGAGGGCGCACTTTTTGAGGTCATACATGAAATTCAAATACTCGCGCACGGTCATATCGGGGTAGAGGGGAGGCTGCTCCGGCAGATAGCCGATATTGGCTTTGGCCTCGTTGGGTTCCTCAAGAATGTCGTGACCGTTGATGGTCACGGTGCCGTTAGTGGCAGAGAGGTAACCGGTGAGGATGTTCATTGTGGTGGATTTACCGGCGCCGTTGGGGCCGAGGAAACCCAGAATCTCACCTTCGTGCACCTCAAAGCTGATGTTATCCACCGCCTTGTGCGCACCGTATGTTTTGGTTAGGTTTTTCACTTCAATCATAGGTGTATGTCCTCCGTATAAAAATTACCAAATATGAGTGTATCAAACCTTATCTGAACGAGTGTGAACAGACGGTTACAAAAATGTTGCTATTTCTTCAACAAACACTAATATGGCATATTAACATATATCATATCATATATACGGACGGATTTCAACAAAAAACTTATAAAATCCCAAATAAAAGTTCTTGCAAAAACCGAGAAATTGGTACTTGACATCGGCAGGGACATGTGGTATGATAATCCACGCTGTGAAGCACATCTGCGGGTGTAGTTCAGTGGTAGAACCCCAGCCTTCCAAGCTGGTTGTGTGGGTTCGATTCCCATCACCCGCTCCAAATACTCCGCCGAACGGACAAACAAGCGCCTGTAGCCCAGCTGGATAGAGCACCTGTCTTCTAAGCAGGGGGCCAGGGGTTCGAGTCCCTTCAGGCGCGCCATATATGGTGGGTGTAGCGTAGTTGGCCTAACGCGTCAGTTTGT